>JAZLJQ010000062.1:0-13196 GCA_045617965.1 Prevotella sp.
GACTTTATAGTCTTTTCTCTAAGATTTCATGTAACATATTTTTTGCTTTTCGCTCGCCTTGCACTAATTTTCACTTTGTGCAAATTTGGTGGCGGCTCGGCAATGCACAAATAAATTTGGCTTTTCACTCGCCTTACACTAATTTTCACTTTGTGCAAATTTGGTGGCGGCTCGGCAATGCACAAATAAATTTGGCTTTTCACTCGCCTTACACTAATTTTGTCTCGCAAAATAATGGACATCATGAAGAAAACTATCATTATCACTATTTGCGTAATGTTCCTAGCAGCATGTTCAAACGAGCCAACATTCAACGACAGATGGAATGGAATACTCATAAATTCGCTTGAAAAAATAGAAAAAATGAAAACAAGCGAACAAGTGGATTCAATAGTGAACTACACAATAACGGCTTTAGATACATTGAGCAAAAATTGGGAAACAGACTTAAAAAAATTGGAGAAAGAAAATCCAAAAGAATACAAGAGCATACAAGAAAAAGTTATGAAAGATTTCTCTAGCTATGCAAAAGCTGTCGAAAAAAAGAAAGCAAGCCTCAAAAAAACAAAAAAATAGACAAAAAGTGAGCTTACTTCAAACCATACAATATCCATCTGACTTGAGAAAGCTGGACATCACCCAGTTGCCACAAGTTTGTGACGAGTTGCGACATTTCATCATTGACCAGTTAGCTGACAACCCCGGACATCTCGGCTCTTCGCTCGGAGCAATAGAGTTGACAGTGGCCTTGCATTATGTCTACCAAACACCACTTGACAAACTCGTATGGGATGTGGGGCACCAAGCTTACGGACACAAAATACTCACGGGCAGACGTGAAAAATTCAGCACAAACCGCAAATTCGGTGGGTTGTGCCCATTCCCAACTCCAAACGAAAGCGAATACGACACATTCACTTGCGGACATGCTAGCAACTCCATATCCGTAGCATTGGGTATGGCGGTGGCGGCAAAGAAACTCAAAGAACATCCCGAACATATTGTCGCAATCATCGGTGACGGAGCTTTAAGCGGTGGATTGGCATACGAAGGTATTAACAATGCTTCACAACAACCTAATGACATGCTCATCGTACTCAATGACAACAACATGAGCATCGATCGTAGTGTCGGTGGGATGAAAGACTACCTGTTACACCTAAACACCAACAAGAACTATAACCGCATCCGTTTCAACCTGTCGAACTGGCTACACAACCGTGGTATGCTTGACGACAAACGCAAGAAAACAATAATACGTTTCAACAATGCCATAAAGTCGCTCCTATCGCAACAACAGACAATATTCGAAGGGATGGACATACGTTATTTTGGACCAATTGATGGAAATAACGTGACGGAAATAGTGCGCGTACTACGCGCAATAAAAGACATGACAGGTCCCAAAATACTACACCTACACACCAAAAAGGGCAAAGGCTATAAGCCGGCTGAAGAAAACCCAACTATTTTCCATGCTCCGGGAATATTTGACACAGAAACGGGCGAACGATTAATATCTACTAGCAGAAAACAGCCACAAAGATATCAAGATGTATTTGGCGAAACACTTCTGGAACTAGCAAGAGCCAACAAAAAAATCATAGGTGTAACACCGGCTATGCCTACAGGATGTAGCATGAACATACTGATGAAGCAAATGCCCGACAGAGCTTTTGATGTCGGTATTGCAGAAGGACACGCTGTGACATTCTCTGGTGGAATGGCAAAAGAAGGATTGATACCATTCTGCAACATCTATAGCTCATTCGCACAGCGAGCATACGACAACATCATTCATGACCTAGCAATACTCAACCTTCCTGTCGTGCTTTGCCTCGACCGCGCTGGAATAGTCGGTGAAGATGGTACAACGCATCACGGAGTATTTGACCTAGCTTACCTAAGGCCCATACCCAATCTTACGATATGCTCGCCCATGGACGAAATGGAACTGCGTCGCCTAATGTATACAGCACAACTTCCGGGCAAGGGAACATTCGTCATACGCTACCCACGTGGAAAAGGCGAACTGATAGATTGGCGCTGTCCGCTGACCGAAATCAAAATAGGCACAGGACGAAAAATTAATGACGGAAGCGACATTGCCGTATTAAGCATTGGCCCTATTGGAAACGATGTCCAAAGGGCTATTACCTTATCAGAGAAGAGCGTAGCGCACTACGATATGCGATTTTTAAAGCCACTTGATGAAAATATTCTACACGAAGTGGGTAAAAAATTCAATATCGTCATAACAGTTGAGAACGGAGTGCGCAATGGGGGACTTGGATCGGCTGTTACAGAATGGATGCAAGACAACAACTATGCAACAAAAATTGTTCGCATGGGCATACCCGATGAATTCATCACACATGGTAGTATAAAAGAAGTAAAACATTCTATCGCACTTGACGAAGAGGCCATAGCAAACAAAATAACACAACTTATCAGCTTATGAAAATTATCATATCCGGAGCCAACAGCATAGGCCTTTACTTAGCACAACTGCTGATTAGGGACAATGAGGACATCGTACTTATCGATGAAGAGGAATCAAACCTAGCAAACATCTCCAACAACTTTGACCTCATGACCATCTGCGCTGCACCGACAAGCATACAAACACTGAAAGAAGCCGGCACAGCTAGCGCCGATCTTTTCGTTGCAGTCAATGCCGATGAAAATACCAATACGATGAGCTGTATCATCGCCAAAACCCTAGGAGCAAAAAGAACTGTCGCAAGAATAGACAAACCCGACTATCTGCTACCAGATGTGCAAACGCTATTTGCAAAACTTGGAGTAGATTCACTCATATATCCCGAACTACTCGCAGCACAAGAAATTGTTACTGGCCTAAAACTGAGTTGGGCGCGGCAACGATGGGATGTATATGAAGGAGCTCTAACCATGCTCGGAATAAAACTACGCGAAGGCTGCCAGATACTCAACAAACCACTGATGGAATTGGCAAGAAACGACGATCCGTTCCACATCGTAGCCATCAAACGCCAAGACGAGACACTAATCCCACGAGGAAATGATGAACTCCATCTTGGTGATATAGCATATTTCATGACTCCAACCGACAACATTCCATATATTCGTCAACTAGTAGGCAAGGCAGAGTATGAAGATGTAAAAAATGTCATCATCATGGGTGGAGGAAAGACTGCTGTAAGGGCAGTGAAAGCGATGCCTGACTATATGAACGTAAAAGTAATTGAAAGAGATGAACAAAGATGTGAACAGCTAAACGAACTCATTGATCGCTCAAACGCATTGATCATCAACGGAGATGGACGCGACCTCAATCTTCTAATGGATGAAGGTATAAAATATAAACAAGCCTTTGTTGCTCTGTCGGGTAGTACCGAAGCCAATATCCTTGCCTGCCTCACAGCAAAACGACTCGGAGTAAGAAAGACCGTAGCAATGGTTGATAATGTAGACTACATGAGTATGGCCGAAAGTCTTGACATAGGTACGCTCATAAACAAACGTGCCATAACAGCAAGCCACATCTATCAGATGATGCTCGGAGAAGATGTAAAAAATGTCCGATTTATGATGACGGCAAAAGCCGATGTTGCAGAATTCGCTGTTCAACATAACGCAAAAGTTACACGTAAACTCGTAAAAGATCTCAAACTGCCACCGGAAATGACCATCGGAGGACTAGTAAGAAATGGAGTCGGAACACTTGTCAATGGTATGACACAAATACAAGAAGGCGATCGTGTGGTTGTATTCTGCAACGAGATGATGATAAGAAAGATGGAAAACCTATTTTCATAAGCCTACAACATAACACACATAAGAAGGCAATATGCATAACTACAAACTGCTTGCAAAAATTATCGGGCACTTGCTTTATATTGAAGTAGTGCTGATGCTCATATGCATGTGTGTTTCTATATGCTATCATGAGAATGACACCATGTCGTTTGGAATATCGGCCGCAACAACAGCAATCATTGGCATTGCTTTATGCCAACACGGCCACCATGCCGAAAACAACCTTTCACGGAGAGATTCCTATCTCGTAGTGTCCTGTTCATGGGTCATCTTCTCGCTTGCAGGTTCGTTGCCTTATCTCCTAAGTGGATATATCGACAATTTCACAGATGCGTTCTTTGAGGCAATGTCGTGTTTTTCAACGACAGGCATTTCAGTCTCTGACCTTAACAAGTCGCACGGGCTCATATTTTGGCAGTCTCTGACACAATGGATAGGCGGCCTCGGTATAGTTTTCTTCACTATCGCTATCATCCCCGCTTTTGCAGACGGTGACGTAAAAGTATTTGCCGCAGAGGCTACAGGAGTGTCAAAAGTACGCGTACACCCAAGAATCCGTACCAATTCAAGATGGATATGGACTACATATGTAATACTTACAATCGCTTGTGTCGGCTGTTTGTATCTTGCAGGGATGAATATTTTTGATAGTATAAACTATGCCATGATTACAACAGCAACAGGAGGCAACACACCTTATGGAGGAGGTGTAATGGCTTTCAATTCTCCACTAATAGAATATATAGAAATCGCATTCATGTTTCTAGCCGGAATAAATTTCACTTTGCTTTATTCTTTCCTTTTTAAACTGAAAATAAAACAATTCTTCAAAGACAGCGAAGTGCGGTTCTTTGTTGGAGTACTGATAGCCGTCACACTTTTTGTCTTTTTACAATTGATGATGTCAGACCTTGGCATGGGAATCGAACATGCTTTCCGAGCATCATTGTTTGAGGTTACATCAATAATCACATCTACTGGACTATACAGCGAGAATGTCAGCACATGGCCTGTAGTAATATGGTTCGTCCTTGCCCTGACCATGATAATGGGAGCTTGTGCAGGTAGCACAAGTGGCGGAATGAAAAGCATTCGCGTATTGCTTTTGCTAAAACTTGCGGCAAACGAATTCAAACACATATTACACCCCATGGCCATCCTGCCTGTAAAAATAAACCATACCATACTCACACGCGGAAACAAGGCGACACTTACAAACTTCCTTACCATCTACATAACTATCGTCATTATCTTCTCTACCATCTTTCTCTGTATGGATATCCCTATACACAAAGCATTTTTCGTTGTCATAAGTTGCATTTCAAACTGCGGGCCAGCTTTTGGCAACACACTTGACTCACATCTAGCATGGGCGTCATTGCCTATAGCCGTGAAATGGCTATGCACAGCACTAATGCTCATCGGCCGTCTTGAAATCTTTTCAGTCCTAATAATCTTTACTAAAGCCTTTTGGGAAAAGAATTAGAACAAAGAGTGACAATTATAATTTTCGTTTCGCGCAAATTAGGAGACGGCTCAAAAAACTAAAAAAGAAAAAACTAGTCCCCATATAAGGGGGGGCCTTCACCTTGGAATCACTTAAACTTAATCCTACCCGAAGTGCCTTCTACAAGCCAAACACCTACAAAAATAAGGATAGTCGCCAAAATGTTTGCAGATGTAATAACAGCCATACCTAAAATAATAGCATATATGGCTGCGACTAACGGCTGTATATAATTACACATCGCAATAAGTGTAGGTGTAACAAGTTTTTGCGACATTAGAACAAGCAGATAAGCGACAAACGAACCAGGCAAGACTATATATAACAAATCAAACCACGCATCGTAAGAAAGGTTTGCCCACGGCACCTCAACAACATCAACAATAGTAAACGGCAACATCACAACAAAAGCAAAAGTATACAGCCACTTCATCAATGTAAATGCAGAATAACGGCCCGCCACTTTTACAAAAAACACAAGATATACAGCGCCACATATTTGAGAAAGGACACACAGCAAATCACCCAAGAAAGCATTTGTGACATTCATCTCAGGATTGTTCTCCGTAGCAAAAATAAACACCAACACCCCCGACATGCCTAGCAACACGCCTAGAATCTTCAAAAATGGCGGGAAAGCGCGATGATAAAATATCGCTCCTAAAATCAATGTGAAAAGAGGAGTTACACTACAACATACGGCTGCATCGACGGCATATGTATATTGGGCACCTATATTCGTAAGTGTCTGCGTGCCAACAATAAATAGAACTCCACCCAAGAAGAGAAGCGGGAAATCTTTTCGCAACAACGACTCAGACTTGGTAATCTTTTGGGGCAAACAAAAATCAAGTATCCAAAACAAGATACCACACGCATAAGTCCTTATGGCTGAAAGCGTCAGCCCAGTCATCATACCCATATTTAGCAAATCCTTGACTAATGGAGCCATCAACCCCCAAATAGTATTTGCTACAAGCAATAAAAAAAGACCAAGAAAAAGCTTATTTTTCATTTTCAAATAAAATATGTGCGAATGTACAAAAAAGTTTTATTTTTATTAATTTGATAAAAAACAAAAGGGCTTACCTATGAAAGCCCTTTTTATTCATAACCAATATACTTAAGTATTAATTAAATATATAGCGAATACTAAATTGGATAGAATAAGTTGACAAGAAGCTAGTATAGTCACTATACGTCTTCTTTAACTGATAATTGCCATCCTTTGCAAACTTCAAGCCATCTGCTTGACTGCCTGAAATGAGCGAAGTATTGTTTACCGTCTTATACAACCCCCAATCATGGTTTAGGAGATTAGCAAGATTCTTGATATCAACACCGAGTTGAAGAGTATTCTTAGTCTTACCAGACTTGATATAGAAATCTTGCATAAACTTAAAATCTAACTGATGATGCCAAGGCATGACAGCACCACCACGCTCTGCATACTCTCCCTTATGATTCTTCAAATAAGAATCTTGATTAATATATGCCCAGAAATCATCGCGTTGCATATCGGCAGTATAGTCAACCTTATTACCAGAAGCATCTATAACTTGACCATTGGTTACAAAATTCCAATTATTCAGTTCCTCACGTGCTCCCGGAATATAAAGCAAGTTGTTAGATCCGTTATCGCCAGAATAGCAAGCACCAAATGTGTAAGAATAACGTGTTGCTCCAAATCCTGAATTATATCCAGAATTCATACCTTCGTATATAATACCCACAGAAGTTGCAAAGTTCTTTGCATAAGCCTTATGATACATCGCAGAAACAAGAAATTTGTTTGGCGTTACAAATGTACCATAGCCAAGCTCACAATCATTCATACCATTGATAGAATAACGATTCGTGTTATAAGCAGAAGATGCTTGGTCGCCAGCACCATCCGTATAACTCTTAGACATAGAATAGGTATAAGATGCCATCACATCAAGTCCAAAGTCAAAAGCCTTCTTCAAAGATGCTGTAACAGAATAGTAATACGCACCATCGCCACCATTTGAAATAATACAAGGAGAATAATTGCCTACAGCATTTTTATAAACCTTACGTTGGTCACCAGGAACAATTTCTGTATAAGTCTTACCATCCCAAAAAGCATTACCATTGAGGAATACTGTCGGATTAAACTCCTTGCTATAGATACCCTCTAGAGAGAAATCTATATCATAAGGCAATTTTACATCAAATGCCAAAGATGATTTCCATGCGGCATTCATCTTAAGATTGCGGTCAAGAATGGTTGGAGAAGACGGAGCAACAGAACCTGCCGTATTAGTAATATCCTTACCCGTGGCTTGCTTATAATTGGCAACAAGAGTCGCGATTTGTCCACTAAGATCCTTGGAGAAAGGAATTTGGCCGAATTCAGTTGCATCAGAAGGTTTGTTATACAAATACTGGAACTGGCCACAATTTGAATTACTCACCACTGAAACAAGCCATACAAACGGCATGCGGCCAATATAGTAACCTGTACCACCACGAAGAATATATTTACGCTCACCCGTGAGATCCCAATTGAAACCAACTCGTGGAGAAACTGTCAAATGAGATTTTGGCAATTGATCGGTTGAATACTTGTTACCATTAAAATTAATGGCTGCCAATGCATAGTTATAGTTATTCTTTAGAAAAGGATATATCGGCACTTCAAAACGGACACCACCTGTAAGTTTAAAATTATCTGTAAAGTTTATTTGGTCTTGGAGATAGAATGAGAAGAAATTCTGATTCATCTTTGCAGTAAACCTACTCTCGTCAAGAGAAGCCGCAGTGGAAAGGCAATATGCCGCAGGGAGATTTCCTTCTTTGAAATCTTTCCACGAAGAGAATATATAAAATCCATTACCACCTTGCATATAAGCATTTTCTGCCTTATTAGTTTCGTATTGAACACCTGCTAAGAGATTGTGCTTACCGACAGAATAAGTCAACTCATCGGTAGCAACAAAAGTGCGTACGCGACGAAGATTTCCTTCAGTGAATGGATCAGGACCGAATGAAGTATATACCGCTCCGTCTTCCAAAACATCAACAGTCGGGAATGCACCGCCTTCATAAGAACGAGGCTCGTCTTGATCGGAATAAGTCAAACGCAATGCATTGTTGAAATTCCCCCATTTAGAAGTCCATTCGCCCGCAAGTGAAGTATAATTACACTCTTGATAATAGCGTGAACTCTCAAAATACATAGCAGCGTTAGCCATTCTGCCAGCCTGAGCTCTTCCAGAAGCGATACCTAAATCAGGATTTCCCGGATAAACCTTACCATGAGTTAGCGGATTCGTGGACGTAGATGGAGGATTAGAATCCTTTGTATGAGTAGTATTAAAACGCACATTCAACTTGTTGTTGTCATTGATATTCCAGTCAACGCGAGCCAAGAGCTTATAAGAAGGCGTCTTAAGAGAATAGCCTTGATAGCGACCTGGATCATAACCATAATTGTCTATCAAGAAGTTGCGAATAGCATCCATCTTTTCAACCGTCGGACGATGAATATTACCAGAACTTACGCTCCAATTTTCAGACTCATCTTCTCGGGCAATGCCCGTAGGACCTGCTGAGACATTATCTTCATATTCGCCATTAACAAAGAAAAAAAGCTTATCCTTAATGATAGGGCCACCCAATGTTACGCCATAAGTAGTAGAATGCGAACGTTCGCGATTGAGCTCGTAGTCACCTACCTTATTCCCACGAAGATTCACATTGGTGTTATAGAAATAAGCAGAACCTTTAAACTGATTTGTACCCGACTTGGTTACCGCATTTATAGCACCACCGGTAAAACCACTCTGCCGTACATCAAATGGAGTAATGGAAACCGAAACCGCGTCAAGTGCATCCAAAGATATAGGAGAACCATTAGCAGGCAAGTTACCACCTATACCAAATGCATTATTCATTGCCGCACCATCAACTGTAACATAAGACTGACGATAGTTACCTCCACCAACAGCGAAATTGCCACCGATTGAAGCACCTTGAGGAGTGAGATAAAGCAAATCGTTAATGCCGCGTGATACAGTAGGCATCATACCTATCTTTTCTGCATTGATTTCGGTACTTACTCCGGCCTTACTTGACTTCATCTTTGAAGACGAAACGATGATAACCTCATCAAGCTCCTTACTATCAGCAGAAAGGATTACATCCAATGCCAATGGATTGCCTAACTCTACATTCATTCCCTCATAAGTCTTCTTGTTGTACCCGATGTATGATACCGTGATAGAATACGGCCCACCGACACGCACATTTGAGATATTGAAGCGTCCACTGAGATTTGTAACAGCTTGATAACGAGTCCCTGTTGGAACATGAATCACCAGAATTGTAGCACCGATGACCTCACCATCTTCTGCCATTACTTTACCCTGAATAGATGATGTAGTGATTTGTGCATTTGCTATTATTGCTAGCACACAAAGCACCATGAGCGAAATTAATCTTTTTACCATGATTTTGTATTAAGAATTAAAAGAAATATTTGAGTTGCGAATTTACACAGAAAGAAAGATTTTACAAAATATAAGCCATGCTTTTTATTTATCCACTCAAACAACCATATTATTTCTTATCAATTATCAATTAATTTAGCATATAGGTAAAATATTACAAAAACTGATGGTTTTAATAAATTTTGACTACATTTGCAAATACTAAGACCATAATTTCACTACTATGCAGAAATATGCTCAATACATCAAACAAGTCGAAATTGACTCTTTATGGAGTGGCAAAAAACATATCAAATGGACACTTGATCCTAAAGTAAATATACTCAGTGGAATAAATGGAGTTGGGAAAAGTACTATCCTAAACCGCATTATTGATACACTAGGCATGAACGGAGAATTGACTGCAGGGCCTGTCCCAAGAGGTAACATCATCGTATTCCCGGAAAATGCAGAACGCATTCGCTATGATGTGATTAGAGGTTTTGATCATCCTTTGATGACAAGCGATGTGGTAAGCCGTACAAGTGGTGCACACATAAAAACCGAACTCGATTGGCAGCTCTATCAACTGCAGCGTCAATACCTTGATTACCAAGTAAATATCGGCAACCAGATTATCTCCATCCTACAACAAGGCAAAAAAGACGCACAAGAGCAAGCACAGCGCATTTCACAAACTAAAACAAGATTTCAAGACATCGTTGATGAGCTATTTGCAGCAACAAGCAAAAGCCTTATTAGAGAAAAAAACGAAATAAAATTTCTACAATATGGTGAAGTGCTTACTCCTTACCAACTTTCAAGCGGTGAAAAACAGATGCTAGCAATATTACTAACTGTACTTGTTGAAGATTTTCAACACTACGTACTACTCATGGACGAGCCAGAAGTAAGTATGCACATTGAGTGGCAAGAACGTCTAATAGACCTCATCCAAGAATTGAACCCTAATGCGCAAATCATCTTGACCACACATTCCCCCGCACTTATCGTTAATGGCTGGCTAGACAATGTTACAGAAGTATCCGACATTACAGACCAACAATAGAAATCTACACTATACGATTACATATTTGTACATAAACAATGAGCAAACGTTTAACGGACAACCTAACATCACATTATTACGAAGCCTATAATAGACTACGTTCGAAAAAGTCGCGTAAACGCATCATTGCCTATGTAGAAAGTTTCGATGACATTTACTTTTGGCACACACTACTCAGCGAATTTGAGAATGACACGCGATATTTTGAAATTATGCTACCATCCCGAACAAACCTTACTAAAGGAAAGAAATCTGTACTTAAAAACCGATTATTTGAGCATATGGGTCAAGGGATGATAGCTTGTGTAGATGCCGATTATGACTATCTTTTACAAGGATGTACACATACCTCAGAGCAGATTTTAAAATCGCCATATGTATTTCATACTTATGCTTATGCTATTGAAAACTACCAATGCTACGCACCTTCACTCCATAATGTCTGCGTGATGGCGACATTAAACGATAGTATTACTTTTGACTTTGAGCGTTTGCTTTATGACTTTTCAAAGATATGTTTCCCATTATTTGTTTGGTCTATTTGGGCTTACCGTACCAACCATTATGAGAAATTTTCAATGATGGATTTCATTTCGGTAATACAACTTGGACGTTCAAGTTTAAACAATACTGGAGCGCAAATGAAGCACTTGCAAGATAAGGTACGCCATAAACTTGCTATGTTGCGCAAGACTTTCCCTAACTGCGAAGAAGAAATAAACTCACTCACCCAAG
The DNA here is from genome assembly GCA_045617965.1 of Prevotella sp. Lineage (GTDB taxonomy): Bacteria > Bacteroidota > Bacteroidia > Bacteroidales > Bacteroidaceae > Prevotella. The sequence goes on from JAZLJQ010000062.1 coordinate 11,567, forward strand.
AGATGCAATCTTTGGGAGTCACTCCACAGAATACATATCTATACATACAAGGACACCATCTTTTTGATAATATTGTTGTGCCACTGATAACAAAGGTGTGTGCCTCGCTACGCCATCAACGTGAAGAAGAGATAAGGCACAATGCAATACATATTACACAAATGAACAACGAACTTTCATCATATCGCCATTCAATGCAAGATGTTCGTGCTATGCTAAGGCGCAATTCTAATTATTCTTCTTGTCCAGAATTTCAGCGTCTACGAGCAGATTTCCTACAGTTCTTAAAAGGATTACAACCCACTACAGAATCATCTATTAGGAAAGAGTTTTTTGATGCGCTTTCACCTTGAAAAAGAAAAAATCAAATAGTTCTCACTTATATTTATTAATTCTTATAACAAACATTATGAGTAAATTTATTGAAGATTTTAAAGCTTTTGCGCTTAAGGGAAATGTGATGGATATGGCTATCGGTGTCATCATTGGTGGCGCATTTGGTAAAATTGTTTCCTCGCTTGTGAATGATGTTATTATGCCACTCATTGGTATTATTACAGGTGGCATTGATTTCTCAAAACTTTTATTAGCCATTGGAGATGCGAAGGTCATGTATGGTTTATTTATTCAAAATGTCATTGACTTTCTCATCATAGCATTAAGTATCTTCATTGCTATCAAAGCCATTGCAAAGATGCACAAAAAACATGAAGAACCAACTACACCTACTATGCCAGAACCTACTACAACAGAAAAGTTGTTGGCAGAAATTCGTGACGAGTTGAAGAAGAAATAGTTTTTTATCGGCTTCCGATAAAAATGAAAACCATTGAGAGAAGGACCAAAACTAAATCTATGACTTTTGAGCGGAGGTTCTTCTCTTTGAATATTAGGGCACCAAAAGTAAAAGACACAACAACACTCCCTCTGCGAATCATGCTGACGATAGAAACCAAAGCATCTTGTTGGCCTAATGCCCAAAAATAGACAAAATCGGCTATGCTCAAGCAAACAGAAATCATAACGATACTCCATCTCCACGAAAAAACCTTGGCTTTATAACCTTTAATAAGCACGCGACTTACAAAGACAATAATCGCAAGCAATATAAACTGATAAAGATTGTTCCATAGTTGTACTGAGATTTTGTCGCAATACAACCCATTAGGACTCAATAACCATCTATCATAAAGAGCGGATATTGCACCTAATATATTTGAAAGAATCACAAAAATAATCCATCTATTGCTACGGAAGTCTATCCCTTCTTTTTTTCCACTACGGCTGAGAAGAATAAATGCTATGAAGGCTACAATGACTCCCACCCATTGCCAAAAATTCAATCGTTCCCCAAGCAACATCATTGCTCCAATGAGCACTATCATTGGGCGTGTTGCATTTATTGGCCCAACGATAGTTATAGGTAGGTATTTAATACCCATATATCCGCATATCCAAGATCCCATCACGATAAGAGCCTTCAAGATATAAAATTTGGTTCATCCGACATTTCGAGTGATAGGAAGTAATTAATTATGTAAAATAGAAGAAAACCGCTGAACTTATTGTATATTTGAATAACCACAAACAAATGTACAATTATGAACAGCAGTTTTCTATATCACGCATG
>JAZLJQ010000063.1:0-53512 GCA_045617965.1 Prevotella sp.
TAAAGAAAATTTCTGTAACTTTGCCTTCGGTGAACATAGTGAGATTGGTTTGTATACTTTGGATTTTTATACTATAAAGTTACAACTAATCTCGCTAATCACCAAATTTACAACAAGTTAAAATTCATCGAACTCACGTTAAATAATAAAATAAAATGCTAAAGAGACCATTTAATAATCCATGGAGTTGGGTCCCATCGCTGTATTTTGCAGAAGGACTCCCCTATGCTATTGTTACAGTTGTCTCTGTGATGATGTATAAACGGCTTGGGTTAAGTAATGCGGAAGTTACGTTTTATACTTCTATGTTCTATCTGCCATGGGTGATAAAACCATTGTGGAGTCCATTTATTGATATTTTGAAAACAGAACGTTGGTGGATAGTATCTATGCAATTGCTTATTGGAGCAGCAATAGCTGGTGTGGCATTTACCATACCTACAAGTTTTTGGATACAATGTACAGTGTGCTTTTTTTGGATGATGGCATTCTTTAGTGCAACACACGATATCGCAGCCGACGGATATTACATGCACGCATTGGATGGCCATCAACAATCCTTTTTTGTAGGCATTCGCTCGCTATTTTATCGTCTGTCAATGATGTTTGGACAGGGCATACTGATTATTATTGCCGGATCGTTGGAATGGTGGACACGCAACGTGAGCTATGCATGGGCATTGATGTTCTATCTTGTTGCAGGTATTATGGTGGCAATAGGTTTATACCATTTCCATGTACTGCCAAAAAATAAAAAATCTTACGAGGTTACAGATATTGTCAAGCGTAAAGTCGGTGATGTCTTGAATGATTTTAAGGATACCTTCAAATCGTTCTTTAGCAAAAAGGATGTTTTGGTGGCATTGTTTTTTATGCTTTTCTATCGATTGCCAGAAGGCTTACTAGTAAAGATATGTCCATTATTTCTTGTTGATCCTATATCGCAAGGCGGACTTGGGCTTTCTCCACAAGAAATAGGATTGGTCCAAGGTACTGTAGGTGTTATCGGGTTGGTCCTTGGGGGTATCTTAGGCGGAATCTATGTATCACAATGTGGTTTGCGCAAGGCATTATGGCCAATGGTATGCAGTATAACATTGCCAGATGTTGTGTATGTTTTGTTGGCATACCTACAGACAGATTCCTTGCTAGTGATAAACATATGTGTATTCTTGGAGCAGTTTGGTTATGGTTTAGGTTTTACAGCCTATATGATGTATTTGATATATTTCTCTCAGGGAGAACGAAAGACGGCACACTACTCTATATGTACAGGATTTATGGCATTGAGTTTATTCTTGCCAGGCCTTGTGGCAGGGCTATTGCAAGAAGTGGTAGGTTATCGCTATTTCTTTGTCATTGTAATGCTATTATGCACTTTGACTTTTGTCGCAGCAGCAATGATTAAGCTTGATCCAAAGTTTGGAAAGAAATCTTCGTAGAAAAATTGATGCTCAGTTTTGAGTGTATGTTCTAGAAAATAATTACCTATTGTAAGGCACCAAAATAAAAACGAATAATAAATGTAAATGGAAATACCTATTCTAATAGTTGACTTGGCACTTATTCTAGTTACAGCGGGAGTTGTGACATTGTTATTTAAGAAGTTGAAGCAACCTCTCGTACTTGGATATATAGTTGCGGGCTTTTTGGTCTCTCCGCTGATGCCATATACGCCATCGGTGGCTGATAATAATAGTATAAAAGTATGGTCAGACATCGGTGTGGTGTTCTTGCTGTTTTCTCTTGGATTGGATTTCTCGTTTAAGAAGATCACAAAGATGGGGCCTGCTCCTATTATTGCAGCTCTTACGGTTGTATTTTTTATGATTGTGCTTGGAGTATTTGTGGGCAATCTTTTTGGTTGGGGACGAATGGATTGTATATTTCTTGGTGGTATGCTTGCAATGAGTTCAACTACAATCATTTATAAAGCCTTTGATGATATGGGTTTGCGCCAACAGAAATTTGCTTCAATGGTGATGAGTGTGCTTATTCTAGAGGATATTCTTGCCATTGTGTTGATGGTTATGCTTTCAGCCATAGCAAAAGGCAGTAATCTCAGTGGCGAGAAGATGTTGGAAAGTATTCTGACCATAGGTTTCTTTGTGATTTTATGGTTTTTAGTTGGCATTTTTATCATACCATATTTCTTGCGAAGGACACGTCGATTGATGACAAATGAAACGCTCCTTATCGTTGCATTGTCAATGTGTTTGTTGATGGCAGTAATTGCATCTAGTGTTGGATTCTCATATGCTTTCGGTGCATTTATTATGGGTAGCATTTTGGCCGAAACGATAGAAGCCGATCGTATTGTGAAGATAGTTTCTCCGGTAAAGGATCTTTTTGGAGCTATTTTCTTTGTTTCGGTCGGAATGATGGTTGATCCAAATGTAATTGTAGAGTACGCAGTGCCAATAATTGTACTTGTAATAACTATAGTCGTAGGGCATACAGTCTTTAGTACTTTTGCATATTTTATATCTGGGCAGTCTCTAAAGAGTGCTATGCGATGTGGATTCTCTATGGCGCAGATAGGTGAGTTTGCTTTCATCATTGCCACATTGGGTATGTCTCTTGAAGTCATTAGCCCTTATCTATATCCTGTTGTTGTTGCGGTAAGTGTCATTACTACATTTTTTACTCCTTATATGATAAAGGCCGCTATTCCTACTTATGGTTTCCTAGAAAACCATCTTTCTGAGAAATGGTTACTGATGCTGAACTCAATGACAGTATCTAAACCCGAAGATAAGTCTAAAAACAATAGTTGGAAAGCATATTTTATGTATCTTTTTAGGACCATAGGTATACATCATTTCGTATGTGTGGCAATATATATGTTGATGTATTATTTTTGTCAGCCTATAATAGATAATATGTTGCCGAGTCCTTGGAGTAATATATTGACGGTAGGATTCTGTATTGTTTTAATGTCACCATTTGTTCGTGGCATAGCAATGAAAAAACTCAAAGGAGAATATTTTCGCGAACTGTGGATGGCTTCCAATGCAAACCGCCTACCACTCTGTTTGATTATTTTTCTTCGTATTAGTATTGCCGCTATAATTATACTTATACCTATTTTGATGTGGAGCAACATGGGATATGGTTGGTCAATAGCTATAACAGTTGCAGTCCTTTTTGTAATAGTATCTTCAAAAACGATACGAAGCTATGGTATATCCATTGAAACTATGTTCATGAAAAATCTTCATGCTCGTGAGACTATTGCTGTTGTTGAGGGATCGGCTATGCCTAAATACGGCTCTCGTTTGGAGGACCGAAATATTCATATTACAGATATTACAATTCCAGAAGACAGTAAATGGAGTGGAAAAAAATTGATGGAGGCCAACTTCGGTGCACGTTTTGGTGTACATGTCAGTAGCATTTTGCGTGGTTCTCGTCGCTTAAATATACCAAGTGCAAATACTATCATCTTTCCCGGTGACCGTCTTCAGGTCATAGGAACGGATAATCAATTGATGATTATGAATCGTGCCATAGTTGATGATGTGTGGCCGAATGATATTGATATTGAAAAGCGCGAGATGGAACTCCAGCAATTTGTGCTTTCGAAAGAATCGTCTCTTGTCGGAAAGACTCTTGCTCAAAGCAATATCCGTAGCAAATTCAATTGTATGGTGATAGGCCTAGATTTGGGAAAAGAAGATTTAGTTCCGCCAGATCCTACTCGTACTTTTGGTATGGGTGATATTATTTGGATCGTAGGTGAAAAAAAGTCGCTAGTGGAATTGTCAAAAATAATATAGGTGGGTTCTATAAATTATATTGAGATGATTTCAGGAATGTTTCCCGAGTAGATTTTTGCCGAAAATAATAAAAAATGATAAAATGACATTTAATCATTAGGTGCATAGCGAGCTATGCAAATGATTGATACGCAAAAAAATAGTGCAAGGCGAGAGCAGAATGAAATTTATTTCAATTATGCCGAGCCGAAGCCTAATTTGCAGGAACTGAAAGATGCCAGAGAAGAAACTTAAAGTATTTGAAATAGTAGCTACCATAAGAGTTTATATCATTTTAGAATTTATAGATCACACCTATTGCAATGTGCTAGCACAGATAAAGTAAGTCTAATTTAATAGCGAATAGACTCTGCTTTATCTTTTTGTTACCTTTACTTTGTAGAGAAAGTGTAGAAAAACAGATACTATAAAGATTGTAAATATGTGACTATAATTTAGCGGTGAGTTCGCATATCTTTACAATCACTTGCATTGCCTTTTCCATGACCTGAACGGATATAAACTCATGAGGCCCATGGAAATTTACACCACCGGCAAAGATGTTGGGACATGGTAGTGAACGGAAAGAAAGTTGTGCTCCATCGGTACCACCTCTAATAGGTTGTACTTTAGGCGTGACATCACACGCTTGCATTGCCTCAAGAGCAATATCAATTACTTGTTGATTATTTTCCATTATCTCTCGCATATTGTAATAAGTGTCAGAGATATTTATTTCAATAGTGCCTTCTCCATAGAGAGAATTAATTTTTTTTGTGCAACTTTTCAAAAATTCTTTCCGTTCTTCAAATCGTTTTCGATCATGGTCGCGAATGATGTACGATAAGATGCCCTTTTCTACGTGGCTTTCAAAAGAAGTAAGGTGATAAAAACCTTGGTAGTTCTCTGTGTGTTCAGGAGTCTCCTCTTGGGGTAATAAAGAAGCAAACTTAATGGCAATTAACGAAGCATTTTTCATTTTGCCTTTTGCGTAGCCGGGATGCACGCTACACCCATTAATCGTGATTTTTGCAGATGCTGCATTGAAGTTCTCGTATTCAAACTCGCCAATGTCACCTCCATCAATAGTATATGCCCATTGGCAATTGAACTTGTCAATATCAAAGTAATGTGCCCCCATACCGATCTCTTCATCAGGATTAAAAGCTATACGAATAGTACCATGCTTGATTTCATCATGATTTTTAAGCCAAATCATAGCTTGGACAATTTCTGCAATACCCGCCTTGTCATCAGCCCCAAGAAGAGTATGCCCATCTGATACAATCAAGTCTTCTCCAATGTGTGATAGTAATTCTGGGTAAGTGGTGACATCTGTTACAATGCCATCTGAAAGAACGATATCTTCTCCGTTATAATTCTCGATTAAACGGGCTATTATCTGATTTCCACTGCAATCAGGAGAGGTGTCATAATGAGAGATAAATCCAATTGTTGGAATTTGTTTTTTTGTGTTGGCTGGAAGAGTAGCATAAATGTAACCTTTGTTGTCCAACTCAACACATGACAATCCCTCTGCAAGAAGTTCGTTTTTTAGATATTTTGCGAAAATAAATTGCTTTGTTGTGCTAGGAACGGACGAAGATGATTCGCTAGACTGAGTGTCAAAAGTGGTATATTTTATAAATCGTTCTGTTAAGGTCATTGCTGGTGTGTGAATTTATGAATTATTTGTGTTGCCTCGTACCTCTATTGATATCAGCATTCTCAGGACTTGGCTCGCTTTTTTGATAATAAATCTTTGTCCCATCATTGAAGTTGATTATTAGAGAGTCTTTTCTTGTAATGCGGAAAGAACAAGTGTCAGAAATATGTCCTCGTCTATCATTCGAAAAAATGAGTTTCCCGTTATAAAGTTTCCACGAAGTATAGTGTTTCATTTTGGGATATTCTATCAATTGAATCTTGGCATCATCTTCATTTGTTTTAATAGGATGATTTTCTAAAGTGTTGACTGTGCCATTAGATGATAGCTCAAGCATATATTCGATAGGGTGAAATAAAGAATCTTGGGTAGAATTAGACATGACGGTGAGTAGATGTGTTTTCATTCGTGAGAATTGCTGATCTGTCATAGCTGCAGGCTTGTGCCAATTTGGCAACACATTGCGATACCATTTTCCACACAAACGCTCTATGTTAATAACACATTCTGCAGACTTCCGATCTTTAGATAGTAATACGGCAATATGATCGCCAACTTTTGGGAAACCATATATACAATGTTTTCGGAATGCCTCAATAATAGAATATGTTTGCGGGTGGGATAAGTCATAGGGAAGAATAATGATGATGGAGTCATTTGTACCATCACAAGCTAATCCATATAGTGTAGAATCGTTAGACTCAATTCCGCTATTGTTTCTAATTATGGGATCATTTTTGCGTTCAAAGCAAGAACATAAGACTATAGCTAAAATGAAAGCTAAAATTATAAATTTTAAATTCATGACTTAAATTAAGTTTATTTTTTGCAAAGGTAGTATATATTTCGTAATTTTGCAACGGGTGAAAGGATTCAAAGTTTTACAAGAAAAGATCAAATAAAATTAGATAATATGGCAAAAAAGAAAAAGATTCAGTTTAGTCTCGTTTATAGAGATATGTGGCAGTCTTCTGGTAAGTTTCAGCCACTGAAAGATCAATTGGTACAAGTCGCTCCTGCTATTATTGATATGGGGTGCTTTCAGCGCGTAGAAACAAATGGCGGTGCTTTTGAACAGGTAAACTTATTGGCAGGTGAAAATCCTAATGATGCAGTAAGGGCTTTTTGCAAGCCTTTTAACGAGGTTGGCATTCAGACTCACATGCTTGACCGTGGTTTGAATGCACTACGTATGTATCCTGTCCCAGATGATGTCCGCGAATTGATGTATAAAGTGAAGAAGGCGCAAGGTGTTGATATCCCTCGTATTTTCTGTGGGTTGAATGATGTTCGCAATATTATTCCAAGTATCAAATGGGCAAAGGCTGCAGGTATGATCCCGCAAGCTACACTATGTATTACGACAAGTCCAATTCACACAGCAGATTATTATGCTACGATTGCTGATGAGCTCATTGAGGCAGGTGCTGAGGAAATTGCTTTAAAGGATATGGCCGGTATTGGTCAGCCTGCGATGCTTGGTAAACTTACAAAAAAGATAAAGACAAAGCATCCTGATATCATAATAGAATACCATGGCCACTCTGGACCGGGTCTTTCAATGGCTTCTATTCTAGAAGTCTGCAATAATGGGGCGGATATTATAGACACTGCTATTGAGCCATTATCTTGGGGAAAGGTACATCCAGATATTATATCTGTACAAAGTATGCTGAAGAACGAGGGTTTTGAAGTGGCTGAGATAAACATGAATGCTTATATGCAAGTGCGCAGTCTTACTCAAAAGTTTATTGATGAATGGCTAGGTTATTTCATTAATCCTCAAAATAAGATTATGTCTTCACTCTTGCTTGGTTGTGGTCTTCCTGGTGGTATGATGGGGTCAATGATGTCTGACCTTGCAGGTATTCATGGCGTCATCAATAAAACATTGAAGGCTAAGGGTGAACATGAACTTTCAACAGATGAGATTCTTGTTAAGTTATTTAATGAAGTTGAGTATGTATGGCCACGTGTAGGCTATCCTCCATTGGTAACTCCATTCTCTCAATATGTTAAAAATATTGCATTGATGAACTTGCTAACTTTGGCGCAAGGTAAAGATCGCTTCACAATGATGGATGATAGTATGTGGGGCATGATACTCGGCAAGAGTGGTAAGGTGCCTGGCACAATAGCTCCAGAATTAGTTGAATTGGCAAAGAAGAAAGGTTTGGAATTTACGGATGCAGACCCTCATACTCTTATCCCTAATGCTCTTGACGATTTCCGCAAAGAGATGAAAGAAAACGGATGGGATACGGGTAAGGATGATGAGGAACTTTTTGAGTTAGCAATGCATCCAGAGCAGTATCGTAATTACAAGAGTGGTCAAGCAAAAAATAATTTCCTTGCAGATCTTCAAAAAGCAAAAGATGCAAAACTTGGAGCAACTTTGACTATGGAGCAAGTTTTAGCAATAAAACATGCAAAAGCAGATCCTATAGTAGCTCCTGTAAAAGGTCAATTGTTCTGGGAATTTGGTGGACATGCAGATGGGACACCTACAATGGAACCATCAATAGGACGTCAGTACGAAGTTGGCGAATTGTTCTGTTTCATCAAGACCCCTTGGGGACAAACTCAAGAAGTGGGCACAGCTTTGAGTGGACACTTGGTGGAAGTATGTGTTAAACAAGGTGGTTTTGTTAATCGTGGTGAGATACTCGGCTATATCGAGAAATGATAGACGTACTGAAGATAATAGATAAATATTATCCTACCAATAACGAACAGAAGCATATTCTGATTACGCATGGCAAATCTGTAGCGCATAAAGCGTTGCAGATTTGTGATGCTCATCCGGAACTTAATATGAACCGAGAGTTTGTTTATGAAGCATCAATGTTGCATGATATTGGTATTTGTGGATGCTATGCTCCTGGTTTGTTTTGTTATGGGGTTGAGCCGTACATAAAGCATGGTATTATAGGTTCTGAGATGATGCGTAATGAAGGGTTGCCAAGTCATGCAAGAGTGTGCGAGCGACATACAGGTACAGGTTTGCCAGCGCATCATATTGAAATGTTGTCACTACCATTGCCTCCACACATTGATTTTTGCCCCGAAACGATGGAAGAAAAGTTGGTGTGTTATGCTGATAAGTTTTATTCAAAAACTCATCTTGATGTGGAAAAAACTTGGGATGAGACTTATCGCAGTTTGATTAGATTTGGAGGAGATACCGCACAAAGGTTTAAAGATTGGTCTGAGATTTTTGAATAGATATGTATTTTTTGCATTTCTGTTGTGTTTAATTACAATATTTACAACAGGAAATAGTGTCGCATCTTCTTCGCAAGTAAGCGACACCTTACTTGTTGATTCTATTCTCTTAGATAGCCTTCAGTTGGAAATCCAAAAACATAATAAAGCTGTAGATGATTCCATATTTGTTGATAGTCTTTTGAAAAAAGATAGCAAGGCCTTGGAGGCGCCTGTAGAATATACTGCAGAAGATTCTGTCATTTATAATGCACGGACAGGGCTTTCGTCACTATATGGCAATTCTAATGTGAAATATCAAGATATGGATTTGACGGCAGATCAAATACAGATGAATATGGATTCTGCATTGGTAAGGGCTTTTCTACGTACGGATTCTGTGGGTAGTTCAGAGCAGCGTCCGTTGTTTAAGCAAGGTAGCGATGACTATGAATTAGACTCATTGGCTTTTAACTACAAAACAAAAAAAGGTTTAATATTTGGCGTATATACAGAGCAACAAGATGGTTTTTTGAGAAGCGATAAGGCAAAGCGACGTGATGACGGACAGATATTTATGGGGCATGGAAGATATACTACTTGTGATAAACCCGATCCTGATTTCTATCTTGCTTTGACTCGCGCTAAGGTACGCCCAGGGAAAGATGTGTTCTTTGGACCGGCATATATGGTAGTAGCAGGAGTGCCCGTTCCATTGGCGATTCCTTATGGCTTTTTCCCATTTACAAAAAGTTATTCTAGCGGACTCATTATGCCGACGTATGGTGATGAAAGTTCGCGTGGTTTCTATCTTCGTAATGGGGGCTATTATTTTGCTATTAGTGATAAGATAGATTTGAAGTTGATAGGTGAAATTTATACAAAAGGTTCTTGGGGGCTGACAGCGAGTAGCAATTATAGATCAAGATACCATTTCAGTGGCAGTTTTCTTGCTTCTTATCAAAACTCTGTAGATGGAGAAAAGAATCTTCCTGACTATAGTAAAACAGAGAGTTTCAAGGTGCAATGGAGCCATCGCCAAGATCCGAAATCAAATCCTTATAGCAATCTTTCGGCGAGTGTAAATTTTGCTACATCAAGTTATGAACGGAATAATTTAACCTCTATGTACAACCCATCAGCAATGACACAGAGTACCCGTACCTCAAGTGTGAGTTACAGTACAATGTTTTCAAGTATAGGTATGTCATTAAGCAGTACGATGAACTTAAATCAGAATATGCGTGATTCCTCGCTTGCCATAACACTGCCTGATTTGAATGTGTCCATATCACGTTTCTATCCTTTCAAGCGTAAACATGCGGCAGGTAAAGAGCGTTGGTATGAGAAGATAGCGATGTCATATACGGGCCAAATAAGCAATTCTATTTCTACAAAAGAGGATTTAATTATGCATTCAAGTCTAGTTAAAGACTGGAAGAATGGTATTCAACATAGAATCCCGATTTCTGCGAATTTCACAATACTGAATTATATAAATGTAACCCCGTCATTTAATTTTACCGATAGGATGTATACTAACAAGGTAAATCGTTTTTGGGATGAGGCGCGTCAAGTTGAAGTCTGCGATACGGTGTATGGATTTAATAATGTCTATAATTGGGATTTGAGCATTAATGCAAATACGAAACTATATGGTTTTTTTGTTCCAAATAAGAAGATTTTCGGTGAAAAGATTCAAGCTGTTCGACATGTATTTACTCCATCAATAGGTTTTTCGTATGCTCCTGATTTTAGCGCGTCGCGCTATGGGTATTGGGATAGTTACACAAAAACGGATGCACAAGGTAATGTATCTATTGTTACATACAACCGTTATGCAAATGCTTTGTATGGAGGACCTGGTCAGGGAAAGACCGGAAGCCTTACAATGAGCATCAGCAATAATGTTGAGATGAAAGTAAAGAGCGAAAAGGATAGTACTGGCTTTAAGAAGGTCAGCATAATTGATGAACTTGGTGCGTCAATGTCATATAACATGGCAGCGCAGACTCGTCCTTGGAGTGATTTGAATACAAATCTTCGACTAAAACTTTCCAAGAGCTATACATTTAATATGGCTGCCGTCTTTGCGACGTATGCCTATGAACTTGATGAAAAGGGCAATCCTTATATCGGTGATCGCACGGAATATAGCTATGGGCGTTTTGGGCGTTTCCAGGGAATATCACAGAACTTGTCTTATACCTTTAATAACGGGACAATAAGGACGCTTTTTAAGAAGTTAAGGGGAGAGCAAATCGATGATATGACAGATAAAACCAAGCGCAATAATGATGAGGATGATGTGGAAACGAATGTGGATCCTGTTATGAGTCAGGGTATGAAGCAAAGTTCGTCTTCTGGAGAAAAGGCAGGAACTGATGATGATGGATATTTGAAATTTTCCATCCCATGGTCTTTGAGTGTAAGTTATGGTATAAGTATGCGTGAGGATACTGGCGGTAAGTTCAACAAAAGCCGTATGCGTTATCCGTATAAGTTCACGCAAAATATGAATTTCTCTGGTAATATAACAATCGCAGAGGGGTGGAACATTAGTTTTTCATCGGGTTATGATTTTGAATATAAGAAATTATCTATGACCACAGCATCATTGTCGCGTGATTTGCATTGTTTTAATATGTCATGTTCAGTTGTGCTGACTCCATATACTTCGTATAATTTCTCTTTCCGTTGTAATGCAGCAACACTTGCAGATGCGCTTAAGTATGATAAGCGTAGTAGCTATTCCAATAATGTCAAGTGGTATTGATGGATTTTGAGGGGTTCTTCTACAAATCTACAACAGTTATTCCCGCTCCTCCAAATTGTACGGATTCATCGCGATAGTTTTTTATATTTGGTATTGTTGCAAGATATTGTCGGACAAGATGTCGCAAGATTCCGTCACCTTTGCCGTGTAGTATTCTTACGTTAGGTATTCCTATCATGATGGCATCATCAATATAATATAATAGTGTATTGATGGCTTCTTCTCCACGCATGCCTCGAATGTCAAGTTCAGGCTTAAATGCAGAACGCCTTTTGTCTAGTTCGTCGCGCGCCATTTGACTCATGTTGATAACTCCTTTCGGTATGACTTTTTCTTTTGGCTTTTCTGCATGTTCTAGGCGATTTGTTTTTATGCGAGTTTTTATTTGCCCAAATATGCACAAAGCGTTTTTTCTGTCTAAAGTTTCGATTTGTCCAACTGTGCTTTGCCCTTTGATGCGTATATAGTCTCCAACTTTTAGTGGAGATAGTGTATGTGCTTCTTCATGCTTTTTGGCATTTGTTTGCCTTGAAGGTGAATTTTTTAGTGTCGGAATGCGTTTATCTTCGCTTATTTGATGTTCTTCAATGACTTTTTTCTTGTATTCTTTTAATTTTTGCCTAATCTTTTTTGTTTCTTCTTTGCGAGCTTGTTTTTCTTTTATTTGTTTTATTGTTTGCTCTATTTGTGCATTGCTTTCCTCAAGTAGGCGTACAGCTTCATCTTTTGCATTTTCCAAAATCTCTCGTCTTTCGGCTTTCAGTTTTTTTATTTTTTCTTCATATTCTGCCAAAGTCCTTTCCATCTCTTTTTCTTGAGCATGAATGGTTTGCCGCTTGCGTTCCCAATACTGTTTGTCGCGGGCAATGTCTTGCAAATATTTATCGCTTTGTACATAGTCTTGTCCTACTTTGTCGCTTGCTTCGCGTATGACGTCTTCAGGCAAACCGATGTTGCGTGCTATCTCTATGGCAAATGAGCTTCCAGGGTTGCCGATAGATAATATGAAGAGCGGTTGCATCTTGTTACGGTCATAGAGCATGGCTGCGTTAGTGATGCCTTTGTGGTTGTCGGCAAATTGTTTGAGGTTTTGGTAGTGTGTTGTAATTATTGCCCAAGCTTTTTTGTTTAAGAATTCTTCAAGAAAACTTTCCGCTAATGCACCTCCGATATTCGGCTCTGTACCTCCTCCAAACTCATCAATAAGCAACAATGAAGAATCGTTACTATGTTTCATCATTGATTTCATATTGATAAGGTGCGAAGAATATGTACTCAGGTCGTTTTCAATGCTCTGTTCGTCTCCAATGTCAAGCATAATGGAAGAAAATACTCCCACTTGCGAATTTTCGCGGACAGGTATAGGTAAGCCACATTGCAAGATATATTGTATAAGACCCGTTGTCTTCAAGCAGATGGATTTTCCCCCGGCATTAGGACCTGAGATTATCATTATGCGCTTGTCTTTTGTAAGGGTGATGTCGAGCGGAACGATTTTTTTGTTTTGGCGTTCAAGTGATTTCTTTAGAAGTGGATGTTGTGCTTGCACCCAGTCAATTTGTGGATATGGCGCTACGTGTGGTTCACAACCTCCGATTTCGTCGGAGAATTTTAATTTGGCTTGAATAAAATCAATATCTGCAAGTAGTTGATAAGAGTCACGCATGCCGTATATATATGGGCGAATTTCTTTGGTAAAATCGGTAAGAATTCGCACCATCTCGCGCTTTTCTTCTGCTTCTAGTTCGCGGATGCGGTTGTTTACAGCTACTACTTCTGCAGGTTCTATAAAGATGGTTTTTCCTGTTGCACTCTCGTCATGAATGATGCCTTGAATTTTCTTTTTTGCAGCTGGCGAAACCGGTAACATGAGCCGGCCATCACGCATGGTTGGTGAGGCATTACTGTCGACAAGTCCGTCCATTTTTGCGCGGTGCAAGATGCTGTTCAGCGTTGAGGCTATCCGACCATTTGTGCTACGCAGTTCGTCACGTATTCTTGCCAGTGTGAATGAAGCTCCGTCTTTGATTTTTCCTTCTTTGTCGAGCATGAGGTTTATTCGACGCACCACTTGCGGAAATATCATAATGTCAGCTACAAGTTGTTGAAGCTCGGGATATGATGAATTTGCTTTCTGTTGTAAGTCCTTCTCGTTGTATGAGTCATCTTTTTTCGAAAGGATAATATCTTTGATGCGGATGATGGTATTTTGTGAGCGCATTAGGTCGAACACTTCTTGCTCTTCTAAATGTGTGTTTTCAGGTCTAATGCGCATCAGTGACTCACGCATATCAATGAAATGTTCTAGAGGGAAGTTCTCTGTTTCTTCCATTAGGTGCCGTAGTTGGCGTACCTGTTGCATTTGAGTGTTGATGATGTCTGCCTTGTCGCAGAATGTCATTGCTTCAACCATTTCTTTCCCTAGTGTGGAGAGACAATGTGCGGATAGTCTGCTTCTAACTTTGTCAAAGCCTATTTTCTCTTCAAAGTTCTGCGGATAAATCATCTCTTTTTTTTGCAAAGTTACAAAAAAATGTGATATCGTAAAAATACTAAAAAGTAATCTCAATGGATTGACAATAAGAGTAGCAATTAATGAAAAAAGTATATTGATTATGGTAGGTTCTATAAATTATATTGAGATGATTTTAGAATACACACTTTAATAACTAAAAATGACAGTAGAAAAGACTAAGCACAAAATAATGTCGAATAATTTACCTATTGAACGCACAATAGTTCGCTTGCTAGCTCCAAGTTAAACGCTTGAAGCCTCGAAATTGTCGTGATGAATTGACTAACTTATCGCGATAAGTTTACAAAATCATCGTGATGTTTCTGTTGAATCGTCACGATAAATCATACCCTTTGAGCCAAAGACAACGAGGTTACGGGCGAGATAAGTCATGATGTTTGTAGAAATAAAAACAAATTTTTGGACGTTCCCCCCCCCCCCCTTGAAACTTTACGCGTGAATATTTCTTTTCAAAAACAAAATTCAGGATGATAATTATTTTATAATTATTTTGTATCTTTGCAATCAATAAAATTTAGACTATGCATACTAATGAACAATTTGAAAAGGTAATGGCCGAGTGCAGAGAGTTGTTTGCTAAAAAACTGCATGATTACAAAGCTTCGTGGCGCATATTGAGGCCGACGTCTCTTACCGACCAAATCTTTATCAAAGCAAAACGCATTCGCCAACTTGAGATGAATGGCGGAAAAGGGCTTGTTGATGAAGGTATTCGCCCAGAGTTTATTGGCATCATAAATTATGGCGTGATAGGGTTGATTCAACTCGCATGTCCATTTGCCGACCATGTGGACATTACTAATGAAAAGGCCTTGGAATTATACGACAAGTATTCAAGGCAGTCTCTAGAGTTGATGCAACGCAAAAACCATGACTACAATGAGGCTTGGCGAGGTATGCGCATTAGTAGTTACACAGATCTTATACTGACAAAAATAGAACGCACAAAAGAAATAGAAAACCTTGGTGGGGCGACACTCGTGTCCGAAGGAGTGGATGCAAATTATATGGATATGATAAATTATGCTGTTTTTGGAGTGATAAAGATTGATGAATCACACTTACAATGATTAATTCAAGATTGAAAATCATTGAGAAAATATTACAATACGTATACGTATTGGCATATATTCTTGCCGTAGTATTCTTGTTTTCGGGTTTGGTGAAAGCCAATGACCCTATGGGTATGCAATATAAGTTGGAAGACTATTGTATAGCTTGGGGACTGAGTGAAGTGTTTTCGATTTTTACCCTTCAATTGATGGTGATAGCGCTTGCAACAGTAGAGGTTGTAATAGGTGCGGGACTCTTGCTGAAACAGCGTTGGTCTGTTTATGCAACAATTGTGATGATGGGTGTGCTGACACCTTTGACCCTATGGCTTGCGCTTACCGATGCTGTTGCTGACTGTGGATGCTTCGGTGATGTGATAGTGATGAGTAATTGGCAGACATTTTTCAAGAATGTCATTCTGTTGCTCATGGCAATAGTACTTCTACGAGGTAGTAGTGGTTGGAGTATGTGGCACAAGGTTTGGATACAAATTACACTAGCTATTTTCGTCGTCTTTCTGTCTGTGTATTCGTTGCATAATCTTCCGAGGGTTGACTTTAGCTCATATAAGGTGGGGGTAGATATGACGAAGATGTATAACTTCTTCGTTGATAGCGATATGGAAGGGGATGTCACGCAAAAGATTCTTGCCGACTCTTCTTATACCTGTCTGCTAGTGGCACCTTTTCTTGAAACATGTCAACGAGGGTATATGGATGTATATAATCAACTTTATCGTGACTGTAAGAAAAAGAATTTCCCATTTTATTGCTTGACGGCAAGTTCTAAGCAGGCACAGCAAGAGTGGCGCATGAGCACAGTTGCAGAATATCCATTTCTCTTCGCTGACGATATAGAACTCAAAACGATGGTAAGAAGCCATCCTGGTCTAGTTGTAATCAAAAATGGATACGTGATAAAAAAATACAGTTATAGTAACATTCCTAATTGTATAGACGATATTATTAACACCAAATAAAAATAAAAATATTATGAGAAAAAACATTGTAGCAGGCAACTGGAAAATGAATATGAACCTGCAAGACGGAGTCGCATTGGCAAAAGAGTTGAATGAAACACTTAAGCAAAATAAGCCTAATTGTGGCGTGGTGATATGTACACCATTTATTCATTTGGCAAGCATCGCTCGGTTTTTGGATCAAGATATCATTGCCCTTGGTGCAGAGAACTGTGCAGACAAAGAAAAGGGTGCCTACACTGGCGAGGTAAGCGCTGAAATGATAAAGAGCACAGGTGCGCAATATGTCATCATCGGTCACTCTGAGCGCAGAGGATATTACAACGAGACTCCTGAGATATTGAAAGAAAAAGTGCTCTTGGCTCAAGCAAGCGGATTAAAAGTGATTTTCTGTATAGGTGAAAGTCTTGAAGAGCGCGAAGCTGGCAAGCAGAACGAAGTGGTAAAGGCAGAACTAGAAAGTAGTGTGTTCAATCTTTCCAAAGAGGACTTCTCAAAAGTCATTATTGCCTATGAGCCAATTTGGGCTATCGGTACGGGGAAGACTGCAACGGCGGAGCAAGCGGAAGAAATACATGCATATATTCGGAGCATCATTGCTGAGAAATATGGCAAGCAGGTAGCTGATGACACTACAATTCTTTATGGCGGTAGTTGCAAGGCTTCAAATGCCTCCGAACTTTTCGCAAAGCCTAATATAGATGGTGGCTTGATTGGCGGTGCTTCACTTAAATGTGCCGACTTCAAGGGTATTATTGATGCGTTCAATTAAGGTGTATTCTAAAATTATCCCGATATAATTAATAGAACTCACCTAATTAGTAAATAGAAAATGAAATTGATTCTTTTTCTTGTCATGTTGTTCCCTACAGTTGCACATGCATATGCGATACAAGAGATGTCATTTGGTATGACGGAGCAGGGCGACACTATAGTTCACAAAGATTCAACAGTGGCCGTCAGTGTCAAGTATGATACCATCTACTCTCATCCTGATTTGCCTAAGGTTGACCGTTATCGTGATGTCTTTCTTGATGATGGTGCGATGTCGTATTTTAGTAACCAAAAGAAGATATTGGTAAATGCTCGTAAGGAGCAAGGATTTCGCATACAGCTTTTCTCGGGCGGAAATACACGCAACGATAGACAAAAGGCAGAAGAGACCATGCGACAGGCGAAACGCTATTTCCCACAAGAGCCGATATACACTCATTTTTTGTCTCCACGATGGTTGTGCAGAATGGGAAATTATGACACGAAAGAACAAGCAGACATAATGCTCGCAAAGGCAATACGTGTAGGTTTTAAGAATGCGTGTGTTGTACGAAGTACGATAACTATCAGTAAAACAAAACAATCCGTAACGCAAGTGCATAATGAATGATGAAGAACGCCTACAAAGGCTTGCTGATAATTGCCAAGAAATATTGGGATTGTTAGGTGAAGATGTTAATCGCGAGGGATTGCTGAAGACTCCAATGCGTGTGGCAAAGTCATTGGCAAAGCTCACCGAAGGATATACGATGGATCCTGCGGCAATACTCAAGAGCGCAATGTTCAAGGAGGATTATTCGCAAATGGTTATCGTAAAAGATATTGATTTTTTTTCACTTTGCGAACATCATATGATTCCCTTTTATGGCAAAGTTCACGTGGCATACATACCAAATGGCTATATCACAGGTTTGAGTAAGATTCCTCGTGTGGTGGACGTTTTCTCTCATCGCCTTCAGGTGCAAGAGAGGATGACGCTACAAATCAAAGAGTGCATAGAGCAAACGCTAAAACCTCTTGGAGTAATAGTTGTGGTCGAGGCACGCCACATGTGTATGCAAATGCGTGGAGTGGAAAAGGTGGACTCTGTCACTACGACAAGTGAGATAAGTGGAGCATTCCGTAACCCGACGACGCGTGCCGAATTTATGAATTTGATTACTCATAAAGCATAAGAAAATACAAATACTTTGATAGATAGACAGATCATAGACAAAATAATAGAGACAGCAAACATTGTGGATGTTGTCGGAGACTTCGTTACACTCAGAAAAGCAGGAGTGAACTATAAAGGTTTATGTCCATTCCACAACGAAAAAACGCCTTCGTTTGTTGTGTCGCCAGCAAAGAATCTATGCCATTGCTTTGGATGTGGAAAAGGCGGGACACCTGTTTCTTTCCTCATGGAGCATGAACAGATGACATATCCAGAGGCCTTAAAGTGGCTAGCAAACAAATATCATATTGAGATTGTTGAAAAAGAACTTACGGTCGAAGAACAGCAACAGCAGACTGACCGCGAAAGTATGTTCATCGTCAACGAATGGGCAATGAAGTACTTTGAAGACATCCTCAACAATAATGTTGACGGCAAAGCTGTTGGGTTGCAGTATTTCCGCTCTAGAGGATTCCGCGACGACATTATTAAAAAGTTTCATCTCGGTTTTGCTCTCAATACAAAAGATGCTCTAGCGCAGGGTGCGCTAAAAGCTGGCTATCAAGAGAAATATCTTATTTCCACAGGTCTGTGCTATAGGAAAGATTCTGGTGAATTGCGTGATCGTTATTATGGTAGGGCTATCTTTCCATGGCTTTCTGTCAGCGGAAAAGTTTGTGCTTTTGGTGGTCGTGTACTTGACAGTCGTACAAAAGGAGTGCAACAGAAATATGTCAATTCCCCTGAGTCAGAAATATATCATAAGGGTAATGAACTTTATGGTATATACCAAGCCAAAAAAGCTATCGTACAGAACGATATGGTGTATCTGGTAGAAGGATATACTGACGTTGTTTCAATGCATCAGTGTGGAATAGAAAATGTGGTAGCTAATTCGGGCACTGCATTGACTACAACACAAATACGGATTTTACACAGATTTACATCAAACATCACGCTCCTTTATGATGGGGACTCTGCGGGTGTTCATGCAGCATTGCGTGGCACAGATATGTTGCTAGCAGAGGGAATGAATATTCGTGTAGTGTTGTTCCCAGACGATGATGACCCCGATAGCTTTTCACGCAAGCATACAGCAATAGAATATAAACAATATATCGATGATAATGCTCAAGACTTTATTGCTTTCAAAATTAATCTCTTGCTTGACGGAGTTACTGATCCAATAAAAAAGTCGGAAGCAATAAGCGATATAGTTAGAAGCGTGTCGAAAATAGGTGATCCGATAAAGCGTTCCACATACATAAAAGAGTGTTCACAGCGTATTGGCATGAATGAGCAGTCGCTTATCGCTTCAATGAATCGTTTTATTCATGCTGATATTGAGGAAACTGAAAAACACTCTACCTCTCAAGAAACAAACAATAATTTTGATGATGCGGAAAAAATCTCATCGTATGCATCGCTGATATCAAGACCATCATCACGAAAGTCTGAAATAGAGGATTTAATAATTCGTGAAGTTGTGCGTTATGGAGATTACGTGATTTATGATAATGTAGATGCTGGTAACGATAAACGAATTTCGTTGAGTGTAGCCCAATTCGTTCAATACGATTTAAAAACTGACAATATGCGATTCTGCAATCCCATATATGAGAAGATACTCAATATAGCTGTTGACTATAAGAATCCGAATTTATCGTTAACTCAATTCCTCGTCAACCATTCTGATTTGGAAATTAGTAAGATTGCAGCGCAAATGGCGGTAGAACATTATCATTTAAGTGATTTCCTAAAAGATGAAGTGGATGCTGAAGAAATTAAACGGCAAATATGTCATATGTTGCTTGACTTTAAGGTAGAGCATTTTGAAAGCCAAATAACACAATTGAAAGCAGAACTGAAAGCGGCCGGAAATGATGTGCGTCTTTCCTCAAAGATTCTTTTGAAACTGAATCATTGTCAGCAGCAACGCAATGTATTGGCGAAAGAGTTGGGCTTTAATTTACGCAAATGATATTTTAAGAGATGGCATTGAGCAAGAATAAGGATTTGAAACTATTTTACTCTACTCGCGAAGTGGCTCGACAGTTTGGTATAAATGAGAGTACGTTGCGTTTCTGGGAGAGTAAATTTCCTTCGCTGCGTCCAAAAACAACTGCGAATGGAGTGCGCCAATATACACAAAAGAATATAGAGGAAATACGTACTATACATAACCTTGTTAAGGTGCGTGGTTTGCGTCTTGAAGCTGCCGCAGAGATGTTTAAACATAATCGTACTGGAGTGGATAGAAATGTTGAACTTTTGGAACGTCTTACCAATTTACGTGATGAACTATTGGAATTGAGAGAATATTTGGATAAATTAAAATAAAATATAAAACACTATGTTTACGGCAAAAGAAATTAGAGAATCATTTAAGAAATTCTATGAGTCAAAAGATCATTTGATAGTGCCTTCAGCACCGATGGTAATCAAGGACGATCCTACACTTATGTTTACAAATGCAGGAATGAATCAGTTTAAAGACATCATTCTTGGTAATAGGACTCCGGAGAGCCGTCGTCAGGCTGATTCGCAAAAATGTTTGCGCGTGAGCGGAAAGCACAATGACCTTGAAGAAGTAGGGCATGATACTTATCATCATACAATGTTTGAGATGTTAGGCAACTGGAGCTTTGGCGACTACTTTAAACAGGAAGCAATCGATTGGGCATGGGAATATCTTGTAGATGTGTTGAAATTAGATCCTGCCAATTTGTATGCAACGGTGTTTGAAGGCTCTACTGATGATGGGCTTGAACGCGATGATGAGGCGGCTAAAATCTGGGAACATCATCTGCCGAAAGATCATATCTTGAATGGAAACAAACATGACAATTTCTGGGAAATGGGCGAGATGGGGCCATGTGGTCCATGCTCGGAGATTCATCTAGATTCAAGAACACCTGAAGAAAAAGCAAAGGTTGCCGGGCGCGACCTTGTGAATAAGGACAATCCGCAAGTCATTGAGATTTGGAATCTTGTTTTCATGCAGTATAATCGCAAGGCAGATGGTAGTTTAGAGCCACTTCCAGCAAAAGTTATTGATACTGGTATGGGTTTTGAGCGTCTTGTTCGTGCTTTGCAAGGCAAACAATCAAACTACGACACGGATGTTTTTCAGCCTTATATCAAGGCAATTTCACGTTTGTCAGGGTTTGAATATGGCAAGGATGAGAAAATAGATGTTGCTATGCGTGTTGTTGCTGATCATTTGCGTGCTGTAGCATTTTCAATTGCTGATGGTCAATTGCCAAGTAATGCCAAGGCTGGATATGTGATTCGTCGTATTTTGCGGCGTGCTGTTCGTTATGCTTATACATTTCTCGGACAAAAAGAAGCATTCCTTTATAAGTTATTACCTACGCTGATTTATGAGATGGGAGAGGCTTATCCGGAATTATTGGCACAACGTGAGTTGATAGGCAAGGTTATCATGGAAGAAGAAGATTCTTTTCTTCGCACCCTTGCTAACGGCATCAAGATGCTTTCTGAAGAAGTAGAGAAGATCAATGCTAGTCCTAACGCTGTTCGTATGTTGTCTGGTGAGAAAGCATTCACATTGTTTGATACTTTTGGTTTCCCTCTTGATTTGACTGAACTTATATGTCGCGAGAATGGCGTTAGTGTTGATGTTAAGCAATTTGACGTGGAGATGCAGAAGCAGAAAGCACGTGCTCGTAATGCATCCACTATCGAGACTGGTGATTGGATTTTACTTCGTGGGGGTGAGACTCAATTTGTGGGGTACGATTTCACGGAATATTCTTGTCATATCACCAAATATCGTAAAGTGACGCAAAAAAATGATACTTACTATCAATTGATGCTTGATTCTACTCCTTTCTATGGTGAAATGGGTGGACAGGTTGGCGATAGTGGCGTACTTGTCAACGAGAATGAGACAATAGAAATCTTTGATACAAAGCGTGAAAATGGTGTTAGTGTTCATCTTGTGAAGAAGATGCCACAAGATGTTGAGGCTGAATTTATGGCTTGTGTTGATACAGACAAACGTAATGCTTGTGCTGCTAACCACTCTGCGACTCATCTTCTTGATCAAGCTTTGAAGGAAATTCTTGGCGACCATGTAGAGCAGAAGGGCTCTTATGTGTCTTCTAATATCATTCGTTTTGATTTCTCTCATTTCGAAAAGGTTACCGACGAGCAATTGCATCAAGTGGAAAAGCTTGTTAATAGTCGTATTCGTGAAAATATTCCTCTCAAGGAATATCGTGATTGTCCAATAGAAGAGGCTAAGAAGTTAGGTGCGATAGCACTTTTTGGTGAAAAATATGGCGATAAGGTACGTGTTGTTCAGTTTGGCAATAGTATAGAGTTTTGTGGTGGCGTGCATACGAGTGCCACTGGTTGTATCGGAATGTTCAAAATAGTATCAGAGGGTAGTGTGGCAGCAGGCATCCGACGTATCGAAGCTATCACAGGTGAGACTTTTGAGGACACAATTTATGATTTGGAAAATACGATGAAGTCTATTCGCACACTTTTCAATAATGCGAAAGACCTAAAGGCAACGATAGAAAAGTTTATCAATGAGAACTCAGCGATGAAGCACGAAATCGAACAATTCCAAGCGCAGAGAGTGGAAAACTTGAAAACGAAATTGCTTGAAAAGGCTCAACTGCAAAATGGTGTAAGGGTCATAAAAGCATGTTTGCCAATAACTGCTCAGATGGCAAAAGATCTTGCCTTCAAACTACAACAAACTGTTGCGGAAAATTTATTTGTTGTCTTAGGAACTGTTGAGGCGGATAAACCGATGCTCACTGTAATGATTACTCAGGATGTGGTCAAATCTCATGAATTGAATGCAGGGCAGATGGTGCGCGAAGCTGGTAAGTTCATTCAAGGTGGTGGTGGCGGTCAAGCTCATTTTGCTACAGCTGGTGGCAAGAATAAGGATGGTTTGCAAGTGGCTGTTGATAAGGTGGTAGAATTAGCTGCGCTATAAAAGAGAAATTGGTATCCCAAGAATTACAACGAAGAATAATTGAAGAGTTACGGCTTCAGCCTACTGAAGAACAGGTTGAAGCTGTAGCAATGTTCTCCCAATTCTTTTATAGTCGCGACCCACAATCAGTTATGATTCTTCGTGGCTGTGCGGGCACTGGAAAGACGACATTGGCTGCTGCCATTGTACATGTGTTGAATGAGCTTACACAAAAAACTTGTCTTCTTGCACCGACAGGACGTGCGGCAAAGGTTTTTTCACTTTTTGCAAGAGCACAAGTATTTACAATTCATAGGAAAATATATCGTCAACGTTCCCTTGACGGTAACGAGGCTTCATTTTCGCTCAATTTCAACAAGAGCAAATACACCTTATTTATAATAGATGAGGCTTCCATGATTTCCAATATGGGTGGGAATAATATGTTTGGCAGTGGATGTCTGCTTGACGATCTTATGCAATATGTATATGAGGAAGGTAGTGGCTGTCGTGTTCTCCTTATGGGTGATGCTGCTCAATTACCTCCTGTGGGAGAAATCGAAAGCCCTGCACTCTCTAGTGATGTGATGCGTTCATATGGTTTGAATGTATATGAGGCAGACCTAAATGAGGTGCTTAGACAGAGTGAAGACTCGGGCATTTTATATAATGCTACAAGAGTACGAAATGCTTTTAATTCATCGATAGTATTTCCTATTAAATTGCATCTTGATGGTTTTGCTGATATAATTTCTATCACAGGTAATGAACTAATAGAGACATTAAGTAATAGTTATTGCGAAGTGGGACTTGATGAAACTATTGTTGTGACTCGCAGCAACAAAAGGGCCAACATATATAACGAGGGCATACGGCGTTGCATTCTCGATCGCGATGATTGTCTGTGTGGTGGGGATATGTTGATGGTCGTAAAGAATAATTATTTTTGGGCAGAACGCAATGAAGAGTGCCCAATGACATTTATAGCTAATGGCGATCGTGCTCGTGTGAGTCGTTTCCGCAATGAGCATCAACTATATGGCTTTACTTTTGCAGATGTTACCATGACTTTTCCCGACTATGATGATTATGAGATGACACTTCGTGTTGTTCTTGATACATTGTCGTCCGATTCTCCATCTCTAACAATGGAACAAAGCAATACTCTATATAATGCTGTGATGGATGATTATAAGGCGCGACCCGATTGCCCAAGGAACAAACGCAAGGTTTTTGCTCTTGTTCGTGATGATTGTTATTATAATTCGGTGCAAGTAAAATTTGCATATGCCATTACGTGTCATAAGGCGCAAGGTGGGCAGTGGAGTCATGTCTATATTGACCAAGGATATATTACGGAAGATATGGTAGATGAAGATTATATTCATTGGTTGTATACAGCATTAACTCGTTCCTCAGAGAAACTATTCCTTGTCAATTGGCCTTCGTGCTTTTTAGAGTAATATGCTAATCGGTTGCCTAAAGATGGGTTTATTCTATCACCTATTAAAATAGTTTTTGCTTGTTTAAGAGTTTCTTTTGAGAAATTATCTTGACAGTAAGCGCAAAGCTTCTATGGAATTTGGCTTTGGTTCGGAAATGGTCAAATAAATTTGGCTTTTCGCTCGCCTTGCGCTAATTTTGTCAAAAATAAGATAATAATTAGTCATTTATGGAAATAGAACAACGGCCAATGTTTGAAGAACGCAGATGGGGTACTTATCAAGTAATAGATGTCTCTAATTATCCTGACGGACTTAAGACATTGACAAAAAAAATTGTACTTAAGGCGGGATGTAACATTTCTTACCAAATTCATCGACATCGTGACGAAGTGTGGACATTCGCCGATGGGGAAGGTTTGCTGAAAATTGATGGCATGGTTACAAAAGTGAAACGTGGCGATGTGGCTGACATAAAATGTGGACAGAAACATTCAATAAAAGCATTGACAGACCTAACATTTTTTGAGGTACAACTCGGCGATCCACTTGTGGAAGAAGATATTGAACGAATCACTTACGATTGGGAAGACTAATTATGGTAGCTTTGTTTATTTATCTCTTTGTTGCTCTAGGTATTTCTTTTTTGTGCTCATTGCTAGAAGCCACATTATTGTCTACACCAATCTCTTATATCACAATGCGAGAAGAAGATGGCTACGCACCTGCTGTGAGATTCAAGCAATATAAGCAGAACTCAGCTCGCCCAATAGCAGCCATATTGGCATTGAATACCATCGCACATACGATTGGTGCTGCTGGCGTCGGCGCCGAAGCTACGATAATATTCGGTAGCAAATGGTTTGGATTGGTCAGTGTCATAGTGACCTTGCTGATACTTGTTTTTTCAGAAATTATTCCGAAGATGATAGGGACCACAAGGTGGAAACATCTTATGGGGTTTACTACCACAGCACTTCGCGCACTCGTATTCGTTATGTATCCAGTTGTCATGGTTGTAGAAAGTCTTTCGCGTCTGTTTTCACCCAAAGAACAAGACGAGGCAATCGTCTCTCGTGAAGAGGTCAGCGCAATGGCAAATGTAGCAGAAGAGGAAGAAGAACTTGATGAAGACGAAAACCAAATGATTCAAAACATTATCAAGATGGATGGCATTCCTGTGGAAAATGTAATGACTCCACGCGTGGTGGCGCAAATCGCTCCTGAAAATATGACCGTCCGTACTTTTTATCGCAATAAGGCTTTTGCCCCCCATAGTCGAATTCCTATTTATGCCGATTCAGATGAGTATATAAGCGGTTACATCTTGCGTTCAGAAGCTTTACAGTTGTTGGCAGAAGATAAGTTTGATCGCACACTTGCTTCTATTCGTCGTGATATTAGCCTTTATCATCAAGAGCAACCTGTAGGCGAGGTTTGGGATGCGATGCGCCAAAAGAACGAACAAATAAGTTGTGTCATCGACGAATATGGTTGCTTCCAGGGTATAGTAAGTTTAGAAGATTTGATTGAGACTATTATCGGTAGCGAGATTGTTGATGAGAATGATGCTGTCAGCGATATGCAGCAATTAGCTCGAGACCGTTGGCAGAAGCGAAACTTTACACAAGGCGAGAGTAGAATGTAATCTACTTCAATTATGTCAAACCGAATTTGAAATGGTACATAGTGAAAAGGAGCTAGTGAGTAGTACGCAAGTGCCGACAATGAGATCTTTATTTGTGGTAGTTTCTATTTTAAAGAACAATTTTTACTTTGTAATTAATAATTAAATTCTCATTCTACATTAAATATTAATTTGAATAATGTAGTGTGCTTGGAATTTTGAATTTAAGAAAAATGTCTTAACTTCGCAGTCAAATAAGTTGTTGAATCATGAAAGGAATCGTTCTTGCAGGGGGGAGTGGAACACGACTATATCCTATAACGAAAGGGGTAAGTAAGCAGCTTTTGCCAATATACGACAAGCCAATGGTGTATTACCCAATATCCGTATTGATGCTTGCCGGTATTAGAGAGATACTGATCATCTCAACACCACAGGATTTGCCTGGATTCCGCAGATTGCTCGGTGACGGCTCTGACTATGGTGTGAATTTCTTGTATGCAGAGCAACCTTCGCCAGATGGATTAGCGCAAGCTTTTATTATCGGTGAGAATTTTATTGAAAACGATTCTGTATGCCTTGTGTTGGGTGACAATATCTTTCATGGAGCAGGATTTACCACAATGCTAAAAGAAGCTGTCCATACTGCTGAAACACAAAATAAGGCAACGGTATTCGGTTATTGGGTGAATGACCCAGAGCGTTATGGCGTAGCAGAATTTGATGGCCAAGGCAACTGTCTTAGTATTGAGGAAAAACCAAAACAGCCAAAGTCAAATTATGCCGTTGTGGGATTATATTTCTATCCAAATAAAGTGGTGAAAATTGCCAAAAATATTAAACCTTCTGCTCGTGGCGAATTAGAGATAACGACCGTAAATCAAGCGTTTTTACAAACAAAAGAGTTGAAAGTGCAGACACTTGGGCGTGGCTTTGCATGGCTTGACACTGGAACGCACGATTCTCTATCTGAAGCCTCAACATTTGTTGAGGTGATAGAAAAACGACAAGGGTTGAAAGTTGCTTGCCTTGAGGGGATAGCTTATCGTAAAGGTTGGATAGATGAAGACAAGATGCGTTCTCTTGCACAACCGATGATAAAGAATCAATATGGGCAGTACTTACTCAAAGTTATTGAAGAGATGAAACATGAGGTAAATTCCATAAATATAGTAGGAAAGACGAAATGAATATTCTCGTAACAGGAGCAAATGGGCAACTCGGCAACGAAATGCGTATAGCCAGCGCAGGTGCTATAGACAAGTATATCTTTACAGATGTGAACGATGTACAAGGGCAAGCAACTATGCATCTTGATATAACGGATCGTGAAGCTGTGCGGAAAATGGTTGTTGAAAACGATATAAAAGTAATCGTGAATTGTGCTGCATACACAAATGTGGAAGCTGCGGAAAGCAATTATGACTTGGCTGAAATTCTAAATTCAGATGCTCCGGAGAATCTCGCTATTGTAATGCGAGAAGTTGGGGGGCTATTGGTTCACATCTCAACAGACTATGTCTTTGGTAAAGAACCATATAATACTCCTTGTAACGAAGAACAAAAAGGCACACCGGCAGGTGTTTATGGGCAAACAAAACTCCATGGGGAAAAGAAAATCATGGCTACCGGTTGCGATTATATCATCATTCGCACAGCATGGCTTTACTCGGAATTTGGTAAAAATTTCTGTAAGACTATGCTCTCGCTGACTGCGACAAAGCCGCAATTGAAAGTGGTCATAGACCAGGTGGGTACACCTACGTATGCATTGGATTTGGCAAAAGCAATTTATAAAATACTATCATCTCGCCTTTATGAATCCAATAACGGAGTGTATCACTATTCAAATGAAGGAGTATGTTCTTGGTATGATTTTGCGAAGATGATACAAAGATATTCTTGGCAAGTAGAATGTGACATACAGCCTTGTCTGTCAGAAGAATTTTCGAGTGCAGTGGTTCGTCCGGCTTATTCGGTATTAGATAAAACGAAGATAAAGCGAACTTTTGGTGTGGATATCCCTTATTGGACGGATAGCCTACAACAATGTCTGAGAAATTTGGGTATTGGAGTAAAGAATAAATCGTGACGATGGAAATAATAAAGACAGTTATTGATGGTGTATTGATTATAGAGCCTCGCGTATTCGAAGATGCTAGAGGATATTTCTTTGAAAGTTTTAATGAAAGGGAATTTTTAGAGAAGATTGGACAGGTGAATTTTGTGCAAGATAACGAGTCTATGTCATCATATGGCGTAATGCGTGGACTGCATTTTCAGTGTCCCCCATATGCTCAAGCAAAGTTTGTGCGTTGCGTTCGCGGTTGTGTACTAGATGTAGCGGTAGATATTCGTAAGGGTAGTCCTACATACGGACAACATGTTGCTGTTGAACTTTCCGAAGAGAATCATAGGCAGTTCTTTATTCCACGCGGATTCGCCCATGGGTTTTCTGTTTTGAGCGAGATGGCTGTTTTCCAATATAAGTGTGATAATTTCTATACTCCATCAGCCGAAGGGGGAATTTCTATTCAGGACACTTCTTTGGGTATAGATTGGAAAATACCTACAGATAGAGCTATTCTAAGTGAGAAAGATACTCGGCACATTCTTTTGAAAGATTTTATTTCTCCTTTTATGCTCTAAATGCAGACTATTCTGTCTTATGGTGCCTATTCTCAAAATCAAAGCCTAATTT
This sequence comes from Prevotella sp., assembly GCA_045617965.1. Classification (GTDB taxonomy): domain Bacteria; phylum Bacteroidota; class Bacteroidia; order Bacteroidales; family Bacteroidaceae; genus Prevotella. The sequence continues at coordinate 28,633 of JAZLJQ010000063.1, forward strand.
GACTTTGTCTTCTTTCTTCGCACCTCGGCAGAGTAAAGGCAAGCTTTCTATCTGCTGCCTATAAACAAGGACTCTTTTGGTGGATAAACCCATAGTCATCTGCGATGAGACTTCTTTAGAATGATAAATCACTCGTCATCGCAAACTTCATGACATTTAGTCATTCAGTCGTCGCAAGTATCACCACATTTAGTGGTCCTGCCGGTTTGTCGTCAGTTTATCAAACTTTGTACTTTCACTCAAGAGTGGTGTTGTCAAAGATAATATCTTTTAGGGTAAGCTATTTGGGTAAAGCGAGATATAGTTAGTGCAAGGCGAGCGAAAAGCAAAAAATATGTTACATGAAATCTTAGAGAAAAGACTATAGTTTACTTTAGTCTTTATAGGAAAAGGGTTTAGTCATAAAAGGCTAATGTCTTTTGCTCACCGCCTCGTGTTCTTTCGATCGAAGGCTCAGAATTGTCACGATGATTCAGTAGAATTATCGCGATAATTTAGTAGAATTGTCGCGATAAATCGGTTGACTTGTCGCGATAAGTTCGAGGCTCCAAGTGCTCGAATTTAAGGATATAATATATAATTAGTAAAATGCGTCCCCAAAATGGTTCAAATTATATATATTTTTGTTTTGTTTATACATATAGTATATTCAAGATTGTTAAAAGTAGTATTCCGCTAAAGAACTGCTTGCTCCTAGGTCTAAGTAACACAATTACACAATAATAAGTTATATCTAACGTTATTTTATAAAAGTCTTGATTTATGAAAAATGTAATATTTGTTTTTTTATTCTCATATTTTTTTTGCGGTTGTGCGACATATAAACCACAATTCCCCAAGCCAGGTGAGCGCGTAAACCCTTATGACCAACGGCCTGTTCCTGATGATGGGTTTGCGGGATTTGCCCGAAACGTCATTAATAAGTATAACAAGTAGTTCTTGCGTTGTTCTTACCTATAATTATAAATCTGCAAAAGTGAAGTTTCGCAAATTGATGATTAATACTTATTTTTGCAAAGAAATAAATAAAAAAATGAAGAGTAAAGCTATAAAAAAGATACGCGTGGCCGTAGTGGGCTATGGAAATATAGGTAAGTATGTGTTGCAGACACTCAAGGTGACTGAGGATATGGAAATCGCAGGCATCGTGCGTCGACAAGTCCCGGAAAATGAGCAGATGATTGATTCATATCCTGTTGTTAGCGACATCCGTAATTTGGGTAGCGTTGATGTCGCAATCCTAGCTACTCCAACACGCAGTTGCCAAGAATATGCCGAAAAGATACTGCAATTGGGCATCAATACCGTTGACAGTTTTGACATACATACTTCTGTGCTAGACTACCGTAATAAGTTGATGGAGATAAACCTAAAGACGGGTACGGTCTCAATAATCTCTGCCGGATGGGATCCTGGAACAGATTCCGTAGTGCGTGCCCTACTTCAAGGGCTCGCCCCGAAGGGACTTACCTATACCAACTTCGGTCCTGGCATGAGCATGGGACATACTGTATGTGTGAAAAGCAAAAATGGCGTGAAAGATGCTCTATCCATAACAATACCAAAAGGCGAAGGATTACATCGTCGTATGGTGTATGTCGAACTTGAAGACGGAGTCAATCTTGCAGAGGTAGCAAAAGCGATAAAAGAAGACCCTTATTTCAAGGATGATGAAACGTATGTAAATGTAGTAAAAAGTGTTAATGAGATAAAAGATATGGGGCATGGGGTGAACTTGATAAGAAAAGGTGTCAGTGGTCAGACGCAAAATCAACTTATAGAATTCAATATGCATATCAACAACCCTGCTCTTACGGCACAAATTTTAGTTAATGTGGCACGCGCCTCGATGCGACAGCAAGCGGGTTGCTACACCATGATAGAAATCCCGCCGATAGACCTCTTACCTGGCAATCGAGAAGAGCTGATTTCAACCCTAGTGTAGGGCACCTCTCCAAATATGTCTCTTAAAGTAAGATATTTTGTATGGAAGAACTTACCTTAAATTGGCTAAGAATCTATGACTAACGAAGAACTGATGCATAGAGCCATAGAGCTCTCTAAAGAAAGCGTGTGTAGAGGGGGCGGACCATTTGGTGCCGTAATTGCAAAAAACGGCGAAATCATCGCGGAAGGAAGTAATAGTGTAACGCTACATAATGACCCTACGGCTCATGCCGAAGTAACTGCCATACGCGTGGCATGTGAAAAGCTGGGTACTTTCGATCTATCAGGATGCGAGATATTTACAAGTTGTGAACCATGTCCAATGTGTCTAGGAGCAATCTATTGGGCTCATCTTGATAGAATATTCTTTGCAAACGATAATAAGGATGCTGCTGATATAGGCTTTGACGATGCTTTCATATACGAAGAGTTATCTCTGCCTCTTATATTACGGAAAAAACCATCGTTACAACTACTTCATGCAGAAGCATTAAAAGTTTTCCGAATGTGGGATAAAAAGGCAGATAAAACAAAATATTAATATAAAAAAGCGCATCAACTAAAGTGCGCTTTTTATTTGCAGATACAATAAAATCATGTTGAGTTCGTTTTTATATATGTTATTATATATAAACTCTAAAAAAGATGATAGAATATATCAAAGGTGCAATCGCAGAACTCAATCCGGCCTATGCTGTGCTAGACATTAGCGGTCTTGGCTATAAAATCAACATTTCACTAAATACATATAGTACAATTCAGTCAGAGCAACAAAAAGGGGATAATGAGACCAAATTATACATCTACGAGTCGATCCGTGAGGATACTCATGAACTCTATGGTTTTTGCTCAAAAAAAGAGCGTGAAGTGTTCTTGTTACTATTAACGGTGAGCGGAATAGGTGCCAATACTGCTCGTATGATATTATCAGAAATGACAGTTGAAGAACTGTGTGGAGTGATTGCTGCCGGCAACGACAAAATGCTGAAGAGGATAAAGGGTATAGGGCCACGTAGTGCGGCACGCATTATCGTAGAGTTGCAAGATAAATTTGTGGGTACAGAACTTGTTACTACGCAGATGGAAGTTGTTGGTAGCGAAAATGCCACAGAGGCAACTTCGGCTCTTACAATGCTAGGATTCGCAGCAAGTGCTTCATCTAAAGCCGTACAGCAAATTGTCAAAGATAAACCGACGGCAACAGTTGAAGAAATAATAAAACAAGCCTTGACTATGATAAAATAAGCCGAAGCCTAACCCGGACAAAGCCAAATTTCGTGTTGAAGAAAAATCTCCTGCTACTTTTCATTTACATCCCTGCCATCATGTTCGCCCAGAACATATCGCAGAGTCTCCGTTGGCCCGTTCAAAAGATGGTGCCGATGGTTGCCAATGACATGTTGAAAAAGTCTGCAGACCTAAAACTACCAGAAAACATAATTGAAGAAGTGGTCTATCGTGACTCGCTAGGATATTATGTGCTCGGTTACAAAATAGGTAATTCCTATGTTGGTGTGCCGGTATATCTTACACCAAAGGAGTATCAAGAGTGGACCCTAAAAAAAGGCATGAAGGAGTTTTGGAAAAAGAAAAACGATGAAGAAGTAGCAAATGGCGGAAAAAACAAATTTGACTTCACCGATATGCATTTCGACATCGGACCTGCCGAGAAAATATTTGGGCCCGGAGGAGTACGCATAAAAACACAGGGAACAGCCGAACTGAAGCTTGGTGGCAACATTAAAAAAATAGACAATCCAAGCCTTCCTATACGCAACCGGAATACATTCGGAATGAACTTTGATGAGAAAATAAATCTCAGCGTCAACGGGAAAATCGGTGACAAAATGAATCTTAACCTCAACTATAACACCGACGCTACATTCGACTTTGACTCGCAAAACTTGAAACTTCGCTACGAAGGAAAAGAAGATGAGATAATAAAACTCTTAGAAGGTGGCAATGTGTCATTTCCCTCAAATAATTCTTTGGTGCAGGGAGCAAGTGCACTATTCGGCGTGCGAGCAGATATGCAGTTTGGCAAATTGAAATTGCAGACAGTAATATCGCAAAAGAAATCCAACTCGCGAAGCGTCAGCTCAAAAGGGGGTACACAGCTGACAACATTTGAGATAAACGCCTCTGACTACGAAGAAAATCGGCACTTCTTTCTTTCGCGTTATTTCCGTGATAGGTATGATGCGACGATGGCAACTCTGCCAAACATAGCATCCGGCGTGAAGATCACTCGAATGGAAGTTTGGGTGACAAATAAAACTGGTAATACCAACAACTGTCGAAACCTTGTGGCACTGAGTGATCTAGGTGAACAAAGAGTAGTGGGCAATAAGTATTGGCACATTAATGGGGCCCCCGTACCTTGCAACCAGGCAAACAATGTATATAGCGAAATGGTGTCCACTTTCAGTGGAGCACGTTCAATAGATATGGTAAGCTCTGTTCTTGGTGCTGTGCCAGACTTGCAGGCAGGTGTAGATTATGAAAAGGTGGAAAGTGCTCGTCTACTATCGTCGAACGAATATACCATCAACCAAGCTTTGGGTTATATCTCACTCAAGACTACGTTGCAGACCGATCAAGTGCTAGCAATAGCATTTGAATATACATATGGCGGTGCGACATACCAAGTGGGAGAATTTTCTACAGACCTTACGGATGTCAGTCAATGTTTGTATGTAAAGAGCCTAAAGAATACAGCCAATACACCATTAGTAAAAACCGAAGGTGACATAAAATATTCTAGCGGAACATGGGAGTTCATGATGAAGAATGTCTATTTCCTTGCTTCTAATGTTGAAAAAGAGAAATTTCGTTTAGACATCAAATACCAAAGCGACACAGCTGGTGTTTATATCACATATATTCCGGAACGACAGACAAAAGATACACCGCTAATAAGACTGCTGAACTGCGACCGCCTCGACAACAATAACAAATTACATTCAAATGGATATTTTGATTTCGTTGAAGGCTATACTGTAAGCGATGGACGCGTGTTCCTACCGGCAGCAGAGCCATTTGGCGATTTCTTGAAACGTAAACTTACTTCGCCCGACTCGCTCGGACGTCCGCGTCTTGACCCAATGGTGGCGGAGAAATACTGTTTCCACGAACTTTACGATACAATAAAAACTGTAGCAAAACAGATTGCAGAGAAAGATAAGTTTGTTTTCATGGGACAGTTCAAAGGCACAAAGGCAAACATCATCTCGCTTGGAGCATACAATGTGCCACCAGGTTCTGTTGTGGTGACGGCTGGAGGTGTTACCCTAACCGAAAATAGCGACTATACGGTGGATTATTCTGCCGGAGAAGTAACCATTATCAATCAAAGTATACTTGACGCAGGCACAAACATAAGTGTCTCGCTAGAAAGTAACACCGATTACGGACAGCAACGCAAGACAATGGTCGGACTGAATTGGGAATATGACTTCTCAAAAGAGTTCCAAATAGGTGGTACTTTCATGCATCTTTCTGAGCAGACACTTACTTCGAAGGTGGCAATGGGTGCAGAGCCTCTAAAAAACACCATTTGGGGACTAAATGTAAACTGGAAAAAAGAGAGCCAATTGCTTACTAATCTTCTTGACAAAGTACCATTCTTGCATGTTTCCCAGCCATCACATATTTCGTTCAATGCTGAGTTTGCCCAACTTATAGCAGGGACGGCAAGTGGTACGCAAGATAATGCTTCGTATATTGATGACTTTGAGAACACTAAAAACTGCATTAACATAGGTTCACCATCTGCGTGGATTCTTTCTTCAACCCCAAAATTGACTAAAGAGAATCCTTATCAAGAATTCTATGAAGACAAAGAAGGGTTAGGTAGTGGTTATGGGCGAGCTCTCATGGCATGGTATAGCATCGATCCTCTGTTTACACGCCGCAGTTCTTCACTTACTCCTTCTCATATCAAGAGTGACCTTGAGCAACTTTCCAACCATTATGTGCGTGAGGTATATGTTCACGAATTATTCCCTAATAGGGATTTAAGTAATTATTCAGGAAGTACTGCAACACTAAATGTATTCGATCTTGCCTTTTATCCTACAGAAAGAGGACCTTACAACTTCTCAAAGGACGTGAATCCAGATGGCTCACTTCAAAATCCTCATAATAGGTGGGGTGGTATGATGAGAAAGCTTGAAACAAGCGACTTCAAGACTGCAAATATTGAATATATAGAGTTTTGGATGCTTGACCCATTCATTTATTCTAAAGATTCTGTTGATGCTAAAAAATTTGGTGGAGATATGTACATTAACCTCGGTGAAATCTCCGAAGACGTACTCAAGGACGGAAAGAAATTCTACGAAAGCGGAATGCCTGTAGATGGAACACCGGTAACGTCGCTTGATTGTTCGCAGTGGGGATATATTCCTCATCAGACAACTGTAACTTATGCTTTCGCTACGACTTCAGGCTCCCGAGCATTACAAGATGTGGGCTATAATGGCTTGAATGATAATCAAGAGTTGCATTTTGACTCGTATCAAAACTATTTACAGCAGATGCAACAAACTCTTACTCCTTTGGCGTGGGAAAAACTCGCTAAAGATCCAGCTAATGACAACTATCATTATTTCCGAGGTACAGACTATGATCGTGATACTTTATCTATTTTGAATCGTTACAAGCGAATAAATATGCCACAAGGTAACTCCCCTGATAGCGAATCAAGAAGCGAGAGTTATGACACCTCTTATAAGTCGGGACCAGATGTAGAGGATATAAATCAAGACTACACACTAAACGAATATGAAAAGTATTATCAATACCACATCAGTGTGCGCCCAGAAGATATCCAACCTGATAAAGTCGGTGAAAACTTTATCGTTGACAAGCGACAAGCTGCTGTTACATTGAGAAATGGAAAAACAGAAAATGTAACATGGTATCAATTCCGAATACCTGTTAATCAATTTGAGCAGAAAGTGGGCAACATTTCCGACCTTTCATCAATTCGTTTCATGCGCGTTTTTCTTACTAATTTTACAAAACCTATTGTCATACGTCTTGGTACGTTTGACCTTGTCCGTGCAGAATGGCGTGACTACGAGCAACAGCTTTCACAATCGGCAAATACTGGAACACTTGAGGCTTCTGCTGTCAGTATAGAAGAAAACAATGATAAAGAGCCTGTAAACTATGTATTACCACCGGGAATCAGTCGCGTTGTAGATCCGTCCCAACCTCAATTGACCGAAAACAACGAACAGGCATTAGATATCATCGTAAAGAATCTATCGCATAATGAGGCTAAATGCGTGTATAAGAATACAACTCTTGATTTTCGCAATTACAAACGTCTGCAGATGTTTATACATGCTAATGCTTTGAAACCTAATTCTACAGGATTGAAAGACGGACAGATGAGTCTGTTCATACGTTTGGGCAATGATTATAAAAGCAACTTCTATGAGTATGAAATTCCTTTGAAGATTACGCCTGAAGGACATTATGACCAGTATTCTTCTACTGACCGCCAAATTGTGTGGCCAGAGGAGAATTTGCTAGATATTGCTCTAACGAAGTTTACAGCCTTGAAAAAAGCTCGTAATATAGCTAAATCAAAAGGTCAGGCTTCATATACCTTGCTTTACTCTGACTACGATTCTGATCGTCCCGCCAATAGGATCAGTATCATGGGCAATCCTACACTTGGCGAGGTGAAAACGATGATTATCGGCGTGCGAAACAATAGTGGCGAGATAAAGTCGTGTGAGGTATGGGTGAACGAATTGCGTCTGCTCGAATCAAACAATGAAGGCGGATGGGCTGCTCAAGGTACACTTAATATGCAATTGTCTGATTTCGGCTCGCTTAATGTTGCAGGCCGCGTAGAAACGCAAGGTTTTGGTGGACTTGAACAAGGCCAGATGGATCGTTCAACGGATAATTATTCGCGCTATGATGTTACGGCTAGTTTTGATTTGGGTAAGTTCTTCCCTGAGAAAGCAAAGGTGACAATACCTCTTTATTATTCGGTCACACAAGAATATACCAAGCCAAAGTATAACCCATTGGATACGGATATGGAGCTTGACGATGCTCTTGAGGGTGCTGAGGCCCATGAACGCGACTCTATAGAGTCGATAGCAGTCAAGGAAGTGACCAATCGCAACCTCTCTATCTCAAATGCGCGTGTAGGCATTACAACCAAACGTCATCCGATGCCTTACGACCCGGGCAATTTCGCATTCTCGTATAGTCACTCGCACAAACATTCCAGTGGTGAGACCACAATTGCCGAGCGCGAAGATAACTGGCATGGTGCAATCAATTATTCTTATACACCGGTATATAAAACATTTGAACCCGGGAAAAATATCAAGAGTAAAAGTAAATGGCTGAAAATAGTTCGCGAGTTTGGATTGAATTATATTCCGCAGAATATAAGTTTCAACACCGAGATGCGTCGTAATTATTATGAGTTACAAGAGCGCGACATGGAAAACCTAAATGATAATTTGCCGATAACATTCTCCGAGCAATTTCTTTGGAATCGTGATTTCTCAATGCGTTGGGATTTGACAAAGAATCTGCATTTGAATTTCCAAAGTGCTACAAATGCTCAAATCGAAGAACCTTATGATGAGCGCCCTATAAACCAAGACCTTTATCCAGATCGTTATGAGGCCTGGAAAGATTCTGTTTGGCATAGTATAAAGAATTGGGGTACACCACTCAACTATCAACAGACATTTACTGCAAGTTATCAGTTGCCTTTGAATAAACTTCCGATTTTTGAGTGGCTAACAGCCGATGCTTCCTACAATGCCAATTACAATTGGGCTAGGGGGACAGAACTTGAAGACGGCACGTCATTGGGCAATACTGTAAACTCTTCGCGCAATCTCAATGTCAATGGTGTTCTTTCTCTAGAGAAGCTTTACAATCTTATTCCTTTCTTGGAAAAGACGAACAAGCGTTTCTCACAGCCGATAAAAAAGAATACCACCAAGGCCAAGCCGAAGCCGAGCGTCACCAATACTACAAATATTAATACGTCCAAACGGTCTAAAGTATTTGCTTCAGAGGTCGAACTTTCTATGGAAAAGTCTGTTGAGGTGACGCATGGTAAGAAGTCAAAACGTTTGATAGTAACAGCAAAGACAAAGGAGGGGAAAGATTATCCTATTAAATATAAGGTGTTGGATGAGAATAAGATTGTAATAAAGAATCGTGATAGCATAAAGGTGAAGATTAGTGTCGCAGCGAAAGCTCCCCTTGACAATCAGCAATGGTATAAGGTAAGTCAGTCTGTGGCGCGCTTGCTTATGATGACTCGCCAGATAAGTGTTTCTTATCGTAATAACTATACGATGGCTTTGCCTGGCTTCATGCCATCTGTGGGCAATTTCTTTGGTCAGCGCAGTGGCGATATTTTAAGTCCGGGTCTTGACTTTGCATTTGGTTTTATTGATGATTCTTATATAGATAAGGCATTGAGAAACGATTGGTTGCTATGCACAGATAGTATTGCAACTCCGGCAACGACTAGCACGACTGAAGATTTGCAACTCAAGGCTACTCTTGAGCCTTTCCGTGACTTTAAGATTGACCTTAATGCCAGTCGCACGGTATCTCGCAACAAAAGCATACAGTATATGTATCAAGGTCGGCCTACTACTCATAGTGGCACGTTCACCATGACCACGATTTCCATAAAGAGTGCTTTTGAAAATATAGGTAGCGCTACAGATGGTTATCATTCCGCTACATTTGACAGGTTCTGCAATATGCTTGATGGTTTCCAGCAACGCGTTGAGGCCCAATACAAAGGTTCTGTTTATCCGCAGGGGACTTCTCTTGCAGGCAAGCCGTTTGATCCGTCAAATGGTACTGTTGATAAGTATAGTGGTGATGTTATGATTCCGGCCTTCCTGTCGGCATATTGTGGTGGGGGCAGTTCGCTTGATATTTTCCCGACTTTGGTGCGTTTATTGCCTAATTGGACTATTCGCTATGCAGGTTTGCAAAAACTTTCATGGTTTAATGAGCATTTCAAGAGTGTCAACCTTAATCATGCCTATAAAAGTATTTATGCTGTTGGTTCTTATAGCAGTTTTGCTTCTTGGGCAGAGTATATGGGTGATTTGGGTTTTGTGACGAACACTACCACGTCGCTTCCTGTGCCGAGTTCAATGTATAATATATCACAAGTCAGTATCAATGAGGCATTTTCTCCTTTGTTCGGGGTGGATGTTACGTTGTTGAACAATATGACGTTGAAGGCAGAATATAAGACTACTCGTGTACTGAATCTTTCTATGACATCTGTTCAGATTAATGAGACTATGTCAAAGGATTGGGTGTTTGGGTTGGGCTATAAGATTAACGATATAGACCTTTTCGGCTATGGCGCTAAGACTCGTAAGATTGTCGCCAAGCAGAATCGCAAAAAGGGTAAGGAAGAGCAGGACGAGAAGTCGGGTTCTGCCCAACGCTCATCCGCTACTCGTAAGACAACGACGAGCCATGATTTGAATATGCGCTTTGATTTCAGCTTGCGTAATCAAGCGGCTATTGTCCGTAATATTGCTTTGCGTGAGAGTTCGGCAAGTAGTGGAAATAAAGCTATGAAGATTTCTTTCAGTGCCGAATATACTTTGTCAAAACTTTTGACAATGAGTGCGTATTACGATATGCAGCAAAACACTCCGTTGCTTTCATCAAGCAGTTATCCTACAACTACGCATGATTTTGGCATCAGCTTGCGTTTTTCACTAACTCGATGATTTCTTTCATGCTGTGAACGACGATGTCTGCTCCGGCTTGTCGTAGCATTTCGTCGGGTAGCGGTCCAGTGTTTATTCCTATTGTATAACATCCGGCAGCTTTGGCGGCTTTGATGCCAATAGGTGCGTTTTCCACTACGATGCATTCTTCTGGTTGTGCGCAAGCTTTTTTCATCCCTAGGAGATATGGGTCGGGTAGGGGTTTGCCGTGTTTTACATCAAAACTGGTCACCATAAGTTCTTTTGTGACGAGTCCTTCGTAGTCGGTACAGATGCGGTTCAATATGGTGTTTTGTCCGCTGCCTGTGACAACGACGATGAGTATGTTTCTGTGTTTGAGTTCTCTCATGAGGTTGTCAGTGTTGTTGATTTTTTTTGGAAAGGGGAATGTGGCAAATATGGCGCATTTATGTTTATAGATTTTATTTATTTCTTCTTTGGAGAGTGTATGTCGCCATTGTTTTTTTGCGATTATGTTGATGGTTTCGACTCCTCGTCTTCCTTCAAAAAGGTATGCATCTGTTTCGGTCATTGTTAGTCCGAAGTCGGACATTGCTTTGTGCCATGCGTGTGCATGATAGGGCATAGAATCATAGATAACTCCATCCATATCAAACAGAAAGGCCTTGCATTTTTGTAACTGGCGATAGAGAACTGACAATTGAAAATTCATAATTAATGCCCACCGATTTTACCAGCTTCGCCCTCCTCGTGCTGAGGCATAGAGCCACTAAAAAAGTTTTATTTTTTTCTAAACTATCACTCGCCCATCAAAGACAACCGCAAACGCAACCTCTCACCATCCTCCTCATACCCGGGCTTGTTGAGCAAAGCAAACATATTCTTCTTATATGCCTCTACCCCAGGCTGATTGAACGCATTCACACCAAGAACACAACCGCTCATCCCACAACCCTTCTCAAAGAAATAAATCATTTGACCAAGATAATATTCACTAACCCTCGGCACAGAAATATGTATATTCGGCACCCCACCATCTACATGTGCCAAACGAGTGCCCAACTCCGCCATCTTGTTTACCTCATCGATGCGCCTTCCCGCAAGAAAATTCAGCCCGTCAAGGTTTTCCTCATCCATAGGAAATAACAACGTCCTCTCAGTCTCCTCTACACTTAGCACAGTCTCAAAAATGGTGCGTTCGCCATCCTGTATCCATTGTCCCATAGAGTGCAAGTCGGTAGTAAAATCTACCGAAGCGGGGAAAATACCCCTATGTCCCTTCCCCTCGCTTTCACCATAAAGTTGTTTCCACCATTCGCTCATGAAATGAAGTTTTGGCTGATAGTTGACGAGAATTTCAATTTTCTTACCACTTTTATACAAAGCATTGCGCATAATGGCATATTGTGCTGCGGGATTCTCGTTGAGAGGAGCATCCTTTGAACACAACCATTCCATGTCAACAGCCCCTAGCACGAGTTGTTCAATGTTAAATCCTGCGCACGCTATAGGTAACAGCCCTACTGGCGTTAGCACAGAGAATCTCCCTCCAACATCATCAGGGATAACGAATGTCTTATATCCCTCCTTTGTTGCTGTAGCGCGCGCAGCTCCTCTTGTAGCATCAGTTATGGCCACAATGAGTTTTTGAGCCTTCTCTTTACCACATTGTTCCTCACATTGCTTTTTCATCAGCCGAAAGGTGAGTGCAGTCTCTGTTGTGGTACCCGATTTGGAAATGTTGATAATCCCAAACTTCTTCCCTCTTAAATATTCAGACAATTCTGCCAAATAGTCTTCTCCAATGTTGTTGCCAGCAAAGACGATAATCGGACGTGTTTGTTGCAACCATGCGAAGCTATTGCTGAGAGCTTCTGTCACGGCCTTTGCTCCAAGGTAACTACCCCCGATACCTGCAACAACGATGACCTCACATTCCTCTCTTAGCATATCTGCCGTTGTCTGGATATCATGTAAAAATTCTTCAGTTATTGACGATGGTAGGTGTAGCCATCCCAAAAAGTCATTGCCAAGGCACGTACCATTTTCAAGGGCTTCTTGTGCCATTTTCACTTTTTCTTCAATGTCTTTTACATCATCAGCATTAAGGAACTGCAGTACCTGTTGAGAGTTAATAGTCAAATTTTTCATCTCTTTTTTTTATCTTATCGGAATGTATCTGTTAGTAATTTTATTTCTACTTGTGGTGCGATGCGTTCATAAAGTATATTGTAAACAGCATCAAGGATAGGCATATTTACGCGATAGCGATGATTTATTTCTTTCATACATTTTGTGCCGAAATACCCTTCTGCTATCATCTCCATTTCTATCTGTGCGCTTTTTACGCTATATCCCTTACCTATCATTGTGCCAAAAGTGCGGTTGCGTGAAAAGTTGGAGTATGTTGTCACCAATAAATCTCCAAGATATACGGAGTCTACCATGTTGCGTTCCATAGGTTGTACCACATTGATAAACCTTTTCATCTCGGTGATAGAGTTGGCTATGAGCACAGCCTGGAAATTATCACCATATTTCAGCCCATTGCAGATTCCAGTTGCTATAGCATACACATTTTTCAGCACAGAGGCATATTCAATTCCAGTGACATCGGCGGCAATTTTAGTTTTTACATAGTTGTTTTCCAAAATCTCTGTGAGAGCCTTTGCTTTCCCCAAATCGGCACACCCTACAGTGAGATATGTGAGCCTCTCCAATGCCACTTCTTCTGCGTGCGAGGGACCTCCTACACAAGCGAGATTTTCGTATGGAACATCAAAGACTTGATGAAAATACTCGCTTACTACGATATTGCTGTCGGGCACTATGCCTTTTATTGCCGTGACGATGAATTTGTTTTTAATTCTCGTTTTCAGTTTGTTCAGGTTGTTTTTCAGGTACGGTGATGGCGTGACAAACACAAGCGTGTCGTATTTTTGTACCAACTCATTAATGTCGGATGAGAAAAATATCTCATCTACGTTGAAATGTACCATTTCTAGATAGGCAGGATTGTGGCGCATCCTTTTGAAATCTTCTATGCGATCGTCACGCCGCAAGTACCATCCTATGTGGTGCGTATGTGACACTATTATTTTTGCGATTGCCGTTGCCCAACTGCCACCTCCTATTATTGCTACTTTTCCGCAAGAGAACATATTTTTCAGTTAATTAATTAAATTTCTCATTCCTCCTTTTTTTATAGAACACACCTAATGGTGGGGTCAATAATTATATCGAGATGATTTCAGAAATGTTTTTGAGTAGATTTCAGTTCCTGCAAATTAGGCTTCGGCTCGGCATAATTGGAATAAATTTCATTCTGCTCTCGCCTTGCACTAATTTTTTGTGTTGAGATTAGGCGCATAGCGAACTATACAACTGATTGATACGCAAAAAGATGTCAAAAAGAAACTTAAAGCACTCAAAACAGCAGTTACCATAAGAGTTTATATCATTTTAGAGTTTATAGAACACACTTGTAATATTGCCCACAAGGCTTGAGTTTCAATCTCTTACCTCTGGTTTCATGGTCGGAAACAGCAACACTTCTTGAATGTTGGTATGCCCCGTCATGAGTATTGCTAGGCGATCAATGCCGATGCCAATGCCCGATGTCGGAGGCATACCATATTGTAGTGCGCGCAAGAAGTCATGGTCTATCACCATTGCTTCATCATCGCCTTTATCAGCAAGTCTCATCTGTTCAATGAATCGTTCTTCTTGGTCTATCGGATCATTGAGCTCTGAGTATGCGTTGGCCAATTCCTTCCCATTTACCATTAACTCAAAACGTTCGGTCAGTCCTTGCTTTGAGCGGTGCATCTTAGTTAGTGGCGACATCTCTACTGGATAGTCGGTAATGAAAGTCGGCTGTATGAACGTGTCTTCGCAAGTCTCACCGAAGATTTCATCTATTAGTTTTCCCCGTCCCATCCTATCGGTATCTTCAACACCGAGGTCTTTTGCTATTTTTCGCATTTGCTCTTCATTCATCGCGCTGAGATCGTGACCCGTCTTTTCTTTTATTGCATCAAGTATAGGTAGGCGACGGAATGGAGCTTTGAATGAGATGACGTTTTCTCCTACTTGTACTTCTGAAGTGCCGTTTACGGCTATGCATATTTTTTCGAGTAGCTGTTCTGTGAATGTCATCATCCAGTTGTAGTCTTTATAGCTTACGTATAACTCCATGCAGGTGAACTCAGGGTTATGGCTCTTATCCATACCTTCGTTGCGGAAGTTTCGCCCGATTTCATACACGCCTTCAAAACCACCTACGATAAGTCTTTTCAAATACAACTCTGTAGCTATGCGTAAGTACATGGTTTGGTCAAGTGTGTTGTGGTGTGTTATGAAAGGACGCGCGCTTGCTCCGCCAGCAATGAGTTGCAAGATAGGTGTCTCCACCTCGGTAAATCCAGCATCATCAAATACTTGTCGCATGGTCCGTATTATTGTAGCGCGTTTGAGAAATGTTTCTTTTACTCCTTCGTTTACCACAAGATCTACATAGCGCTGACGATAGCGTTGCTCTGGGTCATCAAATTTATCGTATGCCACTCCATCTTTGTATTTCACTATAGGCAGTGGCTTGAGGCTTTTTGCCAGTATGGTGAGTTTTTGTACATGTACGCTCACTTCGCCCATCTGTGTACGGAAAACATATCCGTTGATACCGATGAAATCGCCAATGTCGAGAAGTTTTTTGAATACGTTGTTATACATTGTCTTATCTTCCTCTGGACAGATATCATCACGACTGACATATAGTTGTATTCTCCCTTTTGAGTCTTGTAGTTCGGCAAAGCTTGCTTTCCCCATGATGCGTCTGCTCATAAGTCGTCCAGCGATGCTTACCTGTCTTGGCTCATCATCATCTTTGAAATTCTCTTTTATTTCAATAGAGAAGGCGTTTGTCGGGAATTCTTGGGCAGGATAAGGGTTTATGCCTAGTTTACGTAGTTCTTGTAGACTTTGTCTTCTGCCTTGTTCTTGTTCGCTTAAGTTGGTATTTAGATCCATAATTTTTTATATTTTCTTAAAATCGCTACGAAATTACTAATAAATCAATGATAAAGCAAACGAAAAGCAAAGCTTTTTATTTTATCAAAGGGTGAAAGCGGTTGCAAGATGCAAATATCAATGATGAATATGCAAGTATGAGATGATAGTTAATTGTGTCGAATGTAAAATCAGTTCCTAATTCTATTCTCATCTCAATGCTCTTCGTAAAGTTTTATTTTGTCGAGCGATGTCTTTTATCAGTAAGGATGCTATTTCTGTTGCTCCGTAGATGTTTAGATGAGTATCGTCCTGACGACCTTTTGGGGCGGACTCGTATTCGTTTGCCGGTAGCCAGCAGAAGAGTTTTTTGCTCTCTTCGGGTCCCATAGGTTGGATGTAATTATGAGTGAGTTTGTTGGCATCAACGAATAGGCATTTCATTTCTTTTGCCACTTTTCGTGGCACAACAACATATTCTCCATGTGTGTCTATGAGTGTGTCTGCTGAAAATTTGCGACGAACAATGCTATTCATCAGTATTGGTATTACTCCTTTATTACGTGCTTCTTTGATGAATTTTTTTAGGTTGGCATTGAATGTTGTGTATGGATCTGTGTGTCTGTCGGCTTGGGGCTTCTCATCATTATGGCCAAATTGGATTATGATGTAGTCGCCAGGTTTCATAAGCCGAAGTATTGTGTCCCAACGTCCTTCATTGATAAAGCTCTTTGATGAGCGGCCGTTGACAGCGTGGTTGTTGACTATGACTTTTGTTGAGTCGAGGAATTGTTGTAGCATTTGTCCCCAGCCTCGTTCTTGATTGTCAGCCATTTTGCCACTAATGTCTTTGTTTGCCATTGTGGAATCACCTATCATGAACAATGTAATTGGATGATTTCGAAAAGAAGATAGTGCCGTAATGGTCAATGCTAATAGTAGAAGAGAAATAGTTTTTTTCATGTTGTTGTTTGATTCAAAAAGTCATTTGCTGATGCTTGCTATCTACGGATTGGGACCGATTATCAATAGCGTCAAATGTTTATGTATGTTTTTGTCTTCGTATGTCTATCCTTTTTGATTATGCGCAATGGCGATGTCTTGTATTGTGGATTGTGTAGTTTATGTTTTGTGTAAGAGTATGATTGACGGAGTTAGGTATAGTAAATGTTTTTATTTAGTTGCTGACATTGTTATTATTTCTAATTTGCGCCAAATTTAGTTGATATATTTCAAAAGTGTGCTAACGAAAATGAAAATGGTAAATAGGAATATTTAGTTATAGTTATAAGTTTTTGCGAAAAAAGACAAAAAGAAACAAAGTCGCCAATTAGAACTTTCTTTATTTTATCTTTATTTAATGTCCATCATTAGTTTTTCAATTTGCTGTTGAAGAAAGGTTTCATCACCATTGTTATCTATTATAAAGTCCGACAATGAACACTTCTCCTCTTGTGACATTTGACGAGTAATCCATTCTTCAGCCTTAATATGCGAGATGCAGTCACGCTTCATGATGCGTAAAATGCGCACTTCTAGTGGTGCAGTGACGCATATAACAATAGGTCTTCTTTCAAAAGTAAACCTCTTGCCAAAATGCGACTCAAAATATATGGCACTTTCCATCCATGACATCCCGGACAAAAGGAAATCCTGTGCTACGATAGGATGCACGATGGCATTTATCGCTTGATTGTTTTTTTTATCGCGCAAGAGAAATTCGGCAACAGCAGCCTTATTAAGGTGTCCGTCATCAAAGTAGGCATCATTACCGATGAGTGCAATAAGACCATCGCGGATGGTTTGACTCTCAAGCATAAGCCGTTTGGCATGTTGATCACAGTCGTAAATCTTGAAACCGCATTTTTTAAGTTTGTTACAGACATAACTCTTGCCACTGCCTATGCCTCCGGTGATAATCTTAATGCAATCGTTTGTGATCATCTTTGATTTCATTTGCAGAATAGTGTATTTTTAATGTCCCGGCGCGACGAAGGCTCTCTTTTATTTGTTTGATGATAGACATGGGAGTGTTGCGATCAGCTTTGATATTGACAATCATTTTTGTAATATCTTCCGTCTTCATACCCTTCATCTTTTGTTTCATATATATGGTAATCTCTTCTGAACGCATAAAAGTGTTATCAATCTGTATCTGAATGTTATCTTTTTTGATAAGTTTGCCTATATAAATGTTAGTGACGAAATTTTTGCGTTGCATTTGTGTGAGTTCTTGTCCGTTAGGCTCAATAATGCGTACACGCACATCATCTTGTCGCATGTTGGTGACAATCATAAAAAAGAATAGAACGGTAAAGATAAGGTCGGGGAGCGAGGCTGTGTTAAGTCCTGGCACTAAATGATTTTCTACTTTTCGTTTGAATATCATAAATGTAAATTATTAATTCTTATGCTTAGTCATTGCTTTTGTGGGAGACCACTAAAAATTATAGTAAAGAGAAGCAAGCTCAAAGCATTAATTGTTAGGACTCTAAGTCATTTCTCTAACACCCTTTGCGGAATGGTTTCTTTGATGCTTTGTTGTTGACGCTCGGTAAGAGCTGCAAATGGTTCTCCATATCGTATTTTTGCGGTCTCATCGCGAACTTCTTTATAGGCACGTATGATGGCGTTCTGCAATTGGAAGTAGGTATCGTAATGGGCTGTTTCATCTGTGCAGAGCATGATAATGTGCTTCTCGGGAGACTCGCTAAGATAACTTTTGCCATTTGGGTTGAGAATGAACTCTTTTAATAATGGTACTATGTTAGTGACATTTATCTTCTTGTCATTGTGAATAATTTCGTCTTCTGCACTTATGTTAAGGGTAAAGACATTGCGTTTGTCGACGTAGGTCTGTACCTTTTCTTGCTTTTGTTGTTCCAGTTTTGGTAGCATGCGCATAATTCCCAAATTGCTATCCATTGAAGTGGTAACAAGAAACAATATCAGTAGCATGAACGAAATGTCTGCTGTTGATGTAGTGTTCAACTCAGGAACACTTTCTTGTCTGAATCTTTTCTTGAAAAGTGACATGAAATAAAATCCTTCTTCTATTGTTTCTTTTTCAGCATACAGACAATCGTCAGTACAACAGTAATGGTGGCCATCGCAAACATTGACCATACGAACATGCCTGCAATGCGCAAAGTGAAGACATCTTCACATATCTTCCCATTTATGAGAATGGGATCAGTATCGCATAATAACAGTGATGCTAGAATAATGAGAATAGTGAGCCCAATGACAATATATGCTGTGCGTCTCACGCGAATGCCGTTAACAATGGGAACGTTTCTTTTATGATTCAATGAAGAAATAATACTTACAATGGCAACTATTGTCGCAGCTACCAACATCAGTATCATCATCCATATCACAACAGGTGTCATTAGAGGCTCCTTGAACTCGGGATTCTGCGTCCACGGCATATCGTACCCTATGGTGAAGAATGCCAAAAATACTATGGCGATGAGGGTAACAAATAGGCGATTAGTTTTTTTGGTCATTGTTTTTATACTTTGTTATAATGTCCATCATAGTGACAAAACTTTCCTCCATTTGGGTCTCGATGTTCTCTATCTTTGACAGAATAAAATTGTAGAAACATTGTAACACTAGAGCCACGATAATACCAAAAATGGTTGTAATTAGTGCTACCTTCATGCCACTCGCAACAATTGTAGGAGAAATATCACCTGCTATTTGGATATTGTCAAATGCCATTACCATGCCGATGACTGTACCCAAAAATCCTAGTGATGGTGCCATGGCAATGAAGAGTTTTATCCAAGAACAACCTTTTGCTAGAACACTGGTCTGCACGCTACCATAGTTGGTTACAGAGCGACTGATGTCATCAAGAGGTTCATTGATATGCATAAGTGCTTGATAGCAGATGCTTGCCACAGGGCCGCGAGTGTTACGGCAGAGGTTTTTTGCGCCGTCCACATCCTTTGTTTTTAATTTCTCTTCAACCTTCTTTAATAGTTGTGGGGCATTGATTTCAGAAAGCGACAAGAAAATTATGCGTTCAATGCAGAATGCTAACCCTAGAATCAAAGCCAATGCCACAAGCGACATAAATCCGGCATTGCCCTCAATGAATTTTACTTTTAGGGCAGTCATTGCCCCCATTATTAAAATGTCAATCATATTTTGATGTTAGTTCTTTTGTCTTGCGATTGTATTGCAACGTGTGATTACTGACTGTGCAAGGTTGATGAAAGCTAACCCTGTAGCCGTATCATTTGTGAGTGCCACAGGTGTGCCGGTATCGCCACTTTCGCAAATGCTCTGCACAAGTGGTATCTGTGCCAAGAGATGGAGCCCTTTTGCTTCTGCCAATTGCTTGCAGCCCTCTTTACCGAAGATGTAGTAACGATTCTCTGGAAGCTCTTTTGGAGTGAACCATGCCATATTTTCAACAAGTCCTAATATTGGAACGCGTACTTTCTCGTTTTCATACATACTGATACCTTTGACAGCATCAGCAAGTGCAACCTGTTGGGGCGTGCTGACAATGATCGCACCTGTGAGATGCAATTCGTTAAGAAGTGTAAGGTGAATGTCACTCGTACCAGGAGGTGTGTCAAGGATGAAATAATCCAACTCGCCCCAATTTGCATCAGCAATAAGTTGTTTCAAAGCGTTGCACGCCATTGCACCACGCCAAAGAATAGCTTGTTCTGGACGCACCATAAAGCCAATACTCAACACTTTTACACCATATTTCTCAATAGGTACCATTAAACGATGACCATCTACATCTTCAGCATAGATGTCTGCATCTTCGATTTGAAACATCTTTGGTGCGGACGGACCGAAAATGTCTGCATCCAAAAGGGCTACCTTATATCCAAGCCGTGCAAGAGCGATAGAAAGATTACAGGCAATAGTGCTTTTGCCCACACCACCTTTGCCGGAACTGACGGCTACTATATGTTTCACTTTTGGAAGCCATTTTTCTTTTTCAGGACGTGCTTTCTGGCTTGTTTCGGTTTTTATTTCCACTTCGATATCCTTATCTACATAGTAGTGAATAGCTGCTTCTGCGCTCTTTATGGTAGATTTCAAAAATGGGTCAGTAGGTTTTTCAAAGACAAGCGTAAAACTTACTTTGTTGCCGTCAATGCGTATGTCGTCTTTTAACATGCCACTTTCAACGATATTCTTCTTTGTCCCGGCATAAGTGACATGCGCAAGGGCTTCGGTAATGAGTTTGGGATATAGTTGCATTAAAAATTCTTGATTAATTTTTAGGGATTGTGGTATTTGTTAGTGCGTCTGTTTCTGCCATAACTGCGATATTCATCGGGTTCAATCTCAATATCGGGTTCTATAAGTTTTCCATTGTGTGGAAGAAGAAAGCGCATATACTTAATTTTTATACCCCGAACGAGCCACATTTGTTCATAATAAGTGCGAATGCCTGTGACTTCGCTATTAAGACTTTGTTGGGTAGCATATATGTCGTTCGATAGCACTTCAATAGGAAGGTGATTTATGCGTATGAGTTCTTGTGTATATGTGGTGAGAAATTGTGAGTCGGTCTTGACATTGATGACACCCCGGTCTTTGAGAAAATGACGATAACGATTCAAAAATGCTACTCCTGTGAGTCGCTTTGAGACCTTTTTCATTTGGGGGTCGGAAAATGTAAGCCAAATCTCTTCTACTTCTCCGCTTGCGAAAAAATGGTCAATAAATTCTATTTCTGTTCTCAGGAATGCTACATTGTGCAGACCTTCTTTAAGAGCTTGCTTGGCGCCACTCCAAATGCGTGCTCCCTTAATATCAACACCGATAAAATTGCGTTCTGGATGAAGTTGAGCCAAAGCGATTGTATATTCTCCTTTGCCACATCCAAGCTCAAGAGTGATGGGGTTGTCATTGCCGAAATACTTTTCATTCCAATGACCGCACAAATCAAAATCAAGTGTGTTGATTACAGAATATGGAGCTTGAAATACATTTTCAAACTCTTCCAATTGTGCGAATTTTTCTAATTTCCCTTTTCTCAAAATATATGTTTTTTTCTATTTATCATTTTATCATTCTTCAATGATGAATTCAGCCTCAGTAGTAAGCAGTTCAGCACGTTGTATGCAGTCTGGAATTGTGACAAGCCGTAATGTGCAAGTTTTTTTATTTGGATAGCTCAAGATTTCATCATAGTTGGCTTCGACAATAAAGTCAGAAGTACGAAGTTCTTTATATTGTTTTACACCTGAAACAAAACGAATCTTAGCTTTTGCAGGAAATGTTCGTAGAGTTTTGCCCACAGGCAGATTTCTGCACGAGATGGGGATAGTGATGCTTTCTTGGATGTTGATGTCAGGAAAAAGTCCAATTTTGACTACGGATGGCACACTTTTTACACCTGTGACAGGAGCAATATCTGTTGAAAAGATAAGTGTGTCTTTAAAATGATTAATTGAAATAGGGCGAATGTACATGGCATCAATGCTGTCAAGTTTTTCTTTAGTTGCATATATGATTACGCTGTCAGGCCAGAATTTTGTTTCCGATAAATAGTATGCACCTTCGGGTGATACTTTGCCCGCCATGATAACTGGCACTTTTTTGTTCATTCCGTAGTTGTAGAAGAACTCTAGTTTTTCGGGTTTGATTGATACGATAGTGGAATTGATAAACATATCGTGAATGCTTCTAATATAGCCTGAAAGCGGGATACTACCATGGTAGTCGCTAGCATATTTGCGAAAATCAATGTCTATAGGCTTAATATTGGCGGTGTCGCAATGGGTGAAGATATTGAAACCGATGTCTTTCAGCGTGACAAGGACAGAATCTTGGATGTCGGTTGTGATAACAACATTTGATGGTATGTTTACCAAACGTACCGGCACATCAATAGTGACCTCGTAAGTTTCATTGAGCCTAGTCATGCACCAAAATCCACTTGCGAGGATAAGAAAGACACAAAAGATAAGCAGCTCCTTACTTCTGGCCTTTAGGCTGAGATGCAAAATCTCTGTAAATAGATGTCTTTTCAACTGTGATAATCACATCATTAGCAATTTCGATGTTAATAGTGCCATTTTCAAGATTTACTTTTTTTACTATGCCGTGTACACCACCACCTGTAACAATGCTATCGCCCACTTTAAGAGCATTTTGAAATTTTGTTATTTCCTTTTGTTTCTTTTGCTGAGGGCGTATCATAAGGAAGTACATGATTGCAAAGATTGCAACCATCATAATAATAAAACTCATACCACCACCTTGGGCGCTTGCTTGTAAGAATAAATTTTCCATAATTGTATGTTTAATAGTGAATAAATTTTCTTAGTTGTTTCGCCATACGATAGTACCTTTGTCACGCTCTCTGCACCTTTTGTACGGCTTTGATAATTGTCGTGATTAACTCCGCTTATCTAAGTGATTTCAACATTTTGCGTTCGGCAATAAGCTGGTGTGCGACTTTGTCGAGTATGCCGTTTACGAACTTAGATGATTTTTCGGTACTATAATTCTTTGCTAAATCAACATATACGTTGATGGTTACATTCGCAGGTATAGTTGGGAATGTGAGCATCTCTGTGATGGCCATTTGCATTATTAGTGTGTCCATATATGCCAAACGAGTTATGTCCCAATTTTTGCTAGCTTGATTTATGTATGAACGACATTCTTCGGTGTGGAGGAGTGTCTGGCAGAGAAGTTGGCTTGCGAACGAGCGTATATCTTCGTTCATATTGTTAGTGAGCAGGGGTTGTTCCGCTCCGTTTTTCTGTTCAAATCGCTTGATGGTTTTCAAAACAAATGTGTCTATAATCTCTTTGTCGTCATTCCAATAGAGACTTTTTTCCTCAAGGATAGCGTCAAGATCTTCGTTCTGTTCAATGAAGAGTTTGTATGTTTTGCGCCAAAATTCGCGGTCTGCGTCATATGGTGATTTATTGTCATTGTGTGTCTGTGTGTATTCTTGATAAAACTTTGATTCTGTAATCAGCATGAATAGGCGACGTACAAATTCGATATCGTTGTCCCAACGGTTAGACTCGTTGTCAAGAAATGCCATCAACTGTGTATTGTCTGCTAGCTGTCTTGCAAATGCATTGTTTGCAAATATTTCAAGTTTTGCTTTTAGTTGATTTGTTTCGAGTTGATGTGTTTGATCTTGCACTAGTGTGTTTTGTAGGATGTCAATGCGACGTTTGGATTCGTTATGGAGTGCCACTATCAGTGCTAGCAAATACATATAGAGATCATGCGATTTAGAGATGCTGATAAACAATTCCTTTTCGATGCTTTTGATGCTTTTGCCTTCGTTTTGATAATAGGAATAAACGAGTTGTAGTGCTTTGAGTCTAATAAGTTCTCTATTTGTCATTTGTGTCATTTTCAGTTATGCACACTTGCATTATATGTTGCAAAGGTAATAATTTTTTTGTTTTGCAAAGCATGCAGACATTTATTTTGAATCTAGGCATTCAAAAATACTGCCATTTCAGATGATATTTCAAAATTTTTTGTCCCTAATTGTATGTAGTTGCCTAAGAATTTTGCTAGGCTTTTATAAACATTTTTATTTATTTTACACTTGCGAGTTTGGTTTTGTCCGTAGTCTAGTGCGTGTGTCAATTGTCGTTCTTGTGTGGTTGAACGCACAAAATTTTGTTTATATAATTAAGGTGTCTTTATCGCGTGCGTTAGGGGTGTTAAACAAGACAGTTAGCGCGGCCTATAAGGATAGGTCGCGAGGGTTGTAAGGATGGTTTGCGTGGGCTGTAAGAATGGTTTGATTTTTTGATTATCTCATTTGAGTTTTTACAAAGGTAGAAAATCAGATTAGTAGTCTAAAAGATTTTGTAGAAAAGACTATTTTATTATGACATTAAGACTAGGTAACGATAGGTTTTGGGGGCTATAAAAATAAAGGAGAAAACGGAACAATTCTTGCTTTTTTGTTTTTGAAAAAATATAAATACAAATAATTTTCTCCTCATCAATCTACAACCGGAGTATATAAAGAACAGAAAGTGGAGTAAATAATAGAAAAAAGAAACTTTGCCGACATTTATTTTGACACCTAGATTCAAAATCGAAGTGCAAGAAAAATGGTTCCAATATTCGTTTGGAGCGTAGCGTAAAAACGAATATTGAAGTGAGTCTAAAGGAGTAGAAATCAACATACAATATAAAATAATGAAAAGAGGAGACCGCTGTCT
>JAZLJQ010000064.1:0-6017 GCA_045617965.1 Prevotella sp.
ATATAATGTAGAGCCCTCAATAGCGATATCCTTGATTGAACCTTCATTGTTACTGTTACCTGCCCAGTCAATATAAGCATCAATACCAGTACCATCGGTGTTGAACTGAGCTATTGTGTTCTTGATAGTCAAAGTCTTGAGATTCCATTCGCGCTTGTTAGCTGTTACCAAAGGAGTCCTTATTTCAGCGAAATTACATCCGTTAAGTATGATAGCATTTACATTATAGAATGCGTTTGGACGAAGATTGTTCTCTTGACCTTCAGAAACTGGGTAGTATTTACCTGAAAGCACTGAGTCAGGATTTGCTGACAAAGCGATAGGAGCAAGTGTTCCTTCTGCACAATCAAAATTCAGATTGTTGATAGTCAGACCTGCCTGAGTAGTAATCTGTGCACCTTCCTTAATGGTTATCTTAGCACCGTTACCATTGATAACGAGGTTTACAAGACCTGTAGCACCTACTCCGAGGAGTTTATACTCTTGTCCTGCAACGAGGTCAAGAGTTACAGTCTCACCAGCAGCTTTACCTGCTACAGAGTTATTGATAACTTGCTCAAAGCCTAATTTGAGTGCGAAACGAGGATCACCGAAGCCGTGAGAGCCTGCGTAAGATGTTGCAGATGGAGTGAAGTTAGTGGCAAGAGTCTTTACATCAAAGTCGAAGGCTGTTGTTGGAGCAGTAAATGAAGGGTCGTCCTCTATACCAAGACCACTTTCAATAGTGTTTACTACTTGAGTATTGCAGAACTGAGTATTGTCATCTACTGTGAAGTCTTGCACACCATTACCTACAAACTTGTTTTTGAAACGGAATGTGTTATAGAAGATATTACCCTTAACCGTATGAGTGATTTTGTTCGTTGAAGGAATCTGATCTCCAAATGCCTTTGTTATATTATAGAACGTATTGTTCTTTGTCACATAGTTTGCCGTGGCGTCAGTTCCCCATACCTTTTGTGGCTGAGCATTTGAAGCATTTGCAAATGTGATAAGGTAATTTCTTTCGGCATCAGATACCTTGTAAATAGTATTATTAACAATGTTGAAGTTCTTTACTGCACCTAAATTGGCAATAATAGGTGTAGCCATTTCATCTGAGAGCTGAATAATGTTGCCGTCAAAAGTTAGATTCATAAGTGCCCATTTTGAACCATTCAAGATGCCGTTTTTGACCTCACGGAAACCACAGCCGTTGAAAACTATAGGTGTATCAAGGTGAGGCATATCCTGATTGGCACCTGGATAAGAACTCATTGTATAGAATGCAGGATCAGATTCCTTATTTATAATCTTAAGAGCCACAGGAGCCACAGTTGCATTTACACAATCGAAATTGACGTTGTTGATTGTCAATCCTGCCTTTATAGTAATCTGTGCGCCTTCCTTAACAGCTACCTTATGACCATTACCATTGATAACGAGGTTTACAAGACCTACATCTGTAGGAACATTAAGTTCTATATCTTCCGTAACGTCAACAATTGCAGTTTCACCAGCCGATTTACTTGCAACTGCATCTAAGATGGCTTTTGAGAGGCCTTTAGGGGCAGGTGCGTATGTAAACGCATTCCAGCCACCTTCCCATTTTTGTAATTCAGGAGTGCCATTGTATAAACTCCATTGTCCAATAATAGTCCCAGATAAAGTGCCTCCAACTTCCCAAGTATCAGGAACATCATATTCATAAAGTTCTACAGTAACATCTCCGGCATGCGTGTAAACTCCATTCTTATTACCACTCTTGTTTACATAGAAAGAATCTACAGGAATATCTGTCAAAGTAACTTTAACCTTGACAGGTGTTTCTGTACTAGGTAGAGTTGTAACTAAGTCATTTAAAGAATTGAAAACAGGAATCAATTTATAAGTTTTGTTAACTTGTTCACTTTCTTTAGCATCTTTCTTAGCTACAGCATAGATTGTGGTCGTTGTTGTTAGATTGATAGGCTCGGTATATTCGATAGCATTCATGCTAGTAACTTCCTCATTGAGAGCGTAGAAAATCGAAGCACCTTCGCTCTCGCAAGAGAGCGACACCTCAATATGACCATCAAAATCAGCCTCTGTCGGAGTAAATGTAGGGGCAGAAACAACACCTTCCTGTATTTCTGTATTTACACCAAAGATGACGAAACGTTTTCCCGATGTAGCCGTAAACGTAACAGTGGTTGCGCCTTTAGGGTTAAATGTGAAATAGTCTTGTGTCTCAGGATCATTTTGTAAGGTGAATGGCGTGTTGTTAGCAAGTCCATTATCAGCGGTAAGGTTAAACTCATCATTTAGAACAACTGTTTCTCCTTTCCATCCTACCGCATGAAAGTGCAGAGTCTTTGTTGTAGCAGGAATAGAAATAACACAAGCACCTGCAACACTACCTGTGCCAGCCTTTATAGCATCATACTCGGTTTCGCCTATAATGACCTTTGCCTTAGAGGCAGATGTGCCACCATCGGTGGTGAGCTCAACATTGCTCGTATAAGTGTTTGCATAAGTCTGTACAAATTCCTTTACGGTGATACCACTAACCACAAACGGATCAGAAGTGAGACCCTTGGCGGTAGCTGTTACAGAAACAGAAGTGGTAGTTAATGCAAGCACTTCAGGTGTAACAGACCACTCAATATTTGAAGTTATCTCTTGATCATCACCGACGTCATATTTACCCATAACCTTCAAGCCGGCAACGTCAAATTTTTCACCTTCAAAATAGGTTGTTTTTGTAGCTACGCCATCAACATAAATTTTTTCAAGAACAGGAAGAGGGGCAGATGCATCTTCTAGCCAAACATTCTTTTGTCCACTCGCATAAGAACCGAAATTTAGAGAGGTACTGCTGTTTTTCATCAAGCAATAACCATTAATCTTCATGTTGATAAGATTATCTACTTCAGTAAAGGTCCATTCATCTGCCGTCGCTACAACATTAACTTTACCATTAGCTTTTTCACTAGCTAAAGACAGATATAAGCCATCTCCCACTTGGATAGTGTATTTGTCGTCACCTTTTTTCGTGATTGTGGCAACAACGGCTTCTGTTTTATCAGTTGTACTTGTGCCACTAACCCCCGTTGCGGCTTTTGACACATCGGCCTTAAAGTAATAATCTGTCTCAGATACAGTCGCACCAATGTAGTATTTACCTCCACTGGTGATACCGGCAAGAGTAGTTATCTTCTCTGCCGATAAACTGACGCTCATAACAAGCACAGCAAAGAAAAGAAAAAATTTCTTCATAAGCATTTGTTTTCAGTTACAATATTGGTCAAATATAAAAAGTTTCATTTTGTCAAAAAGCAATCAAAGATAAATGAAAACCAAAAATCAACCAAATAATTATATTATTTTAACCTATCGACATTCCATTTTCTTCCTAAAGACTTATTTTGTGAATTTATTAATTATTTTTTATTACTTTTGTACACCTATTATATGATATTATGGATATAAAAGAAGGGCACCTAACCGTTGACGGAGTCAAGATTTTAACCGTACCTCAATTTATCGATGCACGAGGCTCGCTTTCGGTTGCCGAAGCTGTGCACGACATTCCTTTTGAAATAAAGCGTCTTTTTTGGCTTTATGATATTCCAACAGGAAAGATGCGTGCTGGTCATGCACACAAAATCTGCCAACAAGCTATCATACCACTTACGGGAAGTTTTGACTTATATCTTTCAGATGGTTCAAACTCTATGACTATTCATATGAACAACCCCACGAAGGTAGTTTGTATATCAGCTGGAATTTGGTGCGATTTGAAAAATTTTTCATCCGGGACAACGGTAATGGTCGCTACATCAGAGTACTTTGACAAAGAAGATTATCTCCAACCTTACGAAGAATTTAAGGAATGGAAGAAAGAAAACGTATAAATAATATATAAAATTTGTTAGACAACTTAAAAATGCAAGTCGTAAACTATACACCTGAATGGAAAGATGCATGGAACAAATGTATCTCGGAGAGTAAGAATGGTACTTTTCTTCAGATGCGCGACTATATGGACTATCATGGCTCACGATTTGCGGACTGTTCTTTAATTTTTGCAGAAGGTGACAATATTTTAGGTGTCTTGCCAGCTAATTGGGTTGAAGAAGAACAGACAGTATATTCTCACCAAGGCTTAACTTATGGAGGTGTTGTACTAAACCTAAAGTCAACATCAGCACAAGTGATGCAAATCTTTGATGAAGCACTAGCCTATTACAAAGAAACATTGGGAGCAAAACACATCATATATAAGCCAACACCTAACATATATCACAAATATCCTTCACAAGAAGACCTTTATGCAGTTTGGCAAAAAGGTGGCATACTGAAACAAAGATTACTCTCAAGTGCAATATATTTAAATCACCCTTTGCCTTTTCATCACTCACGCACAGCAAATATTAATCGTGCAATAAAGAATGAACTTTATGTAGAAAAGAATACTATACCCAATGACTTTTGGCTCGTATTGGAAGAAGTTTTAATGAAATATCATGAGGTACATCCTGTACATTCCTTAGCAGAGATAAGTCTGCTGATGGAAAGATTTCCTAAAGAGATACAATTGTTTACTGTAAAAAAAGAAGGAAAGGTGATAGCCGGCTGTCTGCTATATGTTACTCCAATAGTGGTACACACTCAATATATTGCCTCAAATGAGATTGGTAGAAAAGAAGGCGCCCTTGATCTTCTCTTCAAATATCTTATTCATGAGAAATTCAAGAGCGCTACATTTTTTGATTTCGGCACAAGTAACAAAAACGAAGGCCATACGTTATGTTCGGGCCTTATAGCTCAAAAAGAATTTTTCGGAGGTCGTGGCATTACCTACGATACATACGAAATCAACATGCCTTAAAACTCATATCAAGTCCTTTTACCGAATGTGTCAGCGCACCAATACTGATAAAGTCCACGCCACATTCTGCATAACTACGTATAGTATCAATGGTTATACCACCTGATGACTCTATTTTGTAACGATGGTTGATTATTTCAACAGCTTTCTTAGTATCTTCCACAGAGAAATTGTCAAGCATGATGCGATCTACCCCACCATGTGTAAGCACCTGAGAAAGCTCATTAAAATTACGAACTTCTATCTCTACTTTTAGGTGTAGCCCCTTGTCATCCATATACTTATGGCATCTATCTATGGCATTTGCGATACCACCAGAAAAATCCACATGATTATCTTTCAAAAGAATCATATCAAAAAGACCTATGCGATGATTCATGCCACCACCAATTTTTACGGCTTCTTTTTCAAGCATACGCATTCCTGGAGTTGTCTTACGTGTATCAAGAACGTGGGCATTAGTACCTTTAATACATTCAACATAACGATGAGTCATCGTAGCGATACCACTCATACGTTGCATGATATTGAGCATTAATCGTTCCGTTTGCAACAAGCTACGCATTTTACCTTCAACAACAAAAGCTACATCACCTTTTTTAACAGATGTCCCATCTGTTATGAAAACATCCATTTTCAAAGATTTGTCAAAAGCATCAAATACCTTTCTTGCCACCTTCACACCAGCAAGAATGCCGTCTTCCTTTATTATTAATTGGCTCTTGCCTACAACATCTTCTGGTATGCAACAAAGGGTCGTATGATCACCATCGCCTATGTCTTCAGCAAAAGACAAGGCGATGAGTTTATCATTCAGTTCGTCAACAGAATACATCGTTTATCTTAGAAATAAAAACCTGCACCTATCTTCAAACCAATCGTTGAATAATCAGAGTGGTTTTTAAAACTTTGGTCATAATATATAGCCGGTTCAATAGTTACATTTCGATTAATATAGAAAGCATATCCTACTTCAACACCCGGCATAACATCATTATAATCATCAAAATGTGTGTATTTAGCACCTACTCCCAGATAAATACCATTCTGCTTAATATAATAACGCCCTTGAATACCAAGGTCATAAGTTGCAGGAACACCATCGCCATTGCTATTCATTCCAATAGTTGCTACCGCTGCCAAACAATCCAAAAAGAAATAACCA
>JAZLJQ010000065.1:0-30557 GCA_045617965.1 Prevotella sp.
ACTTCTTGACATAAGGATTTATGAAGATCATGGCCGGTATTATGCAGAGGAGAATGACTTCGTAAATAAATCAGTGGGACCTAACGGCGAGATTCCTGACACTCATACTCCGGATCAAGATATCTTAAAGGAAGGCCGGTCTATAGAATACACTTCAGATGGTAATATAAAATTTTATCTACTCTGCATTATGCGTGTCATGAATGGAGGTGAGCAGGAGATGATTTTCCGCTACGAATATACCGTCAAAGCAAAATGGGTCAACGGCTCGATTGTGGGTGATGCCGATATCATCCGCGTCTTTCATGGTGTTGGAGAACGGAAAGGTGCAGAATTCAATTGCGCCCAGGTCTGGACCGATAGGAAAAGTGGGAAAATTGAAATCTATTACGACAGATATTGATGATTCAAATTTAGCATTTTTAACTTATTGAAATCAAAAACACCTAATAGCTTAATATAGAAATCCGCAAAGTGTTTTGTACTACACTTTGCGGATTTTATTAGGCAAACTGCGTTTTGGAAAAGTTCTTTTTTCACCTTGCACTAACTTTGACTTCTTCCAAATAACAACAGATTGGCAAAACCTCTAAATGTCATCAGATTTGCAACGACGAGTGATTTATCACTCCAAAGGAGTCTCTATTTATAGGTGTCAGAGTCAAACTTGTTTGAACTATATCAAAATGCGAAGAAAGAAAAAGAACTTAAGTTATGCAAAAAGATTAATGCTTTACTTACAAATGGAATGAATCAGATCATATACTCGCGCTTGCTCCTCAGGAGTCTCGCAATACGTGACTACGATAAGTTTCATTCCTTTCCGCCAAAGATTTCTCACCTTTTCTTCTATCACATCTGCACCACCGACAATACGAGCATTCAAGATGACATTTGTATTGGCAAACGTATCGGCAAAGCCATCCGTTGGGTTTGCACCGGGGTCGGTTGCTAGCGAGAAAGCCCCATCTGCCATTTTTAAATTATGAATACCTACAATATCTCGCTTCTTATTGCTCCAATTGCCACACGAATGAAACACAGTGCCACCGAAAGCATCACCAACACGCGTCATCGCTGGCACGGCAAACTCAAGATAACACTCTGGAGGCATCATCGTAACCGTATCGTCACTCATCCCAATACCAGAAAAATGATAAGAAGACGAAAAACCATGCCCGGGTTTTACAAGACAATGCCCTATCATCTCTTCTTGTATCTTGGTGAAGTCTATAAGAAGGTCGGCACAACGATTCATCGCTTTGTGCATGAGGTCCGGCGAAAGATAAAAGTCCATAAAAAACTGGTCGGGTACAATTATATTGCTTATCGTATTCAGCGGAGACTGAACATCACACAGCGACATCGGCAACATCTGACGAGTAGCATTAAGAAAATATTCCGTCATGCGCAACGTTTGACGCCCTATCTCAGTTTGTGCGACAGGACAAAAATCGGCATTCAGCATCTCGGCAGTTGAAGCAAACTTACCATTAACGGCCGGAGCAAGACCTGCCTCCCATTTATAGTCAAAACCAAATGCAGAAGCCACAGTGCCAAGACCATACCATGGCTCAAGGAAATTCGGAATATCTGCCTTAAATGCCATACTTGCCTTTAAAGCGCCTAATTGTAATTCCAAAGACTTCTTCATATCGGCACAGCCACCTGCAAAAACCTCAGCCACACGCATACGACGATAGACAAGCACACCACTCTGCGACTCCATAAACTCACGGCAACGCTCTTCAAGTGGATACTGATAAGCTACATATTCTGCGAAATCAAAATTTGCAGGTGCAATAGGCTGCACCTTTGTCGCCTGAGAATCACCTTTGGATGTATCAAACTTATCTTTCATTTAAAAATATTTAGACTTCTGCGTTTTTATCTCGCTATCTTACGGTATTGCGTCCAACGCGTCATAATAGCATTCACATATTGAATGGTCTCGCTACTGCGCATATAACCATATTTGACTAAAGAATTGTTTTTATAATAATGTGGATCTTGCAATCGCTTTACATACGGCACCATCCTCTCCCAACTCCATATTGCCGTCATGCCTTCGGCAAGAGCCATACGCTGAGCATCTGCAAGATGATTGGCACCACCATTATATGCCGCTAACACCCATTTAATGCGATTTTGATCTGTTGTCGCATCACGATATTTTAGAGAAAGCTCCTTAATATAACGACACGAAGCCGCTATATTCTTTTCAGGATTGTTAATATCACTCAATGGCAAGCCAAGATGCTTGGCTGTGCCTGGCATTATCTGCATCAATCCGCGTGCTCCGGCAAACGAACGAGCATTTGGGTCAAACATACTTTCTTGATAACACAAGGCAGCAAGCAGACGCCAATCCCAACCGCAAACAGACGCATGACGACGGAAATACACATCATAAGGGCTTAACTGACCTGCACTACGATTATATACTGGAGCAAAATGCATGCGAATGACTCCACCATGCAAGATTATAACCTGTTCCATATCGGCTACCTCTTGACGCAAATCATCCGAATACCAAGCATCAAGAGCTTTCTTCAATTGTATAGAATTCTTGCGACAAGCCCAAGAACAACTATCAAGCCTCGCACCCGTTGCCACCAAAGCTACAGAATTTGTCGTCAACATTTCCTCTGGCAAGGGAAAGGCTATCAAATCACCATCGCCAGAAGCTAACTTGCGAATCATCTCCGCAGTATCTTTACACACTTCGCAACGAATAAATACTCCACAAGAAATGGCAAACTGTTCTGCCAAAAGATATTCTGCACCAAGCGAACGCTTGCGATATTCATACCATGTTTTCTTGCCTTGCAACGTAAGAACGATAAGTTCTTTTGATTTAATAATGTCAGGCAAATCATAATCTGTAACATCTACTTGTCGCACAGGTAATGTATCTACATCCGCCATCAAGATTTCGCCAAACGGAGCCTCGATACTTGTTGCCCCATCCCTTCTATTGTTGCACGAAGAAATAAGACACACTAAAAGTAGTATATAAAAAACAGAACTCTTCAAAATCTATACTCTCTTATAATAACACCTTATTATATATGCATTAGGCAGATTTTAACCTTACTATAGTCTGCACTATTAGCAATAATAATGTTATTTCGCTTGCAAAGTTAATGAATTAATTAAGAAAGCAACGATGATAAATAATAGGAATAAATAACAAGATATTGAATTCTAAAAGTTAAAAAAGTTTAATTCTTAAAAAATCTTAGTAAATTGCATTTGTAGAAAGTAAAAATTTCTTATCTTTGCATCCGCTGAAGAAAAAGATAGCGAAACGTTGGTGCGTTAGTTCAGCTTGGTTAGAATGCCTGCCTGTCACGCAGGAGGTCACGAGTTCGAGTCTCGTACGCACCGCAGAGGAGTTCAAAATTTGAACTCCTTTTTATTTTTTTAATATTTCACTTTATCTTTTCTATTATCTTTGTTTTTCTTATTTTTGCAATATACAAATAAAGAATTATGAAAAAAACACAACGAAACATCTCAAAATATACATTGGTAATAATTGCATTATCAATCTATTTGATGCTCTCCTCTTGCCTTATGGGAGGCATACAAGATGATGGAGAAGAAAAAGCATTGGAACAGCAAGACCTATCTTTGCAACAAAAGACAAAAACGAAAAAGACACATAATTATAATAAATATGAAGAAACCGACGAATGTATAAATGGTATTATTGTATATGAAGGCGATAATGATTTTTATGTAGTCGAAACCGGGCATGACTATTATGTAATTCGCGTATGGGTAGGTATGTTGAATACTGGAGCAAGAGTGCGTGGAGATTTCCGCAACATGAACACTACATACATTCTTGACCAACTTACTAATAATCAGATAAGAATAGAGATTTTATATAAAGCCTTTACTGCAGAACTAGCCATAGATTGGATGGGCAGACACAGCGCACTACATCCTTTTGACCAAGAGACATACGATGATTGGATTAGATGGTAAAAAAAATAAAAAACGAACTCCAATAACACAATCCTATAGATTTTTTTTGATTTAGAAGATAAAAAGAAGGATGATACTTTTCTGTACCATCCTTTTTGTTTGTAATAAGAACACTCGTACTTATTCTGCAGTAGCCTCTTCGACAGGAGCTTCTGTAGCAGTTTCTTCTGAAACCTCTGCATTAGTAGCCTCTTCGGCAGCCTCAGCTGCAGCAGCAGCCTCAGCTTTAGCAGCCAAACGAGCTTCATTTACTTTCTTCTCTGCATCCAAAGCAACCTTGGCAGCCTTCTTCTTCGCATCTGCATCCTTTGCAACAATAGTTGCATCTGCTTGAAGCTTGTTTGTCTTCCATGCTTCAAAACGCTTCTTTGCTTCTTCCTCATCAAAAGCACCTTTCTTTACACCACCCAAGAGATGATGCATAAGCATAACACCTTCTTTGGACAGAATCATACGTGCTGTGTCTGTAGGCTGTGCACCAACACCAACCCAATAAAGAGCACGGTCAAAGTTCAAAGAAATTGTTGCAGGGTTTGTATTAGGATCATACATACCCAACTTCTCAATAAAATCTCCATCACGAGGAGCTCTAACATCAGCTACGACAATACGATAAACAGCATGAGCCTTGTGGCCACCGCGCTGAAGTCTAATTTTTGTTGCCATAAATTATTCTAAATTTAAATTAAACAATTTGCCCAATCACGTTAGGCGATGCAAAGTTAATGCAAGGCTAGCGAAAAAACAAAATAATTTATTATTTTTAGATAAAAAAGACGGAGTTGTACTTTTGTCTTTTAAATAAGGATTTAATCGTAAAAGATGCAGTCTTATTTGTTCAGTTCTTGCAATCAAGCATAATGCTGATGCTAAAAAAGCGAGAAATAGTTAGTGCGAGAAAAGCAAAAGTTAGTGTTTGCAGAAAAAACTATCTTTTGTTATTTTAGATTTGATTTGTGAGAAAAATAAAGTTCACTTTGAATCTCTACAATCTCCGATACCTTTTATTCATCAAAACTTCAAACCTTCAAACATCATTCATGACAACAATTTGTGATTTGTCAATTGTTTTATTACCTTTGTCAAGTATTATGAAAAAACTATGTTTTTTAGCAACAACGATAATGCTTCTTGTCTGTGCACAAACATTTGCACAGACAGACTCCATTGAAGGGCAAAACTCTATTGAAGGACATGACTCTATTGAATTCAGCCTGCTCACATGCGCTCCTGGAAATGAAATATATAGTCTCTTCGGACATACAGCCATACGCTATCGCAATATAACACACCAACGTGATTGGACATTCAACTATGGCGTATTCAACTTCAAACAAAAAAATTTTGCTCTGCGCTTTGCCACAGGCAAGACCGACTACGAGTTAGGCGTATTTGATTATGACGATTTCAAAAAAGATTATATCAAAACTGGGCGGAGCATTACGGAACAAGTGCTAAATCTTACTCCTGAGGAAAAAGTGATGCTTGAAGCCACACTATTTGAAAATGCGCGCAAAGAAAACCGCACATACCGATATAACTATTTCTATCGTAACTGCACCACTGAAGCTCGCGACAAGATTTTATCTCTAGTGCATCTGCATGATATAAGTATCACAGACAAAAGATTATCATTTCGAGATGCCATACATCTTTATACAAATAACTATCCATGGAGTGAATTGGCTATGGACCTTTGTATAGGTATTCAAGCTGACAGAATACAAGAGGCTCGTTATCTCTGTTTTTTGCCTGATCTGCTCATGGCAATCATCGGCTCAGCGCACATCACACATGGTTCATCCAAGATTGAACCATTGGTAAAAGATGAGCACACTCTATCGGTAAATGTTGCAAAGAGTGAAGAAAAAGGATTTCCGCTCAATCCACTACAATGTATGGCCGTTGTAGCAATAGTAATTGTCGTGTTTTTCTTTTACGAATTCAAAAAAGAGAAATTCTTCGTTGGTATTGATATCATCCTTCTGGCATTTCTTGGAATAGTCGGATGTGTGCTAACAATAATCATGATAGGCGAACATCCTTGTGTGAGATATAACCTAAATATCTTGCTAATGAACCCACTTGCCTTTCTCACAATACCATTCGTCATCATTGCCGATAAGAAGAAATATCACTCTCGTTGGTGGAAATATTTTGAACTAGTTTTCGTAATTCTCATCATGGCCGATATCATTGGAATACAGGACATACCGATTGTGGTAGAAATAATGGCATCGTTTTTGCTCATACGTTCTTTGGAGAGAAGAATACTAATGAATAAAGGTGTATTTCTTGATTATCAAAAAAAGAAAAACGATAAAAAATAAAATATACAATATATGGAATTTAATAAAATTTTAGGAAAGATTTTTGGCAACAAGTACGACCGCGACAAAAAAGCTATAATTCCACTCGTAGAAAAAATACAAGCAGTATATCCAGAGATTGATACTTTGGATAATGATGCCTTGCGCAACAAAACGCAGCAACTGCGAAATAATCTGCAAGAAACCGTTGCAAGTCAGCGCAAGGAGATAGAAGAATTAAAGGCAACTATTGAAGACACACCGTTAGAAGACCGCGAACAGATATTCTCAAAGATTGACAAAATAGAAAAAGACATTCTCGAAATCTTTGAAGAAGAACTCGACAAGATTATGCCTCAGATATTTGCCATTATGAAATCTACGGCAAGACGCTTCACGGAAAACGAAGATATCATCGTCACAGCCACACAGTTTGACCGTGATCTTGCTCCTTCGCATGACTTTGTAGATATTGACGGCGACAAGGCCATCTATCATAATCATTGGGTAGCCGGTGGGAACGAAACCATCTGGGACATGATTCACTATGATGTACAATTATTTGGTGGTATTGTCCTACATCAAGGAAAGATTGCCGAAATGGCAACAGGAGAAGGAAAGACTCTCGTGGCTACTCTGCCTGTTTTCTTGAATGCTCTTACAGGTAATGGTGTTCATGTTGTCACAGTGAACGATTATTTGGCAAAGCGCGACTCGGAGTGGATGGGGCCTCTCTATATGTTCCACGGACTTTCTGTAGATTGTATCGACAAGCATCAGCCAAACTCCCCAGAACGTCGCAAAGCCTATATGGCCGACATCACTTTCGGAACAAACAACGAATTTGGTTTTGACTACTTGCGTGACAATATGGCAACATCGCCACAAGACCTTGTCCAACGCACACACAACTATGCTATTGTTGATGAGGTTGATTCTGTACTCATTGATGATGCACGTACCCCTCTCATTATCAGTGGTCCTATTCCAAAGGGCGACGATCAAATGTATGATGAATATCAGCCACTTGTTGAGCGCCTTGTAGAAGTGCAAAAGAAACTTGCCACAGAATTTCTCGCAAACGCAAAACAACAAATCGTAAGCGAAGATACAAAAGTGCAAGAAGAGGGTTTCTTGTCGCTCTACCGTTCACATTTGGCAATGCCGAGAAACAAACCTCTGATAAAATATCTCTCCGAGCAAGGCATCAAGAGCGGGATGCTCAAGACCGAAGAGCACTATATGGAAAACAACAATCGATTGATGCCAAAAGCCATAGAGCCACTATATTTCAAGGTGGATGAAAAACTCAAGTCTTGTGACCTTACCGACAAGGGTGTGGCATGGTTGTCATCACAAGTCAAAGATAAAGACCTTTTCGTTTTACCAGACATCACAGCAGAACTTTCTGCTCTTGATGCCGACACATTGCTGTCAACAGAGGAACGAATAGAGAAAAAAGACGAACTGCTTAACCACTATGCTGTTCAGTCGGAGCGTGTACACACGATCCAGCAATTGCTCAAAGCATACACAATGTTTTTCCGCGATGATGAATATGTGGTCATTGACGGAGAAGTAAAGATTGTAGATGAGCAGACAGGGCGTATCATGGAAGGGCGTCGTTGGAGTGACGGGCTTCATCAGGCAGTTGAGGCAAAAGAGCATGTGAAGGTGGAAGCCGCAACTCAAACATTTGCTACGATTACCTTACAGAACTATTTCCGTATGTACCACAAACTTGCGGGCATGACGGGTACTGCAGAGACCGAGGCAGGTGAATTCTGGAACATATATAAACTTGATGTTGTCGTAATCCCCACAAACAAGCCTATTGCTCGTAATGACATGAACGACCGCGTATATAAGACAAAACGTGAAAAATACAATGCTGTCATTGACGAGATACAGAATCTTATTGATGCAGGTCGTCCTGTATTGGTCGGCACTACATCTGTTGAGATATCGGAGCTCTTGGCGCGTATGCTTGATATACGCAAGATTCCTCATAATGTGCTGAATGCGAAACTACACCAAAAAGAAGCCGATATCGTGGCCAAGGCCGGTCAAAGCAAGACTGTCACCATTGCTACCAACATGGCAGGCCGTGGAACCGACATCAAACTTTCATCAGAAGTAAAGACCGCAGGTGGTCTTGCCATCATCGGTACAGAGCGTCATGAAAGTCGTCGTGTTGACCGTCAGTTGCGAGGACGTTCAGGTCGTCAAGGAGATGTCGGAAGTTCCGTATTTTTTGTTTCACTAGAAGACCAATTGATGCGTCTATTTGCTTCGGAACGCATTTCGACTATTATGGACCGTCTTGGTTTCAAAGATGGCGAGATGATTGAGCATCCAATGATATCCAAGAGCATTGAACGCGCACAAAAAAAGGTTGAAGAAAACAATTTCGGCATCCGTAAGCGTCTGCTTGAATATGATGATGTGATGAACAAACAGCGTACTGTGGTCTATGAGAAACGCCGTCATGCACTTATGGGCGAACGCATCGGCATGGACATTGCCAATATGATATGGGACCGCGTAGTCAATGTTATTGAGAAAAATGACTTTGAGGGTTGTCAGGAAGAATTCATCAAGGTGCTAGGTATGGAATGCCCATTCTCACGCACCGATTTCATAGAGAAAGATCACAACCAAATAAAAGAAGACAGTTTCCAACAAGCTATGGAGACTTTCAACCGTAAGACCGAGCGTTTACGTCTACAGGCATGGCCGATAGTAAAACAGGTGTATGAGACTCCGAATAATAGGTTTGAGCGTATTGCTGTGCCGTTCTCAGATGGGAAACAAGTATATACATTACCTTGCGACCTGAAGGAAGCTTATGAAAGTGAGTGTAAGAGTATCGTCAAAGTCTTTGAAAAGGCTATCATCTTGCACATTATTGACGATTGTTGGAAGGAGAATCTTCGCCAACTTGATGAACTTAAGCACTCCGTACAGAACGCTAGTTATGAGCAGAAAGACCCTCTTGTCATCTTTAAGCTTGAGTCGGTCAAGTGTTTCGACGATATGGTTAACGACATGTACAATCGTACCGTTGCCATTCTCATGCGCATGCAACTGAAAATTCAAGATGATGTTCAAGAGGCAGCACCTGAAGTACGCGAACGTAAAAACTACACAGAGTCTAAAGCCGAGCTGAATAATGATCCTAACCAAGCGACAGCAGCTCATTCCGACACTCGTGCTCGCCAACCACGCACTCCTATTGTAAAAGACAAGATGCCTGGGCGTAACGACCCTTGCCCATGTGGCTCTGGAAAGAAATTCAAGAATTGCCATGGGAAAGGATTGGTATAGACAATGTATATTTGATTAGACATGAAAATTATTAGAGCGCAAAGATTGGCTCCTTACATCTAATTATGAAAATTATTATTATTGGCGCAGGACCTGGTGGTTACGAGACTGCCGTCGAAGCGGCGAAACGAGGCATAGAGGTGACACTTATTACTGATAATGCACTTGGCGGTATATGCCTGAACGAAGGGTGTATTCCTACAAAGACTTTCGTTAGATATGCCGAAGAAAATAAAACACTACCGGTATCTTGTCTTGCGGAATTGCAAAATCGCAAACATGAAGTTATCTCCCAGCTTCAGATGGGCATAGGAATGTTGTTGAAAAACAAGTTAATAACTCTAATTGAAGGTCATGCTGTCTTTAAGAATGATGACACC
The DNA here is from genome assembly GCA_045617965.1 of Prevotella sp. GTDB lineage: Bacteria > Bacteroidota > Bacteroidia > Bacteroidales > Bacteroidaceae > Prevotella. Next base: position 10,013 of record JAZLJQ010000065.1, read on the forward strand.
ATTTGCGTTAATGGAGCGAAATATACTGCCGACAAGATTATCATTGCCACAGGAAGTCTCAGTGCGACATTGCCAATAAAAGGAGTCGAAAGGTGTATATCATCAAAAGATGTGCTTGAGCTTCAAGAAGTACCTAAATCGCTTTGCGTTATTGGTGGTGGTGTCATCGGACTTGAGTTTGCCAACATTTTTAGTTTGTTGGGTAGCGAAGTTACGGTTCTAGAATATTGTAAACAGATTCTTCCACGATTTGATACAGACATTTGCAAACGTGTAAAACAGCATCTTATCAAACGAGGCATACGCATTGAGACAGGTTATCAGGTAGAAGATATCAACAATATTGAGGCAGAGAAGGTGTTGTTGGCAGTTGGCAGACATCCGAATATTGAAGGATTAGGTCTTGAAAATACAACGATAGAGCATTCCAAACGTGGCATTGTGGTGGATGATAATATGCAAACATCCAATAAGAATGTGTATGCTATTGGTGATGCTAATGCTCGCATGATGTTGGCACATGTTGCTACGTTCCAAGGGCGTCGTGTTCTCAACCATATTGAAGGCAAGGAGGACAAGATTCGTTTTGATGTTGTACCTTCTGCCGTCTTCATCACTCCAGAGCTGGCCACAGTAGGCAAGACTGAGGAGGAATGTAAGGACGAGGGTATTAACTACAAAGCATATAAGAGTTTCTTCCGCGCCAATGGCAAGGCTGTGAGTATGCAAGAGACGGAAGGGTATTTCAAATTACTTGCCGACGCTGATAGTGGCATGATATTAGGTGCACATATGTTTGGTGTTCATTCTTCCGACATTATCCATGAGGTTGTGGTTTTGATGAATATGTATGCAACTGTTGCCGATTTGCGTAATATCATCCATGCCCACCCTACCCTTTCAGAGGTTGTACAGTCGTGCGTTTAAGGTTATATCTTACAGAGTCACTTAACCCTTATCATAATCTTTCAGTAGAACAGGCTCTGCTCAAGGGTGTTAATGAGAATGAGATCATTCTCTATTTGTGGCGCAACGAAAAAACCGTTGTTGTAGGTAGGAATCAAAACATTTTTTCAGAAGTTGATCTTGATGCGCTGAAAGCTATTGGTGGATATCCTACGCGCAGGCTTTCTGGCGGTGGTGCAGTGTACCATGATGCGGGAAATTTAAATTTCACTTTTATTGCTCAAGAAAACCATTTCGACAAAGCTCGTCAGACGGAGGTTGTGCTTAGTGCAGTTCGTTCTCTTGGCTTTGATGCAGAAAAGACTGGTCGTAATGATTTAACTATAATGGGTCGTAAATTCTCTGGTCAGAGTTTTTATAGGGCCAATACTCATCTTTTTCATAATGGTACTGTGCTTATTTCTACAGATGTAGCGATGATGCAGCGTGTTCTCACTCCGTCGATGTTGAAATTTGTTGGTAAGGGTGTGCGTTCAGTTCGTTCTCGTACTGTCAATTTGTCGGAATTGAATTCTAGCATCACATGGCAAGAAGTGCGTCATGCTCTTATCAGAAGTTTTGAGCAAGAGTATGGTGACAAAGCTATGATAATGGATGAGTATAGCGAAGAGGATTTGCGTGGAAGCATTTTTTATGATATTAATTTTATTTATAATAAGGTTGGTGCTTTTACCATTTCGAAGGATGTTCGTCGAGCAGAGGGTAACTGCACGTTGCATCTTTATGTTGAGCATGATGTAATCCGAAATGTTCAAGTGTTTACTGATGCTCTTGATGAGAGTTGTATTGCTAATCTAGATAAGGAATATTCTCACCTTATTGGCACTCCTATTTGTCATTTTGAGGAAGACGTTTTTAAAACTTGCAGTCGTAAAAAAACAGGTAATTACTATTTGCCACATAATACCGAAAACTAACTTTATTTTTTACTCACGTAGTGAGCTATTTTGACTTCGTCTTTTTCCCTGACGTTGTCTTCCTCTCTCGCGACTCGGCAAAGTCGATGCAAGCATCACTCTGCTCTCGCTGCTCCATCGGTTCGTACCTTGGCAGAGTGAAAGCAAGAATAGAGTATTTAGAATGTACAAGGGAGCGTGAATAGTTGATAATATAACGTACGGGCAAGGCGTTTTGCACCTTGATCATTTGGATGTAGGCGGTCAAAAGTATGAGAAAAAGTATCTTGACATTCATGCATAGGATACAAACCTGATAACGAATAGCAATCAATAACAGGCACCGACCATATATTACCGGCCTCTTTAACTGCAGCAACATAGGCATCCAAATATTCACCACACCAATTAGTATAGTCTTCTGTAGGCTGCCAATTTTTCTCATTTGAATAGAATCTCCCACGATGGATAGGTGTCAAAAGTACTATCTGCTTATCAGGATACATACGCTTGATAGAATCTACTGCCATGTTTATACGCCCCTTAAAGGTATTTTCATCAAAAATCAGATGCCGTTGGCGACGCTTTTCAAGATGTTTTGGTGAGCCTTTGGCCGCATACACTTCAGTTTCTATCTCCTCATACCACTCGCCTATTGGAATGCCCTTATTATAATCGTTTGTACCCAAGAATATCATTATTGCATCAACATTATCGCCATGTTCCTCGCGAAGCTTATTGGCTTGATTGATGGCATCGTTCCATTGGCGCCCACTTACACCATACACATACGAGGTCGCATCTAGCCATTCTTGCAAGAACTGCCACCACTTTGTCTCCGAAGGTTTGCGATTAGGATCGGTAATAGAATCTCCAATATACCCTATTCGCTTGCCTTGCCAAGGATGTTGAAATACGATCTGTGACTGACATAGCATTCCAAAAGAAGAAAACAAAAGAATTAATAAAAGAAATATTTTTTTCATAATTACATATTTTTATTGGCTACATATTTTGGTCTTGTCTTATTATGTTATAATTCGGCATAGATTATACAAGTTCAACTCCGCCTAGTTGCTTCGTATTTTTTCATGTTGATACAATTGCCAGGAATTATAACAGTTCTGATAAAGTATGTAAACGCTTGAAGCAAGAGCCGATAGAGGAGTCATAAAAGTATAAGCAAGCCAAATGGCAAAGGCGGTATTCTTCTGTCCTAAGCTCTGACTGCCTGACACATCATTCCCATTTTTGCCACCAATAAAATGACCTAAAAAGAACTGCAGAGCGCATGACAAAAAAGCGACAACGGCCAAAGACACAAGAATTTGTGCATCAACATCGCTTTTCATAAAAGCATGAGTAGAAATGCCCATGCAACATATCAGCGATATAGCCCAAATATAAAATGCCACATTCGTATTGCGAGCCAAGAATGCATGATATCGCGGAAAATACATTTTCAAAAAAACTGCTGTCAGCATAGGCAAGATGAGAATAGGAAAGACATGAACAAGAATTTTGCAAAACGATACCCACATTACATCAAACGTCTGACAATAAAGCAACGATATAAACAATGGGAACAATATAGATGCTAACACGTTGGAAGCAATCGTATAACCGATGACAAACTCTATCTTCCCGCCAAGCTTATAACTCACCACAACAGCAGCCGTAGCTGTAGGGCAGATGAACATCAGCATACCACCCTCTAGAAAATAGCGGAAAACGGATGTTGGGGAAAAGACCAAAGGAATAAAAAACAAGACACTTCCCACTAACTGGACAAGCAACATATAAGACATCCATCGTTGCATACGAATAGCTAAAAAATCAACCTTACAGAATGAAAGCAATAGCATACAAAACAATAGCGAAGGATTGATAATATCTACCGCTGTCTTCACAACATGATGAGTGAAGTCTAACGCTTGTATATTGGCATATATCAAATACCCCACAATGCCGATAGCAATACTAATTGGCAAAATTAGTGTACGAAGAAAATGTAACATGAACTTATCCAACGAAAGCCTCTACATCATCAATATGATAAGGTATCACCTCTTTGCCCAACATACGACATCCGTCAGCGGTAATAAGGACATCGTCTTCAAGGCGAATGCCACCAAAATCACGATATTTCTCCAACTTATCATAACAGATAAAATCCTTATGCATACCTGTAGCCTTCCACCTGTCTATAAGAGCAGGAATGAAATAAATGCCGGGCTCATCGGAAAGAACGAACCCAGCCTGCACACGACGACCACATCGCAAACAATTCGTGCCAAACTGCGAAGAAGGTCGTACTTCATCGTCAAAGCCCACGTATTCTTGACCTAATGATTCCATATCATGTACATCCATACCAATCATATGACCAAGACCATGCGGAAGAAACATAGCATGAGCCCCAGCTTGCACAGCATCCTCGGTGTCGCCCTTCATCAGTCCCAACGACTTCAGGCGATCTGTCATCAGTCGGCACACATCCAAATGTACATCAACCCACTTCACTCCGGGACGAGCCTTTTCAAACACAAGGTCATGGCAAGCCTCTACAATAGAATAAATATCGCGCTGACGAGAAGAGAATTTACCACTAACAGGCGTTACGCGAGTATGGTCGCTACAATAGTGATTCATTGTCTCGGCACCAGCATCACAAAGCATAAGACGTCCTTTCTCCAAAGGATGCATAGACGAAGAACCGTGAAAAATCTCACCATGAATAGATACAATAGAACGAAATGACACCATTGAGCCATAACTCTCGCAAATTCCACCAATAAGACCTTCGATATACTTCTCTGTCACACCTTCACGACATGCTTTCATGGCAGCAGTATGCATCTTATAGCCAATAGCACAGGCACGTTCCATCTCCTCTACTTCTTCATCACTCTTCACCGAACGCATGGCAACAACAGCCTTTATCAAATCTACACTGGCAGATGTACAAACTTCACTCGGTGTGAGACTCAAGAGATGCGATAAAGTGATGATATGGTCATGGCGATAAGGTGGAAGAAAATGTATTTTCTGCCCTTTAGAACGAGCGGAAGACACTATTTTTTCTAAATGAGAAAGTGGCGCAGAGGTACATATGCCAATCTCGCTGGCAAGGTCTGATATAGAAGGTACTGCGCCCGTCCAAATGATATCTTCCAAATCTACATCATCACCCAACAACCACTCTCTATTATTATCTATATCAATGATGCCGACAAGCCCTTCTTGATTTAAGCCGAAATAATACAAGAAAGTACTATCCTGACGAAAAACATAAGCGTTTGCTGCGTAGTTTGCAGGAGAGTTATTATTACCCAAAAACAAAAGCAAACCTCCGCCGAGTCTCTTCTTTAATTCGCTACGACGCTGAATATAAGTTTCTTTACTGAATATCATACTATTTTTATTTTTAATTAGGAATTCGCTCTTCTACTATCTATTTGCGTCCTTTCTTTGAGAGTCAAAAGAATGGGCTTCAGGTTGGTTCAGTACAGACAATGGTAAGTTGAGGGTCGAAAGAAGGCATTAGTTGCAACTTAAAAAGATTCTGCCGATGGCGATTATCAATAATCTCTTTATGTGCCATATTTTTGATTTCTCCACAACGGATATAATGGTCTAGTTCTGCATAAGAAAAACCTAAATTCTCTTCATCAGTTTTCCCGACAAGGCCATCAGAGGGAGTCTTTTCAAGCAAATCATCAGGCACTCCTAATTCTCTGCCTATGGCCTTCACCTCTTGCACTGTGAGATGAGATAGTGGAGAAAAATCACCAACAGAATCACCATAGCGCGTTGAATAACCCACCCAATCTTCACTTAAATTGCATGTGTTTACTACTCTTCCGTTCTCGCTCTGCGACACAGCATAGACTGTGGACATTCGAAGTCGTGGAGCAAGGTTAATGAGTGTTTGAGAAGATAAGGCAACACCTTTTTCCTTTAACTCCGATATCAACCCATCATGAGCAGATGCAATATTTATTTCATAATTTTTGATACCAAGAATGGCGCATATCCTACGAGAGTCGTCAATGTCGTGTTGTATGCCATTGGGCATCATCACACCCACAACCCTGTCCTTGCCCAATGCAGCGACACATACTGCGGCAGCGACAGTCGAATCTTTGCCACCGCTGATGCCCAGGACAGCTTTACACTCCTTGCCGTTGTCGTTGAACCATTCTCTCACCCACTTCACCAAGTCGGCCGTAACACGTTGTGCGTCAAAAAAGTATTTCATTTGTTTTCTACAATTGAGTTGTGAGTTATGGGATAAGTAACGATGAGTCTCCGTAACTCAAGAATCGGAAATCATGAGATAGAGCATAGTCATATATATTTTTCCAGTCACCATGGACAAAGGCGCTGACAAGTAACAAAAGAGTACTTTTTGGCTGATGAAAATTGGTAATAAGCATTTTTACTATCTTATATTCATATCCTGGAGCAATGATAATCTGCGTTGAAGCATGCAAATCTGATAGTGCATGGTGATCCATATACTCAACCAACGCTTCAAGAGCTAAAGCGGGAGAGATTTTCGATGTATCTTCGTCGTATGCTTGCCATTGCGACACATGAAGTGCATCAATATCCAAATCGGCATCAGCCTTTACCATAGCACCAAGATAATAGAGCGACTCAAGTGTGCGCACCGATGTCGTTCCCACGGCAAGGGCTTTGCAATCATGAGAGATAAGCTTTTCTATAGTTTGGCGTTTTACGCAAAAATACTCCGTATGCATATCATGGTCTTCTATTTTCTCACTTTTTACAGGCTTAAAAGTACCTGCGCCTACGTGCAATGTCACTTCTTCGCAATCGATGCCTTTCTCGTCAAGGCTAGCGAGGACTTGTGGTGTAAAGTGCAAACCTGCTGTCGGAGCAGCCACACTACCCTTTATTTTGCTGTAAACAGTTTGGTATGTACTCTTGTCGCTCTCTTGTGTTGCGCGATTGAGATATGGAGGGATGGGCAGTTCGCCAACTGCATCAATTATTTCTGAAAAGGTGGCATTGCCTTCCCATGAGAATGATACAAGTATGCTGTTACCTTTGACACCCATATTTTCTGCTCGAAGAATTGTAGTGTGTCCGTCTGCCAAAGGTGTCAGCAATGACAATTCACCACTTTTCCACTTTTTCAGGTTTCCCACCAAACAAAGCCATGTGCATGTACCGACAGTTTGAAATATCTGTTCGTAGTCGGCAGGAGAATAGGGTTCTAGGAGAAATATTTCGACTAGTGCTCCTGTAGTTTTGCGGAAATGCATTCGTGCCTGTATGACGCGTGTGTTGTTGAAGACCATTAGCGTGCCTTTTGGTACGTATGATGAGAGTTGGGAGAAGATATGTTCGGAGATGTTGCCATGTTGGTAGAGCAACAATTTTGAGTGATCGCGTTGCGTTTTTGGGAATTTGGCTATGCGATTCTCTGGTAGTGTGTAATCGTAATTTGATATTTTTATGTGTTTTGTATTCATCTATCTTAGTAATTATGAAGTTTAGGGGTACTTACAAGTGAAAAGTTTTTTGATACCTTTTTGCAGTCAAGCAAGCTTACATTCAGATATACAACCCAACCAAGGCAGAGCGATTGTGCTAACCTAAAATAACAACTCATTATCTCTTCGCTTAATGATTCAACCTGATGCAATCACCGAATAAATGATAATACAAATCAATATCATCACCACCAAACTGCACACCATACGCACATCACTACGAGAATAGCCCGTAACAGTCAAATCATCTGACACATAACGCATCTTCCTACACATACCTACAGACATAATGATATACCATTGATATAACAGCCAGCCTATGCCCGCACCTACCAACAAACCCACAACGACATCACTCGGAAAATGTTGTGCCAAATATATCCTTGACCATGACGAACATAACGAATAAACAAACATCGTAACACTCATCACCTTATCTTTTACCAACAACGATATAAAAACACACAAACCCATAGTATTGGCCGCATGAGAAGAGAAAAAACCATAATTCAAATAACGATACCCCTCAACAACTTGTACCTCTATTGATGGGTCGTTACATGGACGCAAGCGTTGAAATATAGGTTTAGCTATTACATCAGACAGAATCTCTGTACAAGCAAAACAACACAACGCAAAGAGAATCGGCAACATCATGCTCTGCTTATTCTCATTATTTCTTATTATCAAAATAGCCAACACCACATACAATGGTAGCCATACCCACCAAGTCGTAATGGCAATCATTATATTGTCAAGCAACTCAGAAGAACTTCCATTCATCAGCGCAAATAACGACTTGTCTATATCTATAAAATTCATATCCGCTCCATCTGAGAAGTTGCGACCCAACCGCGTTTGCCATCAGCAATACGCACCTCCTTCCAATCTTTCATCGTATCATCAATAATTCTCACCTTCGTACCTTGATGTAAGACAAAGAGATCCGTACCATTTTCTCTTGGTGTGCTCTTCACGCCTGTGGCAACAGACATGATGATAGCATCACGGCGCTCAAGCATATCCTGACGCTGCTGATAGGCAAAGATATTTGAACAAACAAATAGCAATAGCATCAAGAGAGCACCAAAAAAACCTATCTTGCGCAAATACATCCTATTATTCAACAAATACAACATCAGAAGCGACAGCATCAACCAAAAGGCAATAAGACCTACTCTCGCCCATCCGTCAACAGAAGTCATATTTCGCACCTCTCTATACCACCCGACAAAAAACATCTCGCCCTCATCACCAATTCGGTCTATAGTTTTGCTGCGAGCAAGCTCGAGATTAAAGCGAATGTCAGCATCGCCCGGAGCAATTATCAACGCGCGCTCATAGCAAAGAATAGCCCGTGATATACTGTCGCAACGATAATAAGCATTGCCGAGATTATAATATACATCTGCACTCTTTTGATGTTTCAACAGAATATTATAAAGATTTATTGCCTGCCGATAATCTTCACTTGCGTAGGCGCTATCTGCCATCAATTTCGTAGAAGCATTTATCGGTACAGCCACCAACAGCAAAAAAATGAGTATCGTCAGCGACTTTTCAATCTTTGAAATAACCGATGCTGCCATTTTATATGTTCTATTCATATTTCCTTTCACATCGCCCGGAGCAAAACGCGCAAATTCACAATCTGACAAAGTCTCAGAAAACTCCTCAACGACATCATCAGCTATACCCACCTTGCTGAACTTATCACCAATATTCTCCTTTGACAACTCCTCTACCGGCATATTGAGCTTATCGCCAGCATATCCCCACAACGCACGCAATACCTCATCATAAAATTCTGCCTGTTTACTCTCCATAAGCAATCTGCCCGCCACCTTGAGTTTTTTCGTTGCCACCTTATTGGCATTCTTGCCACGCACTTTTGCCACATTGGCGCTCTCAATAGCTCGCTTACGGAATACTATCAGCGTGGCAACAAACAACAGAAAAGCAACCATAATCCATAGCAAATATGAAAGACTTCCAAAAAAGGTATCATGACCTATTATATTTGCTACATCACCCTGTTTTATATAGCGGATGTCGGTGTTGAGCAAGCGAAGATCCTCTCTTTCTTCTTCAGACATCTCCTTGCCCTGTGCAACATTAATATGAAACTCATCCGTCTTGATTGTCTTAAAGATGTGTGCATCTGTATCAAAATAAGTAAGCTTTACGGCTGGAATCGTAAAATTCCCCTTATGGCGTGGCACAGCAACAAATTCATATACCATTTCGCCAGCAATACCATCTTCGGTAAGATGAGTATTATCGCTGACCTTAGCATCATATTTGTCAAAATCTTTTGGGAAATTCACAATCGGCTGTCTCATCAACTTCATATTGCCATTTCCCTTAACAGCAACCCTCAAAGTCAATGGTTCACCAGAGAGATATTTCCCCCCACTATGACTCTTCAAAGAAGCAGATATTGAGAAACGGCCGACACCGCCTGAAAAATCTTTTGGTTTATTCGGTAGTGGCAACACCTGAAGATTAATCTCTGGGGCAATAATCTTTTTCTGCACCTCACTATACCCTGCCCCACCATTAAAGAAAGCCTCAAATGGATCAATACTTGTGTTTTCCACAACTACAGTTCCCGTAAAAGAGATGCTCGGAATAGTCAGTTTACCTGCAACTTGCGGAAAGATGACATATTTGCTCCATGTCACAGTCTTATATCGTTTGCCATTATATGTCTCAAGCGAGAAACTCTTTTGCTGTGGCAATTTAATCTCCTGCACATGGAAATTTTTCAAATCAGGCATCTTACCATCCAATGCATTCAAACCCACAAGGGTATATACCTTATAGGTGAGCAATACAGGCTCTTGGGCATATACTTTACGCTTGTCGGCACTGACAAGAATAAATAGGTCTTTGCCCGTAATACGACTACCCGAAGGTCGGATGTCAGAGGACTGCTGACGTCCTGTTGATGGGGTAATATTAGAATTGTTAGACCGCTTATTGCTAACAGTTATTGTAAGACGATTGCTACTCACCCTTTGTCCTTTCAAACTACAAGAAGCCATCGGCAATGTATATGTCCCTGCTTTATTGGCCATAAGAACATAAGTGAACGTTGTGCTCTCGTTGCTTGATGTCTTACCGTTAATCATTTGAAAACTTGATGATGTGCTCGTCGTCGGTCCATATATACATTCAAAAGCGTCGGGGACTGACAGACGAATGTCTGAAACATCATGTGAAGAAATGGTATATGACACTTGGAACTGCTCGCCTACAGCAACTTGCGATGGCGCGACACCACGCAATACGGCAGCCATCACATTATGTTGTGGCATAAAAAAACATACAAAAACAAATATGACTTGAAATGTATTTTTTAATATTTTTGTTCTCATCACCAATTATGTTTTAAACTGCGAGTAGAACCTTTCTGCTGGCGCATCTTCTCTTGTGTAGCTTTCTCTTGTTGCAAAGCTGCATTGAGAAGTTGTTCTGCAGTCTGTTTATCCATCTCGTCGTTGTGTTGAGGAGAGGGTTGTTGCTGAGGAGTTTGCTCTTGATTTTGTTGTTGGTTCTGCTTCTTATCTTGTTTATCTTTATTTTGGTCGTTTTTCTTATTATCTTTTTTATTATCCTTCTTATTCTGATTGTCTTTGTTGTCTTTATTGTCTTTCAGTTGCTTTTGGCACAATACAAGATTATAACGCGTTTGGTCATCACTTGGATTCAATCGCAAACTTGCCTTATATGCTTCAATGGCTTGAGCAAATTGTTTTGAAGCTTGGCATACAACGCCCATATTGTGAAATATCATAGAACGACGTTTCTTATCTTTTTCAAAGTCGAGTGCCGTGACATATTGCACCATTGCAAGCGAGTCTTTCCCCTGCATCAACAAAGTGTTACCAAGATTGTATATTGCTTGCGGATTCTCTTTGTTTTTTTCCAAAGCTTTACGATATGACACTTCTGCCTTGGCATATTCTTTTTTGTTATACGCACGATTACCACGGCGCACATAATCTCTATCATCTTGTGCCGATGCCGTTAGCTTTATAGCAAAAAAAAGGAGTAAAAGCAAAAAGATTTTTAAGTTTCTATTACGAAAGATATGCATTTTTTTCACTATCTTACTATTTTTTTCTGAAATAAAAATTTCTATTATCAGCAACAGAAATGCCAATAGAGCAAAAGCTTGAAACTGCTCATCATACTGATTGTATGTTGATGTCTGATATTCATTATGTGCGAGTTTGCTCAAAGCATCATCAAGATATTCTTCTGCAAGCGCGGAATTATCTATCGAAATGTATTTGCCACCACCTTTTTTGGCTATTTGTTGACACATATTTTCATTGAGTCGCGACATAACGGTTGTTCCATTTTCATCTTTCAGGTATTCTCCATCAAGTGGGATTGGCGCACCTTTGGTCGAGCCTGCGCCAAGTACAAACACATTTTGTCCTTTTTTCTTAGCTTTAGCTGCAGCCTCTTCTGCTCCACCTTCATGATCTTCACCATCGGTGATGATAATAATGGCACGACCTATGTCTTGCTGTTTTGAAAATGATGCAGATGACAATTCTATTGCCTTGGCAATATCTGTACCTTGCGTTGCCACCATATTTGTAGAAATATCGTTGATAAACATCTTTGCGCTTACATAGTCGGCTGTAATAGGTAGTTGCACGAAGGCATCGCCTGCAAAGACTATGAGCCCGAGTTTATCCTCATCAAAATGCTCTATTAGCTTTTCAAGTAGCAGTTTGCATCTGTCAAGTCGTGATGGTGTAAGGTCTTCGGCAAGCATAGAATTACTCACGTCAAGCGCAACCATAATTTCAATGCCACTACGCTTATCAGTCTGCAGACGCATACCTCGCTGAGGGCGTGCTAACATGAGTATGATGAAGATCAAGGCGATGATGATTAGCCAAAATTTAAGTTCGCGTTTACGATTTGCCACGCCGACTGTAAGCTGACCGATGATGTCTTTGGAGCCAAAGATTTTCAACCTGTGTCTGCGACGTATGTTGGTATAATAATGTACTGCGACGCATATCACAGCGATTATCAAAAGATACAAATATGTAGGTTCTGCAAAGCGCATTGTTTCTTTATTACATTAAACAAATTTTATTTGCTTTTTCTACGGTATTCGTTTGAATATCGTCTGTTCAAGCAAGATTTCCAAAAGCAAGAGCAAGAAGACAATCAAAGCACAAGGTTGATAGGCATCATAATGCCTGTCATACTTTTTCACATTGAACTTTGTCTTCTCCAACTTGTCTATATCCTTATATATCTTACGCAACTCTGCTGCATTCGTAGCACGATATGACTCTCCGTCTGTAGCAGCAGAAATGTCTTGAAGTGTTTTAGTATCTATCTGCGATTGTATTGGGACATACTGCGTACGCCCTCCCACAATCATAGGATATTCCACTATACCCTCTTTACCTATAGCAACCGTATATACGCGTATGCCCAGCGATTTAGCAATACTTGCAGCCGTCATAGGTGATATATCTCCCATATTATTACTACCATCTGTGAGCAATATTACAACCTTACTTTTTGCCTTTACATCTTTCAGACGAGCCAATGCATTTGCCAATCCCATTCCGATTGCAGTTCCGTCCTCAATAAGTCCAGAAGCAGCAAGGTCTGTACGCACGTTATTCAAGATATTTAGGAGCGACGAATGGTCGGTAGTCATCGGGCACTGCGTATATGCCTCACCTGCAAATATCGTTAGACCGATATTGTCATTAGGCCGATCGGCAATAAATTCAGAAGCCACACTCTTTGCCGCCTCTATTCTATTAGGTGAAAAGTCGGTGGCTAACATACTTGTACTCACATCCATTGCCATCATTATGTCTATACCCTCTACCGAAGTATTTCGCCAAGAGTTATGAGTCTGTGGACGTGCTAATATCACAGCCAAACCACATATCACCAAGCATCTAAAGCAAAATGGCAAATGAATAAGACGAAGACGAAAACTCTTTGGCACCTTCTTGTATGCAGAAGTATCGCTCATACGCATAGTAGGCTCATTACGACGATGCCACTTTACATACCACAATATGTATGGTATGAGTAAAAGCAACAGCAACAGATAATATGGATTAGCGAATTTCATGAGAGCAGATCGTAAATTTTATATGCTATAAATGCTATACATGCTACCGAGATGATGACAAGTGTCACCAACAACACTTTCACAGTACGATGAAGAAGTATGCTACGGCGATCATCATCTGAAATGGCTTCATTGATGATATCTTCGTGTGCTTGCTCATCTGTCTTAGTAGAATTGACAAAGTCTATAGCATTTACTAGATTCATGTCATTTTCATTGAGTGGTGTAGTGTATTTTGCAAACTTTACAAGGTCTGCCGTTTGGAACAACTCTCTCAATTCGGCAAGTGATTCTGCCACATCAGGAGCCGATTGTAGGTATTCTACTATCTCGGTTGTTGTCATCTCCATAGCATCAAAGCCGAAGCGTTCCTTTAAGTACAGTCGTAGCGTGTCAGTAAGGCGCGTATAATAAGACTTGTTTGCCTCCATAGAGTCAGCGTCTGTAGGTCGGTCTTCTTTCAGCCTTTGCAATTCGCTCAAAGCCTTATCGTGAGCAGGCACAAAACGTGTAATCTTTTTGCGCAAAAGAATAGGCTTTTTGCTCTTTTGTCGCCTTCGCAAATATACATATCCCAACACGCCTACTACCAACAAAAGCAAGCCGAACAGCACACTATACCAATCGCTAAAAAGAAAAGGATTATCCTGCACGCCTTTAATAGGGAAAAACTCATCCAGTTTAGTCGTATCGACATCTATCGTAAGTACTTTCAACGCCAGCGACTCACTTTTATACTCCTTTCCATTGACTTTGACGGGCAATGGTGGAAGATAATACAACCCTTCATCAAAACTTGTAAACGTATAGGCTATGGTCAACACTCTATTGCCATCACGGTCGGTGGTATCAGGCTTGGAGATTTCAATCAGTTCCACCTTTGGCAACACTTGACTTTCAGCCTTAAAAGGTGGCAACACACACTGATCTTTATATCCAGTAGTTATGGTAAGAGTAACATGCGCCTGCTGCCCAACAAAAATCTGTATAGAATCTATCGTGGCTTCAACCGTAATCTTCGCCTGTGCAGGATGTATGCCAAATAGCAAACACAACAGAGTGACAATAAAACTTTTTTTCATACCCTACCCTCTTTTCAAAAACAATTGTAACAGAGATTTCACATAATCGTCACTAGTAGCGATGCTGATATTATCAACATTACTCTTGTTGAACATTTCACGCAAATGTGTAGCATGCTCTATCCAATGAGCATGATGCATAGAGCGAAGTGCTTTCGAGGATGTGTCAATATATCGTTCTTCGCCCGTTTCGGCATCGACAACTTTTAGCAGTCCGACATTCGGCATTTCGCGCATACGTTCATCATAGACTTGAATAGCAATTACATCATGTTTGCGATTAGCGATGGTGAGTGGATTTTTCAGTTCATCAAGAGCTGTATAGAAATCGCTCATCACGAAAGCCGTACATTTGCGTTTCATCACATTGGTGAGGAATTCTACGGCTTGTTTGATATCGGTATGACGACTTTGTGGTTTGAAATCAAGCATTTCACGAATTATATAGAGAATATGTTTTTTTCCTTTCTGTGGTGGAATATATTTTTCTATTCTATCCGAGAAAAAGACCACACCTATTTTATCGTTATTTTGAATAGCGGAAAAGGCCAAAGTAGCAGCAATCTCTGTTACTATTTCCTTTTTCATCGCCTTTTGTGTACCAAAGTCAAGACTGCCACTTACGTCGATGAGCAGCATCACCGTTAATTCTCTTTCTTCCTCATATACTTTCACATAAGGATGATGGAAGCGAGCCGTTACGTTCCATTCTATATCACGAACATCATCACCAAACTGATATTCACGAACTTCAGAAAATGCCATACCACGCCCTTTGAAAGCGGTATGATATTGCCCTGCAAAGAGATTGTTACTCAGACGGCGTGTCTTAATCTCTATCTTCCGAACTTTCTTTATCAGCTCTGTACTGTCCATATTCTACGATAGATAAAAGAAGAGAAATATCAAGGCACTTCCACCTTGTTTATAATACTGCTGACAATCTCCTCGTTTGTCACATTATTAGCCTCTGCCTCGTAAGTTAGGCCGATGCGATGACGCAGCACATCATGAGCAATAGCACGTACATCTTCTGGCACTACATATCCACGGCGTTTGATAAAAGCAAACGAACGGGCTGCCTTGGCGAGATTGATGCTTGCACGAGGGCTACCACCGAAATTGATATATTCCTTTATCTCCTTCAATCCATATCGTTCTGGATAGCGAGTAGCAAAAACAATATCTGCAATATATTGTTCTATCTTTTCGTCTATATACACCTGACGTACGACATCACGGGCTGCAATAATTTCGTCGGAAGTGGTAACAGCATTTACTTGTGGCAAAGCGCCGATAATATTCTCACGAATGATTTTTTTCTCTTCTTCAAGTGTTGGATAACCTATGATGACTTTGAGCATAAATCTGTCCACCTGTGCCTCAGGCAGAGGATATGTACCTTCTTGCTCGATAGGGTTTTGGGTAGCCATTACAAGGAAAGGCTCTGGCAGATGAAATGTCTCACCACCTATGGTCACCGCATGTTCTTGCATAGCTTCCAATAAAGCACTTTGTACTTTGGCTGGGGCTCGGTTGATTTCATCGGCAAGAACAAAATTGGCAAACACCGGGCCTTTCTTTACTTGGAAATTATTTTCCTTCTGGCTATATATGAGTGTACCGATGACGTCGGCAGGCAAAAGATCGGGTGTGAACTGTATTCGACTGAAATCGGCCTTAATCAGATTGGCAAGTGTTTTTATTGCTAATGTCTTTGCAAGTCCTGGCACGCCTTCAAGCAATATATGTCCATCGCTAAGCAGGCTAATCAAAAGAGTATCTACTAGATGTTTTTGCCCTACGATGACTTGGTTCATCCCCATTATTAAATTGGTGACAAACCCACTTTGTTGTTCAATCCTTACATTAAGTTCTTTAATATCTATATTTTCCATTATTATTGTTTAATTAAATAACTTCTTTTTCAATTTTGCAAACCAAGACTTACCGCCTTCTTCCTTAACTGGTGCGACATACATCTCGCCCATCTCTACCTTTCCGTCAGCGTGGCGGTGGTTCACTTTTTCTGCCAAGTCTTTTTCTGCAAGAAATGTGAGTTTCTTATGACCTTTTATTATCACCTCTTTTTGAGTATTCACATCGATGCTCTTTCTTGGCTCCACATCTATGACCTTAAAAGTACCAAGTCCATGAATTTTCACTTTTCCATCCTCATCAATACCTTCACGGACAGTTTCAAAGAGAGTTTTCACGAAGAAATAAGCTTTCTTTTCTGATATCTGGTATTTTTCAGCCAGCATTATTGCGAGGTTTTTATTTGAGATTTTCATACGGCAACACTATTTTTTATTTACCTTTTCTTTCATTGCGATAATAGGCTTGAACACCAACTTTGACTTTGCTGGTATATTCATCTTCAGTTTGCTTTCAGGGTTTACAATCATTCTTGCCTTTTTTTCTCGAATCTCGAAAATGCCGAAATTTGGAATCATCACAGGTTCTGCATCCACAAAATTCTTTGTCATGGCCGCAAATACATCGCTGACCATTTCTTGCGTTTCTTGTTGGCGCATTTTGACTTTTTTAGCTAGTCGTTGGATAAACTCTTTGTTGTTCATGGTAATGTAGGTTATGAGTTATAAGTTATGCATCAAGGTATATTGCTTATTTGTTTTTATTGTGTGTTGTTATCACTTCTCCATACAGATCAAATTCCTCTGCGTCTGTAATCTTCACTTGATAGAATTCACCTATTGTCAAATGTTTTGTGTTCGGTATCAGCACTTCTGGATCCACCTCTGGCGATGAATTCTCTGTGCGACCGATATAGTATTCTCCTTCATTTGCGTCTATTATTACCTTTGCTGTCTGTCCCACCTTTTCGGCTTCCATCTCTGCCGAGATATCTTGTTGCACAGCCATTAGACGGTCAAGTCTTGTTTGCTTCACGCTTTCTGGCACATCGTCTTTATAATGTTGAGCGGCAAAGGTGCCTTCTTCTTCTGAATATGTAAAAGCCCCCATGCGTTCAAATCTCATTTCTTTCACAAAGGTGAGTAGTTCTTCAAAGTCTTCTTCCGTCTCGCCGGGGAATCCCACCATGAGTGTTGTGCGTAGTGTTATGCCGGGCACCTCTTGACGTATTTTTCTTATCAGGTCATAAGTCTCGCCTTTTGTTACATGACGGTGCATACGTTTTAATACATTTTCCGAGATATGTTGTAGGGCAATATCTAGATATTTACATACATTTTCTCTCTTGCGCATGACCTCTAGCAGTTCCATTGGGAAGTCTGTGGGGTAGGCATAGTGTAGGCGTATCCACTCTACTCCTTTGATATCGGCCATTCTATCTATGAGCTCGGCTATATGAAACTTACCATCTATATCTTTTCCGTAAAAGGTTATTTCTTGGGCTATTATCTGGAATTCCTTTACTCCTCTTGCCACAAGTTCGCGCACCTCTTCTAGGATTTCTTCTTGTGGGCGCGACACATGCTTGCCTGTCATTATCGGTATGGCACAATAGGCACAATGGCGATCACATCCTTCTGCTATTTTTATGTAGGCATAATGAGGTGGTGTAGTGAGTTTGCGTTTGGCATATCCATATTCAGATGCACCTTGTCGGTTGTGCTCTTCTGTTGTTAGCTCCTTTACGATGCCGTCCCAGTCAAACTTGCCGAAGCACTTGTCTATACCCGGTATTTCTGTCTGTAATTCTTTGCCATAACGCTGAGAGAGGCATCCCATGACGTAGATATGTTTTATTTTTCCTTCAGCTTTTTTTTGTTCAAGTTCAAGTATCGTGTTTATGCTTTCTTGCTTGGCATCACCGATAAATCCACAAGTATTGACCACGACTATTGGCTCATCGCTACTCTCTGGCACAGCCTCGAAACCGACCTTCTCGAGCCATCCCATAAGCCTTTCGCTATCAACGAGATTCTTTGAACACCCTAATGTTATTATACCAACTCTTTGCATTTGGTGCTAATTTAATGCAGATTTATAGCGATATTTTAGTCTATTTAAATAGTGAATCTACAAATTCCTTGCGATCAAACACTTGTAGGTCTTCCATTCCTTCTCCTAGCCCTATATATCGTACAGGTATTTGGAATTGGTCGGAAATGCCTATTACTACGCCTCCCTTTGCTGTGCCATCGAGCTTGGTTATAGCCAATGATGTCACCTCTGTTGCGGCGGTAAACTGTCTAGCTTGTTCAAAGGCATTCTGCCCTGTGCTACCATCAAGGACAAGCATCACGTCGTGAGGTGCATCTGGCACAACTTTTTTCATCACATTCTTTATTTTTGTCAGCTCGTTCATCAGCCCAACTTTATTGTGCAGTCGGCCTGCTGTATCTATGAGCACCACATCAGCATCGCTAGCAACTGCCGATTTCAAAGTGTCGAAGGCCACACTTGCAGGGTCGCTACCCATCTGTTGTTTCACTACGGGTACGCCTGCTCTTTCGCCCCAAATGACGAGTTGTTCTACTGCTGCGGCACGAAACGTGTCGGCTGCGCCCAACACAACTTTCTTTCCTTGCTGTCGGAACTGCCATGCCAATTTTCCTATTGTAGTTGTCTTGCCTACTCCGTTCACTCCGACCACCATTATGACGTATGGCTTTGGTGTTTGCAGATTTTCCGTTTGGTCTTCATTTTGAGAGTCTGTTTCTGCAAGGAGTTTTGCCATTTCTTCTCTAAGCATCTGTTGTAGTTCGGATGTGCTGGCATATTTATCTTTTGCTACGCGTTCTTCGATGCGTTTGATGATTTTCAAGGTAGTATCTACGCCGACATCACTCGTCACGAGCACTTCTTCAAGGTTGTCTAGTACATCATCATCGATTGTTGACTTTCCCATTACAGCATGCGAGAGTTTTTCAAACACACTCTGTTTGGTCTTCTGCAAGCCTTTATTAAGGGTTTCTTTTTCTTTTGCTATTGTCTCTGCAGGCTTTTCTTTTTTTGAGAAAAAACTAAAAAATCCCATATATTTCCAATTTATTTCGACGAAATCGACTTAAAAAACAATACTTTCACATTTTCTCCCCACAAAAGTAATAATAATTTGATTATTTGCAATTCATATATATAAATTCGTATAAGGTTTTAAACTTTTTTTTGACTTTTTTAGTTGTATTTCAAAAGATATTATGATGAAACCACATAAATTTAGCATACATATAATAGTGGAAGAATGAATCTCTGTTTGCTATTCTTCTCTCCTTGCATGAGATTAACAGCAAAGTATTTCAAGTAAGTTCAAAAGTAGCAAAGTTGCTTTAAAAAAGCACTTATTAAGGATTTATTACACTATTACAGCAGTTAGATAATTCATCTTGAGTTGTAACTGCTGTAATAGTGTGTTGACGCTATTGTGTTTTAGTCTGTTATAAATTGTGTGTGTTGTTGTCTAGTAAGGCTGTTTCCTTTCATGTAGATGTGTGTCTTAGCATTTGGCAATTTTGTTAAGGCATAGGCTTGATTGTTGCCTCGATATAGTACCCACCTTGTGAACCTTCTTGAATGTATTTGTTCTTCTACATTTCGTAATATTTTCACCTTCCGCACCCTCTGCCGGGAAGCAGCCGAAGAACTCCTTGCTATAGCAGGCCTCATAGATGAAAAAACGTTAGAGCCGTTTGAAAGTTAAGTGGAATTTACCCTAGAGTCTTACAGTCATATTGTTAATTTTTAGACTATGGTATTTTTTCATATACTCTTATAACTTGCTAATATATAGATAATTATATATATAAAATAAGGAAAATGAACAAAATAGGGTATCTTTATTTTTAACTGTAAGATTGATAGATTGATAGAAAAAGTAAAAAAATTAATCGAATTATTCACCTAAAAAGCAGAATTACAATGCATTACGACATTTCAAAACCAACTGCCCCTAAGATGCCAAGACTAGGAAAAGGGACAGAATGTATCAAATTCTTTCTCTAAAAGGCATAA
>JAZLJQ010000066.1:0-27540 GCA_045617965.1 Prevotella sp.
GAAAAGTAGAAGGTATCAATAACAAGATAAAAGTTATGAAACGCAATGCATACGGATTCAGAGACGACCGATATTTCACTCTTAGGCTTTATGCACTACATGATTGCCGCATCACTCGAAATGTCGGATGAACCAAAAATATTACATATTTTTGGCCTTTCGCTAGCCTTGTACTAAATTTGTCCACAAGTAATATAATATAAAATTTCAACAACTTATCTAAAATCATTCTATTATGAGACAGAAAATTACTTTCTTAATCATTTCCATCGCTTGCTTATTCTTATTTATAGGAAATGTACAAATGACGGCAGCAACCTTTCTGCCAATAACAACAGGAATACCTGCATTTCCTAGTGCGGAAGGGTATGGTAAATATACTACAGGCGGACGTGGAGGCACTGTGTTCTACGTGACTCGTAACGATGACTGTTCCGATTCAAATCTTATTCCAGGTACACTTCGTTGGGCTTTAGGTGTTGATAATGGAGGTCTACCACGAACAATCCTTTTCAAAACTTGCGGAACAATCTTCCTTACATCAAAGTTGAGAACCAACAAAGACAATATCACCATAGAAGGACAAACGGCTCCCGGCGGTGGTGTATGTTTGGCAGGTTATAACCTATATATCAATAGTAACAATATCATTGTACGTCATCTACGTTTTCGTGCAGGCGATATCCCTTCGAAAAGCATGTGTGGCATTGATATGGAAAACGGCACAAATATAATTCTTGATCACTGCTCTATAACATGGAGTATGGAAGAATGCCTTACGGCTTATGACACAAACTATACCACAGTACAATGGTGTATCATCGGAGAATCGCTTTATAATTCAAAAAACTCCAAGGGTGCACGAGCCTATGCTACACAATGGGGAGGGGAATATTCTACTATGCACCATTCACTCATCACCAACTCCAATTCCCGTTCACCACGCTTCAATGGTGCGAGAGGAACAAACGACCAGTATGTAAATAGCGAGTTTGCGAACAATGTTGTCTTCAATTGGGGAAATTCTAATGCGCAATATGGTGGAGAAAACGATAAATCAAAAACAGGTGTTCCGGATAGTTACGATCGTGTTTATCTTGTAAATAACTTCTACCGTCCAGGTCCTGCCACAAAGAAAAGTGTGAGTAGCTCACGCTATTTCTGTTCTCCATCCTCACCTTATGGGGAATGGTATCTAAACGGAAATAAATTCGAGGTTGATGGTGAATATTCTACCAAAAGTGGTGTATGGTCTAAAAGCAATCTAGATGCAGTGAATGCTGATAATTATTATGGAGCAGAAGATGGTAATTCTGCACGCGCAATAAACCTTACAGGAAATAACTTTAAACAATATACCCTTCAGGAATTCCCGACACAATGGAGTGGATATGAAGTAGAAGATGCGGAGAGTGCATATAATAAGACTGTACAACAAGCAGGAGCTACACTTCCACGTATAGACGAAGTGGATCAGCGTATTCTTGCACAGGCAGCAGGAACAAATAATGATTTTGCATCTGGCGACCGTGGCAATGGGCTTGGCATCATAGACTCTCCAGACCAAATAACACTCAAAGAACACGACACGTATTATGCAATTGATGATAAAAAAGTAGGGGCAGTATATACAAACTACCCTTATCTAGGAATGCGTGAAGGTGACAAATATGCTTTAGATACAGACAACGATGGAATGCCAAATGCTTATGAGACAGCTAATGGACTTAATCCTAACGATGCCGAAGATGGTGCAATGATTACTGCAAGTGGATACAGCAACCTTGAGATTTATCTAAATGGTGTTGCCGACGGCACAATCAACAAGACAGATTACGAAACAGAAGAATATTCCGTTACCATACCAGCCAATATGACTAATTACGAAGAAGGCAAGACACTTTCGGGATGGCTGAATGGAAATGATGGGAAAATATATGTTCCTATGCAGACATATAACACTCCTATGGAAATGACATATGACACACCTATTTATAATATTAATAAGAAAAATATTGCAGATCGCACTACGGATATGTCAGTATTATGGGATTTCAAACAGGAAGGTGCTCCGTCTGTAATGGGAGAAGGTATTTTTGTCACTCAAGCAGATGTAGAGAATGAGAAACAGGATGTAAAACTTGACTTCAACAATTCTGTCATTACAATTCCATGGTATGATAAGGCAAAACTGAAAGTCAATGGTCTTGCCGTTACTCCGTCAATAGATGGTGCAAAAGCATCTTTTACAGTTGAGGCATCTTCACTCAACTCTATTGTACTTAACATTCCAAAAGTTGTTCCACTATATACAGAGAAAGCTATAATCAATACAAGTTTTCAGGATTGGAGATATGTAAGTTCAAATGATACTATTCATATAAATACCGATTTCTCAGATGAAACGATAATCTTTTCAACGTATAACACGACCGTAGATTCTGCAGCAACAAATCCGAGTAAGTTTGATCCTGAAACTGATCCTGATTACAAAGGATATGCTTTGGCAGCAAAATCTGCATCAACTTTCTCTACATCCAAATTCAAGAACATCACGAAAGTTCGTTTCTTTGAAGGTGCTACTGGTAATAACAGAGGATGGGGACTTCGTAAGAAAAGTGCTAAAGATACGGATTGGGTAACACTATATAACACTCTCATCAACGGAACACCACAGTGGATAGAAGTAGATGTAAATGACGAAGACGTGGAATTACAATGGTGGAATCTCAATGAAGAACAGAATGCCTATATGTTCCATTTGGAAGTATATTCTATGGTTGAGAATACAGCCGAACAAGTGACGTTGACCACCGATGTCAGTCCTTATAATGCAGGAACCATAAGCCGTGAACCTGATGCAGAAACTTATGATATCAATTCCGAGGTTACCATTACCGCAACTGCGGCAGATGGTTATCTGTTCGTTCATTGGATAGATGATTATGATAATATTCTCTCGACATCACGTACTTACACACACCGACTGACAGAAGATATACATCTTACGGCTGTATTCTCAGACGGAAGTCATATTTTCTCTGATGGTCCGTACAATGCAATCGTCAGAAATGGCGATGAACTGATATTAGCACTTTCAACAGCAAAAAATGCAACAAAAAGTGTTGACGCGCCTTATCGTATCTTCCTCCATAATGGAATATATGATTTTGGGAAAAAAGCAAAGACGGAACTCACAAGCTATGTGTCTATCATAGGTGAAAGTATGGAGGGAGTATTGATAATGAATAATCCGGGAACAGTATCATCAAACCCACAAGAACTCACTCCTACCCTTTTCATCGATTCATCATCTTCAGATATATATTTGCAAGACATAACAATCCGCCAAGCACGCGATTGGGAATCACAAACTTCAACCGGACAGGCAATGGCCATGCGTCAACGTGGTAAGCGCATCACATACAAGCGCGTATGTATGCAAGGCATTCAAGATACATATTATCTAAACAAAGGCGATGCCTCAGCTTACCTAGAAGATTGTAGTATATACGGACAGACAGACTTTATCTATGGCGACGGCACAGCGTTCTTAGAAAACTGCTACATCTACAATACGGGAGCGGGATATATCACTGCACCAAATACACAGCCTGGATATAAAGGATTTGTATTCAGTAATTGTACTGTAGATGCAAAAGTCGGACTTGAAAAACAATTCTATTTAGGACGCCCTTGGAACGATTCGCCAGCCGCGACCTATCTACACACTAGATTCCTCGTACTTCCAAAGGACGTAGGATGGGGTTCTATGACGTCTGGACTTGTATGCCGTTTCCATGAATATGGCTCAAAAGATGCTAACGGAAAAATATTGGATCTATCTGCACGCTCTCTTGATGCATGTTCGGCTGCAAGCAGTAGTGATGCTTGTGTACTTAATGAAGACCAAGTTGCCGAATACACTTATGATAAAGTCATTACTACGTGGGATGCAAAAGCACTTACACAACAGATGAATGCGCCAACAGGAGTCGTTTTGCGAGGAACAACAATATCATGGGACAACTCGTCAGCTCTCTGTTGGGCAATAATAAGAGATGGTAATGTTATAGATTTCGTATCTACTCCTTATTATAATATAACTACACCTGGTACATATCAAGTACGTGCTGCAAACTATATGGGCGGACTGAGCGAACCAAGCTCTGTTATCACAAGAATCAACGACATGCAAACGAATGATAATACATCTAATACAATGTATAATCTGCGTGGACAAAAGATAAATAATTATCACAAATCAACTATCATAATCAAAAAAGGGCATAAGTTCATAGTAAGATAATCCTAGATAATAATACAAATTAACTTTCTCAAGATGACATTTTTTTGTGATTTAAAATTAAATATGTACTTTTGTGCTACTAAAACTAGTGTATAAAAAATAATAATATCATTATGAAGAAAAATCTTTTAAGACTTGTTGTGTGCCTATTTGGCATGATGTGTGCTTCAAATATGTATGCATACAAATTCTCTGCACCTAACAATGATGGCAAAACTATTTATTACAACATCAATAAAGATGGAGCTACTTGTGAAGTAACTCACAATGAGCGCAACACATATGCAGGCGTTATCTACATTCCTGAATCAGCCACTTACAATGGAAAATCATACAAAGTGACTAGTATAGGTAAAGAAGCTTTCCGCGATTGTAAAGATATCCTATTGGTAGTATTACCTAATACCATTCGTAATATTGGCACTTATGCATTCCTAAATTGCCCTCGATTGAAGAGTATGGAATTTCCTGAATCAGTTATCACTATCGGCAAACAAGCTTTTGAGAACTGCACAGGATTGACAAGAGTAAAATTTGGTAAGTATCTTCAGAATATCGAAACAAAAGCATTTTATAATTGCAGTTATCTTGCATATCTTACATTCTGTTCACCTGTAAAGATTGCTACACAAGCTTTTGACGGATGCGAAAAAATAGTATATGTATATTGTCGTACAACGGTACCACCTATTGTTGTTAAACCTGGAGATACATTTATGTATAATGTATATCGTACGAGTATTCTCTTTGTGCCAGAGACAGAAGAGGCTAATTATGCAGATGAAGCAGGATGGAAATTCTTCCGTTTCGTTCGTACCTTGAAATAAAACTCTTAAATACATAATATAAAAAGCGGAGTCTTTAAAGTCTCCGCTTTTTATATTATCAATAAACTTATAATCTTGAAATAAGGTATGGTATTGCCTTTTCAAACTTTACCCCATACCAATGATCTACGTCTTCAAGGGTGTAACTAATAGCTTTTACTACAAAATCGGCAGCAATCGTAGCTGACTCAAGCAGAGATTTTCCTCGCATTAACGCACCGGTGAAAGCAGAAGCGTATGCATCGCCCGTTCCATGGAAAGACACATTTAGACGCTGATTGAAATAATAATGTATATTTTGACCATCAAAACAAGCTACACCTAACTCATCATCATTGAAGCTGACTCCTGTAAGCACAACATTCTTAATGCCTTTGTCATAAAGTTTCCTAACAATTTCTTCTATATAATCATTGCTGTGATTGTGTTCAACATATGGCATATCTAACATCAAAATAGCCTCAGTAATATTTGGGAGAACCACATCTGCATGTTTACACAAATGTAACATTTGTTTCGGAAAGTCATCATCAAAACCTTTATATAAAAGTCCATTGTCGGCCATTACCGGATCAACAATAAGTTTATAGTTTTGAGAAGTATTCGTTGCTAATGTTTTTTTTACAATATCAAGAATTATTGGTATTTGTTCTTTGCTTATATAGCCTGTATAAAAAGCATCAAATGTAATCTTCTCTTGTTGCCATTGATGAAGAATCTTTGGCATTTCATTAGTTAGGTCACAGAATGTCCATCCTATGAAACCTTTTGCTGTATGATTCGACAATACCGAACTAGGCAGTATTGCCGTTTCGATGCCACAAGCCGAAATGATGGGTAATGCGACCGTCAGCGAACACTGACCGACACAGCTTATATCTTGTATTGTAAGTATTCTTTTATCAGGCATTGTCTTATTTTCTCAGAGTCTTTATTCTTAATTATATTTATCTCACCCTCAGTCTATCTCCGACATGTATTTTGTAATTCGGTTCAAGATCGTTCATCTTATACAATTTCTTCAACCTTATTCCATAACGCTGTGCAATAGAATACATTGATTCTCCATTTTGCACAATGTGTGGGACTTTTTTGTATTTCTTTTCCGCTTTTGATTTTTTCTTCTTTAAATATATTACCTCCCCTTCCTTCAACACATCTCTTTTATCACGTTCATTATACCTTGCTAGCTTTCTCCAAGATATATTCAACTCTTTGCCGAGCGAACGGAATGTATCACCATGTCTTACCTTTATATAATAGTTTTCGTTGTTTAGGTAAATGGTTCTTTGTTTCAAAGGTGATGATAAACTATGAATAGAACATGATTGATAAGTGTTGTTATCAAGCCTATATAGTTCATAAGTTTCAATAATATTTATTAGATTTTTTGCATAGATGGGAGATGTAGCATATCCGGCGGCCTTCAACCCGTGTGCCCATCCTTTGTAATCTGTTATTTTAAGTTCAAACAAACGGCTGTAACGCTTCTTTTTTAGGAATTCAGAATGATCACGAAAACTCTCCAAAGCAGAATCATAGACACGGAAACATTCCCCTCTTTCGTCATCATCATGATATGATGTCGGCCCTGTCCAATCACTACCACATTTTATACCAAAATGATTATTTGCTCTCTGAGCAAGTTCGCTCTGTCCAGCCCCACTCTCAATGATTCCTTGTGCAATAGTGATTGATGCCGGAATACCATATTCTTTCATTTGGTCCACAGCTATATCCTTATACATTTCTATGTACTCCAAATAACGTGGATTTTGCTTGAAATTTTGTGCAGAAAGCAAAAAAGAGCTAAACAAAACAATAATTCCAAAAATTAAATATCTTCTCATTAGCAAAATGATAGGACACGATACAGGCCACATCGACAATGTCGCATGTGGCCTTAATGTTATATATCTTATTATTTCATATTATTAAAAAGGAAGATCATCTGCAGAACCTTCTTCAGGGGCTTCTGTTGGTGTTGGGAACGGAGCATCTATCCCTGGATCTGTTGGCGCTACACCATCAACAGGAGTTGTCATGTTGCGATCAACTTTCCAAGCACGGATATCGTTAAACCACCGACCATTCCATTCGTGAGCATCTATATCAAAAGATACTGTCATCTCTTCGCCAACTTGAATATTAAATTGTTGTAAACGTTCTTCACCAAAAACAGTAAAGACGCATTTTCTAGGATATTGATCGTGTGTTTCTATTACAAACTCTTGTGATTTCCAAGTACTACCCGTACGGGAAGATGTACCTTCGCGTGCATCAAGCGCAGCAATAATTTTTCCAGTTAATTCCATATTCTATCTAAATTTTCTGCGAAATTAGTAAAAGACAAAAAGAAAAACAAATTTCTAAGATAAAAATAAAGTATCGTATCTAATATTTAATATAGTCTCTACGACACAGATATAATATGTGTATCAATAATTATTAATTACAAATTTCTCGGCTTCTGCCAAAGAGTCAAGTTTGCCTACATCAAGAATACACAAATCATCTTTTATTCTGCATTTTATCTTCTCCTTTTTGCATATAGAAAGGTAAAAGTCGATAATGCTAAAACGTTCTGGAAACAAATCAAAATACTTGAATAATAATGGAGAAAATGTATGTATGCCTGAAAAAGCATAACGGCTACCATCTGCACAACCCTTTATCTCGCCAGTTTTGGTATTCTCCCAACCTATCAAACAGTTATCATCATCAAAAATAAGATATCGGGATGTCTCACGTTTGCTAACAAGCAACGTAGCAACATTCATCATTGATTCTTGATAGAAAGTCTGTAAATCCACACTGCTGAAAATATCAACATTATGAATTAGTATCGGTGTTGATTCTTGAAACAATGGCGCTGCGTGCTTTATGCCTCCTCCTGTATCAAGCAGGCAAGCACTTTCGTCACTTACTGATATGTCCATACTGAAATTAGCCTTATCATCAAGATAATCTTTTATTTGCTGAGCGAAGTGATGGACATTTATCACGACATGAGCATTTTTCAGTTTTTCCAATACATGTTGCAAAAGAGGTTTCCCTGCCACTTTTACCAAAGCTTTAGGCGTGTTGTCCGTAAGTGGACGCAGACGTGTGCCAAGGCCGGCAGCAAAAATCATCGCTTGCATAGAGTTTGATTTATTCCTTGTTCACGGTGGCAGAGATGCACCTCAATGCCGTATTTTTCATTCAGATGCTCTGCCAAATGCTGTGCGGAATAGACGCTTCGATGTTGACCGCCTGTGCACCCGAACGAGAACATTAAATCCGTAAAATCGCGTTGCAAGTATCGTTCCACATGATGGTCGGCAAGAGCATATACTGATTCCAAGAAATCCTTTATTTCGCCATCTTCTTCAAGAAAGTGTATGACATCTTCGTCTAAACCAGTTGAATGTTTATACTGAGCATACCGCCCTGGATTATGAGTGGAACGACAATCAAAAACATATCCTCCGCCATTACCACTTTCATCTTGTGGAATGCCTTTTTTATAGGAGAAAGAAAAGATGCGAACAACAAGGTGTGTCCGTTTTTCTTTCTCTTTCAACTTTTGTTTGTGTTGTTCAACCAAATCATGTAAGGTGGCATTGAGTTCCGGGTAATTATCAGCAACATTTTTTTTCAACAAAGCTTCCAGATTCTTCAATGCAGGCGAAATGCTATCAATAAAGTGTTGTTTGCGCTCAAAATACCCCCGGAATCCGTATGCACCCAAGACTTGCATAGTACGAAAGAATACAAAAAGTCGTAGGCGGTGTAAAAACTCTTCTTTATCGGCAAGAAGAATATATTTTTGCATCTCATCATAATATGCATCAATCAAATGCTCTTTGACTTCATCATCAAGATCTATTGATGCTTGCCAAAGAAATGAAGCCAAGTCATAATAGATAGGTCCTCGACGTCCACCTTGATAATCAATAAAACAAGGCTTCCCATCTTTCACCAACACATTTCGCGATTGAAAATCACGATACATAAAAGTATTTATCTCTCTGCCTTCAATATTTTTCACTACGGAATATTCACAGAGATCATTTGCAAGATGATAAAAATCCTTTTGCAAACGCAATTCATGGAAATCAATACCGGTAGTTTTCAGAAAACAATATTTAAAATAATTCAAGTCAAAAAGCACATTCTCCCGATCAAACTCCGACTGAGGATAACAAATTGAGTAATCCAATCCTTCTCCCCCAAAGACTTGTATTTTGATGAGTTCTTTTATTGTTGACTCCATCAAAGACAAATCTCCTTGCTTTATAATAGAAAAAAGTGATGTGTCGCCAAGATCGGAAATGATGTATTGCATGTGGTCATCGCTGACAGCAATAATCTTCGGCACATTCAGTCCTTTTTCTTCAAAATGCTGTGACAAAAAGAGAAAAGCATCGTTTTCTTCGCGTGATGTTCCGACAACACCTATTAAAGTATCACCGTTCGGAGATATAATGCGGTAATACTGACGATTACTGCCTGCTGCAACTAAACGCACAATGCTCTCCGCCTTTTGACCGAGAGCATTTTCGTATAGTGTTTTTAACTTATTGCACATGACTATTTATAAGGATTTAAAGAATTAATAATTAAAAATATTGTCTCTAATTTTATAATCTTAATCCACAAACTAATTAAAAATTCTTAATTTTCTAGAAATCCTTTGTCATCTCTGCAACTTCAGCATTTATCTTTTCGGCAAATTCTTGATATGTCATCACTTTTTGTTCGCCACCGCCCTGCTGACGCATGGCAACAGTTCCGTTCATAGCTTCTTGCTCTCCAACGATAAGCATATAAGGGATACGTTTCATCTCGTTATCGCGAATCTTTCGTCCTATCTTTTCGTTGCGAGCATCTACTTGAGCTCTTACACCTACATTATCAAAATACTTGCAGAGCTTATTTGCATATTCGTTATGTTTCTCTGATATAGGGAGTATCATCACCTGGTCAGGAGTAAGCCATAATGGGAAATGTCCTGCTGTATGTTCGATGAGTACTGCTGTGAAACGCTCCATACTTCCAAACGGAGCACGATGTATCATCACAGGAGTGTGTTTCAAATTGTCTTCGCCCATGTATTCAAGCTGGAATCGCTGAGGCAAGTTATAATCCACCTGAATTGTCCCCAACTGCCAACGACGTCCAAGGGCATCTTTTACCATGAAGTCTAGCTTTGGCCCATAGAAAGCAGCTTCGCCGTACTCGATTTTTGCAGGAAGCCCCTTTTCTTGGCAAGCCTCTACGATTGCACTTTCGGCTTGCTCCCAAACTTCGTCAGAACCTATGTATTTTTCCTTATCGTTAGGGTCACGAAGAGATATCTGAGCCTCAAACTCAAATCCAAACGTACCGAACACTACGCGGATGATATCCATTACATTCAAGAACTCCTGCTTTACTTGGTCTGGACGACAAAAGATATGAGCATCATCTTGAGTAAAACAGCGCACGCGTGTAAATCCATGGAGTTCGCCACTCTGTTCATAACGATAAACAGTTCCAAACTCCGCTATGCGAAGAGGAAGGTCTTTGTATGAACGTGGCTTCCAAGCGAAGATTTCACAGTGGTGAGGACAGTTCATAGGCTTAAGCATATATTCTTCATTCTCTTCTGGAGTGTGTATCGGTTGGAATGAATCTTTTCCATAGTGAGCATAATGCCCTGAAGTGACATAAAGATTCTTGCTACCTATATTTGGAGTGATAACTTCTTGATATCCATAGCGACGCTGTATCTTACGCAAAGCATCTTGTAAGCGAAGACGTAGCTCCGTACCTTTCGGTAACCACATAGGAAGCCCCTTACCCACTCTATCGGAGAACATAAACAATTCCATTTCCTTACCTATTTTACGATGGTCGCGTTTCTTTGCTTCTTCAATGAGAGCAAGATACTCATCAAGCATCTTTTTTTTAGGGAAAGAAATACCATATACGCGATTAAGTTGGTCTTTATCTGCATCACCTCGCCAAAAAGCGCCGGCAACGCTTAACAATTTTACAGCTTTGATAGGAGCCGTAGAAATCAAATGAGGACCTTTGCAAAGATCGGTAAATGTTCCTTGTGTATAAGTAGAGATACTACCATCTTCAAGGTCTTCGGCGATATGTTCGCATTTGTAATCCTGTCCGTCTGCCTTGAATGAGGCGAGCGCATCGGCTTTTGATATTTCCTTACGAACGAGCTCCTCCTTTTTTTGAGCAAGCTCTATCATCTTCTTTTCAATCTTTTCAAAGTCTGCCTCAGAAATATTTCCGCCGTCTTTGAGTTTTACATCATAAAAGAAGCCATTTTCCGTAGCAGGTCCGAAGCCAAACTGAATGCCAGGATAAAGTTCCTTCAAGGCTTCTGCCAAAAGGTGTGCCGAAGTATGCCAAAAGGTGCGTTTTCCTTCGTTGTCATCCCATTTGAAAAGTTTCACATCTGCATCAGCATTTATTGGGCGATTCAACTCTGTTGTTTCTCCGTTGATACTACATGCGAGAACGTCGCGTGCAAGTGCTGGTGAAATACTTTCTGCGATTTGTAAGGCTGTTACCCCCTGTTCATATTGACGAACAGAACCATCGGGGAAATGAATATTTATCATCTTGTTTTTTATATTTTGTAGTTAACTTTCTTTCCGATTGTACAAAATTAGTGCAAGGCGAAGAGAAAGCCAAAAATATGTAATATTTTTAGATAAAATCTTTAAAAATATATATAAACGACATATATCAGAGAAAAAAACATTATATTTTCAAAAAGAAATTACACAAAGCAACAGCACAAGCAATAAGACTCATAATGATACATTTTATACAAATCCATTAAACACTTATGACTGATATGAGCCTCGAAGTCAAACGCTCGAAGCCCCGAACTTGTCGTGATAAATTAAGAAACTTATCACGATGATTTTGCAAAATTATCGTGATAATTCTATTGAATCATCGCGACAATTCACACCTTCTGAAATAAAGACGACGAAGCAACGAGTGGAAGACACCTCGATTCAAATGTAAATAAATGGGATCATTTTTTATTTAGAATAAAAATTGTTGATTTTTAGGCAATTTAAGAATAATTAAAAGTTATAATATCTTATATAGTTAAAAATCGCTATTAACAAAACAAATATAACATCTTACCGACGATAAACCATATACAAACTACAAGAAGTCAACTTGAATTAAATTGATTTATATTATAATAATGTGTCTAAAGGAAATAATTTTTGTATATAAATTTTCAATTTATTACCTTTGTGTTCTGCATATAAACACCTTTTGAATTAAGACGAAAATCAAATACGAACAAAAAAATGGCTGAACTTAAAGATTTAACAAAAAGAGCCGAAAACTATTCACAATGGTATAACGACCTTATCGTAAAGGCTGACCTAGCTGAACAGAGTGCAGTAAGAGGATGTATGGTAATAAAGCCTTACGGATATGCTATCTGGGAAAAGATGCAGAGTCAACTTGATAAGATGTTCAAAGAAACAGGTGCGCAAAATGCATATTTCCCATTGCTTATCCCAAAATCATTCCTTTCACGCGAAGCTGAGCATGTTGAAGGTTTTGCAAAAGAATGTGCTGTTGTCACTCATTACCGCTTAAAGACTAACGAAACACATGATGGTGTTGTTGTTGACCCAGAAGCAAAGCTTGAAGAAGAGCTCATCGTACGTCCTACCTCAGAAACCATCATCTGGAATACATACAAGAATTGGATACACTCTTGGCGCGACCTACCATTGATGTGCAACCAATGGTGTAACGTGATGAGATGGGAGATGAGAACACGTCCTTTCCTCCGCACATCAGAATTTCTTTGGCAAGAAGGACATACTGCACATGCGACTCGTGAAGAGGCAGAACAAGAAGCACAGAAAATGCTAAAAGTGTATGCCGAATTTGCCGAAAACTATATGGCTGTGCCTGTCATACAGGGAGTAAAGAGCGAAACAGAACGTTTTGCAGGTGCTCTTGACACTTATACCATCGAGGCGATGATGCAAGACGGCAAAGCTCTACAAAGCGGAACAAGTCATTTCCTTGGGCAAAACTTCGCAAAAGCATTTGACGTAAAATTCCTCAATAAAGAAAATAAGGAAGAATATGTTTGGGCAACAAGTTGGGGTGTAAGCACTCGTTTGATTGGTGCACTCATTATGACTCATAGCGATGACAACGGACTCGTCTTGCCACCGGCATTGGCCCCACTACAGGTAGTTATCGTTCCTATTGCCGGTAAACCAGAGCAAAAACAACAAGTAGATGAGGTAATAATGCCTATTATCAGCAAGTTAAAGAAAGACGGCATAAGCGTAAAATATGATGATGCCGACAACAAACGCCCGGGATTTAAGTTTGCAGATTATGAGTTGAAAGGTGTTCCTGTACGTCTTGTCATTGGTGCACGTGACCTTGAAAATGGAACTATCGAAGTGATGCGTCGCGACACTCTTGAAAAAGAGACACGCCCTATTGAAGGCATCGCCGAATATGTAGAGAATCTTCTTGATGATATCCAGAAAAATATGCTCCTCAAGGCAAAAGCGTGGCGCGACGAGAAGATACACGAATGCGACAACTACGAAGAATTTAAGGAACACATAAAAGATGGCGGTTTTTTCCTTTGTCATTGGGATGGTACCGCAGAGACAGAAGCCAAAATCAAAGAAGAGACTCAAGCAACAATCCGTTGCGTACCTTTTGGCTACGAACAAACTCTAGGAGTGGATATGGTAAGCGGAAAACCAAGTAAGGCAAGAGTGATCATAGCTAGAAGCTATTGATTTTATCGACGGCAAATCGTAATTGGAAATTGATAATTATAAAAATAAATTCTTGTACTCCGTTGGTGCTCAGGCGAGCAAAGATCGGAGTTCTCACAAATTATATAAATTATAAATTTTAATAAAATGATTTATTCTACAGAAGTACAAAACATGTGTTGTGTTGCCAAAGGTCCTAATCACGGACCTGCTCCAATACCTGAAGAAGGTAAGTGGGTAAAGGCCAAAGAGATTAAAGATATCTCCGGCATGACTCACGGAATTGGTTGGTGTGCACCTCAGCAGGGAGCATGCAAACTCTCACTAAATGTAAAGGACGGCATCATTGAAGAGGCTCTCGTTGAGACTATCGGTTGCTCTGGTATGACTCACTCTGCAGCAATGGCAAGTGAAATCCTTCCTGGTAAGACTCTTCTTGAGGCTTTGAACACAGACCTCGTTTGCGATGCTATCAATACTGCTATGCGTGAATTATTCCTTCAGATTGTCTATGGACGCACTCAAAGTGCCTTCTCAGAAGGCGGTCTTACAATCGGCTCTGGTCTTGAAGATTTGGGAAAAGGTCTTGTTTCACAAGTAGGAACACTCTACGGAACAAAAGCTAAGGGTACTCGTTACCTTCAACTCACAGAAGGCTACATTACAAAAATGTTCCTTGATAAAAACGATCAGGTTTGCGGTTATGAATTCGTCCACATGGGCAAGCTCATGGACGCTTTGAAGAAAGATATGAGTAATGCCGAAGCTATCAAGGCTGCTACCGGTACATATGGTCGCACAAAGGAAGAGCAAGGTGCTGTTAAATCTATTGACCCACGAAAAGAATAATACTATGGGACGCGAAGTAAAATTTGAATCACAGGATCGTCGTATGAAGCAGGTTATCGCTGCTTTGAACGACAATGGTATTGCTTCTGTTGAAGAAGCAGAACAGATTTGTACAAAGGCAGGTATCGACCCTTACAAGACTTGTGAGGAGACACAGATGATTTGTTTTGAAAATGCGAAGTGGGCATACGTTGTAGGTTGTGCTATCGCAATAAAAAAAGGTTGCAAGAATGCTGCTGATGCCGCCGAAGCTATCGGTATTGGTTTGCAGGCATTCTGTATTCCTGGCTCTGTTGCTGATGACAGAAAGGTTGGTCTTGGACACGGTAACCTCGCAGCACGGCTTTTGCGCGAAGAGACTCAATGTTTTGCATTCCTTGCAGGTCACGAGAGTTTTGCTGCAGCAGAAGGCGCAATAAAGATTGCTGAGATGGCAAATAAAGTTCGCAAGAATCCATTGCGCGTCATTCTCAATGGTCTAGGCAAAGATGCCGCAATGATTATCAGCCGTATAAATGGTTTCACTTATTGCAAGACTCAATTTGATTATTACACCGGAAAAGTTGAAGTTGTAGAGCGCACTCCATATAGCGATAGTCCTCGTGCAAAGGTTAATTGCTATGGCGCAGATGATGTTCGCGAAGGTGTTGCTATCCTTTGGCTTGAGGATGTAGATGTTTCCATCACGGGTAATTCTACCAACCCTACTCGTTTCCAACATCCTGTTGCCGGTACATACAAAAAAGAGCGCATCCTCGCAGGCAAGCCTTACTTCTCTGTTGCCTCTGGTGGCGGTACTGGCCGTACTCTCCATCCAGACAATATGGCAGCAGGTCCTGCATCCTATGGTATGACAGATACTATGGGTCGTATGCACTCTGACGCTCAGTTTGCAGGTTCATCATCAGTTCCTGCTCATGTTGAGATGATGGGATTCCTTGGTATGGGTAATAATCCAATGGTAGGCTGCACAGTGGCTTGTGCCGTAAACGTAGCACTTGCATTAAACAAGTAAACAAAAATTTAAATAAAAAAGGTCTGCCCTTTATTGCGCAGGCTTTTTTATAGGTGGGTTCTATAAATTATATCGAGATGATTTTAGGATTGTTTCCCGAGTAGATTTTAGCGTTGAGAGCAGGCGCATAGCGAGCTACGCAACTGATTGATACGCAAAAATATGCAAAAAAGAAACTGAAAGCACTCGAAATAGTAGCTACCAAAAGTGTTTATATCATTTTAGAATTTATAGAACATACCTATAACATGATTGGGGCAGCCCGCAAGGACTGTCCTTTTTTTGTCATTTTGTCATTTTTGATGAAATCAAAATACGCTCTAATACCTCAATGGCTTCGCTTACTGTCGTAACATTTTCTACCACCACCATCCTTCGACCCTTGACCTCCTTTATCTGGCATCGACGCGGATTCATGGCAATATATTGCAACAACGCATCAAAAATCGAACTTTGATAATACAGACTTCCTTCATTGGAAATAAGACTAAGATTGAGCCTATGCTGAAAAAGACTAATTTTTTCTATACCCAAACTTATACCCAACTGTCTAAGCACTACCACCCTCATCAAATCCTCACCGACTGCAGGAATTGCACCAAAACGGTCTCTCAACCTTATACGAAACCTTTCCACTTCTGCCTCCGTTTTCAAAGAGTCAAGCTCTCTGTAGAGCATCATCCTTTCTCTTGATGATGGTACATAACTTTCCGGAAAATACATTTCCATATCAGTATCAAGAGTACAGTCAGCAACGAAAGATAACCCATCATCACGATTGCTTTCAAATCGAGCACTCACACTATCAACAACAGCACTACGCTCACCACTCTTTGAACCTTGAACATCATCAGAACCACCAATAGTCACTTCTTCATTCCTTAACTCTGCAACAGCCTCAGAAAGAATCTTCTGATAAGTCTCATAACCTAAATCGGCAATGAAACCACTCTGCTCAGCCCCAAGCAGATTGCCTGCCCCACGTATATCGAGATCCTGCATGGCAAGGTGTATCCCACTCCCTAAATCCGAAAAATTGGCTATTGCTTCCAAGCGACGTCTTGCCTCTGTCGGCAACGAACTCTGAGGGGGAGCAAGCAAATAACAGAACGCCTTGCGGTTACCTCGCCCCACACGCCCACGCATTTGATGCAAGTCGGAAAGACCGAAATGCTGTGCATTGTTTATGATAATAGTGTTTGCGTTTGGAATATCTATGCCGTTTTCAATGATTGTTGTAGAAAGAAGCACATCGTAATCGTAGTTGACAAAACCCATCACGATGTCTTCAAGATCATTAGGCCTCATCTGACCATGACCAATCGCAATACGACATTCTGGCAAACGTCTTTTTATGGTTATATAAAGATCATCAAGCGACGACACCCTATTGCTGACAAAAAAGACTTGTCCGTTTCTGCTCATCTCAAAACTGATGGCTTCGGCAATGAGATCGGCATCAAAAGTGTGTACTTCGGTCTGAATCGGATAGCGGTTTGGCGGTGGCGTCTGAATGACACTCAGGTCACGAGCACCCATCAAAGAGAACTGCAGAGTTCTTGGTATCGGCGTTGCACTCATCGTAATAGTGTCAACACTTGTTTTTATCTGACGCAACTTCTCCTTTACGCCAACACCAAACTTCTGCTCTTCATCAATGATAAGCAGCCCCAAATCATGAAAATGCACCGTCTTGCCTATCAACTTGTGCGTGCCAATAATAATGTCTATCTTCCCACTTTCCAAATCTTGAAGAATCTGAGTAGTCTTCTTTGCAGATCGTGCACGCGAAAGATAATCCACTCTTACTGGAAAATCTTTCAGACGCTCAGTAAAAGTCTTATAATGTTGGTATGACAATACAGTCGTAGGTACCAATACCGCCACCTGCTTGCCATCACAAGCTGCCTTAAACGCTGCTCTCACAGCCACTTCAGTCTTACCAAAACCCACATCACCACAGATAAGACGATCCATTGGACGAGGCTTTTCCATATCGGCTTTCACCTCATTGGTAGCCTTCAGTTGGTCAGGCGTATCTTCATACAAAAAACTTGCCTCTAGTTCATGCTGCATGAAACAGTCGGCAGAAAAGGCAAAACCCTGCAGCTTTCTTCGTTGAG
Source organism: Prevotella sp. (assembly GCA_045617965.1). Classification (GTDB taxonomy): domain Bacteria; phylum Bacteroidota; class Bacteroidia; order Bacteroidales; family Bacteroidaceae; genus Prevotella. Next base: position 17,907 of record JAZLJQ010000066.1, read on the forward strand.
CATACAGAACGATAAGGTCGCGGGCAATATCTTTGATCTTTTTCTTTGTGCGTGCCTTGAGATTCTCCCAAGCACCTGTACCCAATCGGCTCAGCTTGACATTTTCTGTCCCTTCTCTACCCCTATACTTTGAAACCTTATGCAGAGAATGTATTGAAACATAAATAATATCATTATTCTGATAGCTTATCTTAATCATCTCACGGAATCCTCCATCTTGTGGCAAACGCACCAACCCTTCAAAACGACCTATTCCATAATCGGTATGGACAATGAGGTCGCCCATCTCAAACTGCTGCAACTCTTTTAGCGTGAGAGCAATCTTTCCGCTTCGAGCCTTATCAGAACGTAGCGTATATTTATGAAAACGATCGAATATCTGATGATCAGTAAAGAAACATGCCTTCAGCGTATTGTCTAGAAATCCACCGTGAAGAGTTTTTTCTATCGGCGTAAAACTGATAAACTGTGACATCTCATCAAAAATATCTTTTAGTCGCTGATGCTGACGGGGACTGTCGGCAAGAATGAAAATTCTGTATCCTTTTGCGATATAGTCTTCAACAGCCTCCTTGAGCATCTCAAAGTTCTTATGGAAAAGTGGCTGAACAGCAGTGTCGAAGCAGACAACCGCATCATCTTGCTTGTGCTTGCGACTCGCCAATTCTATACGCCTCATCGAGCGTGCACGTACAGAAAACTCATCATCGCTAACCCTTTCACAAATATACCCAAGGTCACGCACTACAAGTATCGTATTCTCTGGCATCAGCTTGAGCAACTGACAATCGTTGACAATATCAACATCAGCCTGTCCCGAATTTGCAGAAATGTCATCTTCACAGCACTTCGAACACTCTACATTACCCACAATATCTACCATCTCCAGAATCTCTCGGGAAAGCTGTGTCTGCACATCAAAAGTACGGACAGAATCCACCTTGTCACCAAAAAAATCAATACGGAAAGGATATTCACTACTGAACGAAAAAACATCTATTATCCCACCACGCACAGCATATTGCCCCGGCTCATAGACATAGTCCTCTTCCTGAAAACCAACATTTTCCAAATGATTGATGACATCCGACATCTTTACCTCCTGACCTATGGCAATGCTCATTATGCTTTGTGCCAATTCCACGCTCGACTTCACCCGTTCTTGCAATGCTTCGGGGAAAGTAACGATGAATGTCGCACGGTCCTTGTCGCCACCCGACAGCCGTGCTAGCACTTGCGTGCGGAGAATCTCATTTGCCGAATCTCGCTGTGAGTATTTTTTATTATATCTATAAGAAGAAGCAAAGAATAAAACATCTCTGTCGCCCATTATCTGACAAAGATCATGATAGAAATAGCCCGCTTCTTCCTCATCGTTGAGAATAACAAGAAAAGTCCGAACTGAAGAATATTGTGCAATTGACGACAATATTACTGGCAATGCCGATGCTTGTAGTCCCACAACGGAAAACACTTTTTTCCTGCCGACAGCAATATCCTCAGCAAGTTTTTTCACCATTGGCATGCGCCAATACATCCCCTTCAGAGCTTCAATTTCCATATCGTTTGCAAAAGTACTAAATAATTGAAATTTCAGATTAACACGAAAATGAAAAAAAATAAAAAGCTTCGCTGCTTTTTTTTAGTTTTTTTAGTTTTTTAATTTTTTAGTTTTTTAGTTTTATGTTAGATTTGCATCTAAATTATGATTCACTCATAAATGGAGTGAAAAGAACTATGAGAAAAATATCAAAAATATTACACAAGTTATGGAAATTTATTACCATATATAAGTATGCTGTAGTGATTATCAGTTGCGCATTTTTATTTGTTGTAAATGGATTGCTTGAACGTTGTTCAAACGAAAAGATAATTGCAGAATATCAAAAAGAAATAAAAGAATACAAACAAATGCATCGCCGAGACTCGGCAATGATACAAGAATTTGAGACGAACCCAGAAGTAGTAAGAAAAATTGTACGGGAAAAGTACTTTATGCACAAAGCTAATGAAGACATATTTGTATTTAGTGATGAAATAACTACAGACGATAAGTCAATTGATAAATGAAACATTTAAGCAAAATACAATCTCTCATACAGTCAATCGGTGGCATCCTACTAATTTGCGGAGCTATACTGTATTTTTTCAATCGTTCACACCTTGTTCAAGGTATTTATTTGCTTGGATCTATATGTTATGTGGCGATAATGTGGAGACAGAAATACGAAAGCAATAACACTACAATAGCAAGATTATGCAAAATACACACAATAAGTAATTTTCTCATTCTCCTATCAGCCTTTCTTATGATTGCCAACGATTTTGTATATGAGATTTTCGCATATACACATATCGATATATACAACTATTGGATTATTGCGTTGCTCATTGGTGCAGTATTACAATTATACTCCATTTTAAGAATAGAAAAAGAATTACAAAATAAAGAGTAATGAATGTGGAATCAATACCTAATATGCAGAAGATAATTATATTTCCTTTGGTGGCACTTGTCGCCTTACTCTCTTCATGTATAAATTCATATCATGTTGCAGGCTCTTCCTCGTTGCCCGACATAGATGGACGTATGCTATATTTGAAAGAATATGTAGAAAACAACATTAAAAACATTGATTCTTGCAATGTCCTACATGGACAATTTAATTTTTCCGGCACTCTTGACACCATAAAAATGGCAAATCTCTATGTCGGAGAACAATATGTTATGCCTTTGGTACTTGAAGATGGGACTATTCGCATAAGCCTTACCGCAGCACAACATAAAGTTAGCGGAACTCCAATGAACGACGAACTATATAAATATCTTAACAAAAGAGTACAATTGGAGAACCAATTAGAAGAATTGTCCCACCAAGAGACGCAAGCCATCATGAATGGTGAAAATATTGAAAAGATGCGCGAAAAATTATTCGCACAAGCACAACGTTTGCAAGCTGAACTTGATGATTTGGAAACTTCGTTTATTGTAAATAATTCCGATAATATACTCGGTCCGCAAATTTTCAAAACTCTTTGTAGCACTATGTCATATCCTATTCTCACTCCACAGATAGAAGAGATTATGAGCCGTGCCACACAAAAATTCAAAAATGATTCTTTTGTATCAGAATTCTATCGCACAGCTTCTAACAATATGCATCTGATGCAAGGGTACGATCGACAAGACTTAGATAATTTCCCTTCTAAATAACACATCGTCGAAATGTTATTTTTGAGACTTCTCATTCCCCAGATATTAATACTTCTTCTCACTATCGGGGTCATCTATGGTTTTGTGCGCAATATCATACGTTTATGCCGTGGACGCATGAAAGTGCATCATACTATCATCTTGGCTATTTGCACACTTGTCATTAGCATCATCGTTTGGGGATTCACAATTGGCTTTTCCACATTACATATAGAAAGGGTCGAATACGCTTCCGACAAACTACCTAAAGCGTTTAATGGTTATCGCATAGTCATGTTTTCAGATGCCCATGTCGGTAATTTCAATGGTTGGAGAGCAAAAATACTTCGCAATGCCATAAAGGAGATCAATAATCAGGATGCAGATATCATTTGTTTTTGCGGAGATATTGAAAACAAGAGTCCTGACGAGTTGCAACCATTTATTCAAGACTTTAAGTCTTTGAAAGCAAAAGATGGTGTGTTTGCAGTTTTAGGCAATCATGACTATTCGCTCTATTTGCATGATGCAACCAAAGAAGAGCAACAGAACGAACTACAACGGACCATTGCCACAGAAGAGTCTTTTGGTTGGCGACTTCTGCGCAACGAGAATACAGCAATCCATCGTAGTAATGACAGCATTTTCATCATTGGCGAAGAGAATCAAGGTAGCGGCCCTTTCCCTAAAATGGCAAATGTAGAGAAGGCCACACAAGATATTCCTCTATCGGCATTTAGTATCATGCTTCAACACGACCCTACGGCATGGAAAGAACACATTCTTGAAAAAACAAATGCACATCTCACTCTCAGTGGACATACACATGCCGGGCAATTTAGCCTTTTGGGTTGGTCACCTGTAACATATTTTTATGACACGGTTCGAGGAATAGAAATGACTAATGACAACCGTATGCTTTTTGTCAGCAGTGGTCTTGGTGGCGTGGTGCCGTTCCGCTTTGGTGTTCCCGGCGAAATTGTTGTTATTACGTTGAAAACTAAAGCTTTTTATAATTGATAAATTGAGGAATGGAAATCTTTGAATTAAAGTCGATTATATAGATAAGTAAACCAACTATTAACAAAAAACTCAAACAAAACATGGGTTTGAGACTAGATTTTGAGAATTTTCATTGAAAAATTCATTATTATTTGGGAAATCGTTTTACTTATCTTATTTTTGTATGAGATAAAAAGTCATACTATGAGCGACAGTATTGTTATCATTCCTACTTATAACGAGAAAGAAAATATCAAAAAAATCATCTGCGCTGTTTTTAATTTGGACAAGGCTTTTGACATCCTTGTCATTGACGATGGGAGTCCTGATGGTACGGCAAGTATCGTAAAAGGTCTGATGAAAAACGAATATTCCGACAGGCTATTCCTTATTGAACGTACCGGCAAATTAGGTTTAGGCACTGCATATATCGCAGGTTTCAAATGGTCTTTGGAACACAACTACGAATATATCTTTGAGATGGATGCAGATTTTAGCCATGCTCCTTCAGATTTGCCACGCCTTTACAAAACTTGTGCCGAAGAAGGAGGAGATGTTGCTGTAGGCTCACGCTATGTTACAGGAGTAAACGTGGTAAACTGGCCTATGGGACGCGTATTGATGAGTTTTTTCGCTTCTAAATATGTGCGCTTCATAACGTCTGTCCCTCTTCATGACACTACTGCTGGATTTGTCTGCTATCGTCGCCGTGTGTTAGAGAGCCTTAACCTTGACAAAGTGCGTTTCAAAGGCTATGCCTTCCAAATAGAAATGAAATATACAGCCTATAAATTGGGCTTTAACATAAAAGAAGTGCCAGTAGTGTTTGTAAACCGCATTGAAGGCACTTCGAAGATGAGTGGTGGCATCTTCTCTGAGGCTTTGTTTGGGGTCATACGTCTTAGAATGTCTAAAGTTAATGGAACTCGCAAAGCATAATTCCCGACCAAATGCGCAGACATTGTAAATTCTTGATTGGCTTTCTTACGGTCATCATCATGCATGGATGCAACAAGGCTACATTCTTGAGACCAGAACATCAATGGGTAGAATTCAGCAAGAAAGGTGGGGAAAAACATATTTTTATTGATTGCGATGGAAATTGGAGTATTGACAAGTGTCCAAATTGGATTAATGCCACTCGCGACGGAGATAGTCTTATCGTCACTTGCGATGAGTCTGTTATTAAATCACAGATTACCGACACCTTATTCATAAAGGCAGGTCATTTGCACCAAGGTATTACACTAGTCCAAAATGGCGTTGCTACATTCTTACGTCTTGTGCCCGAATCGGTGCGGATGCAAAAAGAAGGAGGCACACAAACCATACAAGTTCTTACAGACGGAGATAACTTAAAGATTCAATATGATGAAAATCTTAAAGTTTCACTTCTAGACAATTGCATTACAATAAATTCTGATTGCAACAACAGCACATGGGTAAAAAAAAACGTGGTATATGTAAAAAGCGACTATCTCCAGGCGACACTTGAAGTCATACAAGACGGAAAAGAATCTGTCGCACCTACACCTACTCACAAAAATACAAACATTGACCCTTGCGAGGAATGTGGTGGAGCAGGCAAGCTGCTTGAAGAAATCAGCCTTGAAACGGGTGAAAAAATATATCGAAAATGTGATGTATGCAATGGAACGGGGATAAAAATTAAATGATAAGATTTAAATCATAAGATATTTATTTATTATAATTTATTCTTTATTTAACTGTTATACAGACTAATTAATACTTTATTTTTATTTTTTCAGGTGTTTCAACGAAAAGTTGGCACACCTTTTGTCTAATTATAAAGTGAGACAAGGAGGTTTCAAAAAAAGAATGTTAAACAAAAAAAGGAATAAATTATTATGAGTAAGATTATTGGAATCGATTTAGGTACAACTAATTCATGTGTATCAGTATTTGAAGGTAATGAACCAATGGTTATTGCCAATTCAGAAGGTAAGCGCACTACCCCATCGGTAGTTGGCTTCGTTGATGGTGGCGAGCGCAAGGTGGGCGATCCTGCTAAACGTCAAGCTATCACAAATCCTAAACGCACTGTCTATAGTATTAAGCGCTTTATGGGTGAGACTTTCGATCAGGTACAAAAAGAGGTATCTCGCGTACCATATTCTGTACTAAGAGGCGCAGGCAACACTCCACGCGTAGATATTGACGGACGCCAGTACACTCCGCAAGAAATTTCAGCAATGGTGCTTCAGAAGATGAAAAAGACTGCCGAAGACTATCTCGGCCAAGAAGTTAAAGAAGCTGTTATCACCGTGCCTGCATATTTCAGCGACTCACAGCGCCAAGCCACAAAGGAAGCAGCTCAGATTGCTGGGCTTGAAGTAAAGCGTATTATCAACGAGCCGACAGCCGCAGCTTTGGCTTATGGCGTTGACAAGAGTAACAAAAACATGAAGATTGCAGTCTTCGACCTTGGTGGCGGTACTTTTGATATTTCTATTCTTGAGTTTGGTGACGGAGTGTTTGAAGTGCTCTCAACAAATGGTGACACACACCTTGGTGGTGATGATTTCGACCAAGTCATCATTGACTGGTTAGTTCAAGAATTCCGCAACGACGAGGGTGCAGACCTTACGACAGATCCAATGGCTATGCAACGTTTGAAAGAAGCTGCAGAAAAGGCAAAGATTGAGCTTTCAAGCTCTACATCTACAGAGATCAATCTGCCTTATATTATGCCTATTGGCGGTGTGCCAAAGCATTTGGTAAAGACTCTCACTCGCGCAAAGTTTGAACAACTAGCACATGGGTTAATTCAAGCTTGTCTTGAGCCTTGTCGTAAAGCAATGTCAGACGCAAAGTTGAACAACTCAGATATTAATGAAGTCATACTTGTAGGTGGTTCTACTCGTATTCCTGCTGTTCAGGAAGTCGTTAAGAATTTCTTCGGCAAAGAGCCTTCAAAGGGTGTCAATCCTGACGAAGTTGTTGCCATAGGCGCAGCTATTCAGGGTGCTATTCTAAACAATGAAGATGGCATAGGTGACATCGTTCTTCTTGATGTAACTCCACTTACACTTGGCATTGAAACTCTCGGAGGTGTAATGACAAAGCTCATAGAAGCTAATACTACCATCCCTTGTAAAAAGAGTGAAACATTCTCAACAGCTGCCGACAATCAAACCGCAGTTACTATCCATGTACTGCAAGGCGAACGTCCAATGGCTGCACAAAACAAATCTATCGGAAACTTTAACCTTGAGGGTATTGCTCCTGCACGTCGTGGCGTGCCACAGATAGAGGTAACATTTGATATTGACGCTAATGGTATTCTCAATGTATCTGCAAAAGATAAGGCTACAGGGAAGGAGCAAACCATCCGCATAGAGGCTTCTTCTGGTCTTTCAAAGGAAGAGATTGATCGCATGAAGGCAGAGGCACAGGCCAATGAGGCGGCAGATAAGGCTGAGCGCGAAAAAATTGACAAGATCAACCAGGCCGACTCTGTAATCTTCCAAACAGAGACCTTCCTTTCTGAAAATGGCGATAAACTGCCAGCTGAAGACAAGCCAAAGATTGAAGAAGCTCTTGCAAAACTTAAAGATGCTCACAAGAGTGGCGACCTTTCTGCTATTGACGCAGCTATGAACGAGATGAATACTGTTATGCAAACTGCAAGCCAAAAGATGTACGCACAAGCAGGTCCTCAGCCTGGCGCACAAGCAGGTGCTAATGCAGGCTTCAATGGAGCTAACTCTAACCAGCAGAATGCAGGTGGCGAACATAAAGATCAGGCAGAAGATGCTGACTTTGAGGAGGTGAAGTAGACTTAGATAATCAACAATAATTATCGGAAACCAAATCCGTGTAGCTCAACGAGTTACACGGATTTATCATTTTAAGGGGTTTGGAGTTTGTTATCAATTCCTATCGATTTCTATCCAAGACATGTTCCATATTTGTACCGCGACAAAAAAGTCGTAAACAAGCGACTAAAATATACTTATAAATAACAAACATTAAATTAGTTCAGAATTATGCCAGGTATTGCATTAGAAATCAGACGGAAATGCAAAGTGTGTGGGAAAGTCTTCATTGCTAAGACACTTGACTCGCAATTTTGCTGCAAGCGTTGTGGTGATGTGTTCCGTAAACGGCAACTCGACGTAAAGAAAAGAGAAGAAACATTGTCTCGTATCATCCTTCAAATTCCAGATGCCAGAGAATACATCTCGGTCAAGGAAGCTGTTGCTATCTTTGGAGTTGAACGAGACACCATCTACAGGCTTATTAGGAAAGGAAGAATCCCAGCTATAAATCTTGGAACTCGTCTTACAAGAATCAAACGTGAGGATTTGGAGAAGCTTATTCCCACGCGCGATGCTATTAAAGCAGAAAAGGCTAAACCCATACCCAAGCTATACAATCTCGAACCTGAGAATTGCTATACAGTTGGAGAGATCTGCAAGAAGTATCACATCAACGATAGCTCCGTATGGGCGCATGTTCGCAAATACTCTATCCCATCAAGACAGATAGGCAACTTTGTCTATATACCAAAAGAAGAAATTGATAACCTCTATAAATCAGACATAAAATGAAGAAAGCAATGCTCCACACCAAGGTTTCCGTCAAGCTCCGCAAATCAGAGTTACGTGACGAATGGTATCTTTACCTAGAAGCCTATCCTGTGTTCAAACCAGGCCATGACAAGCCTTGTCGCGAACGTGAGTACCTAAACCGTATTATCACCACTCCTATGTGGGATAAGACTCGTCCTGCCCGTATAGATAAGGATGGTGTCCAGACCTATAAACCCAAACGGGATATGAATGGTATCATCATCTGCCGCTCAAAGACAGACCGAGAAACATGTATCTTTGCTGATAATGTGCGTAATCTCCGTCAACATGAATATGATAGTGCAGAACTCTACACCGACACAGACCAAGAAATGGTTGAGAAGAAGGCCAAAGGACAGGTAAACTTCATCGATTATTTTGAAAAAGTCACTGAAACCAGACACAAGAAAAGTTCTAAGTCTATCATCGTCAATTGGAATAGAGTGCAGGAACTCATGACGATCTACACGGAAGGCAAACCGCTTCCATTCTCCAAGATTGACCTACGACTTATAGATAGTTTCAAGACGTTCTTGCTGACAGCTCCACAAGGAGGTGGTAAGTCTGGTATCATTTCTCAAAACACGGCATCCACCTATTTCTCTATATTCAAGGCAGCTGTACACCAAGCGTTTATTGACGATTATCTTGATGTTGACCTTGCTGCAAAAGTGAAGGGTGTACCTGAAGAAGAAAGTCGTCGAGAATATTTGACTATCGATGAACTAAATCTTCTTGCTGCTACACCTTGTAACTATCCTATGCTTAAAAAAGCTGCCTTTTTCAGTGCGTTGACGGGACTTCGACATTGCGACATCCGCAAGATGACATGGCAGGAGTTGTC
>JAZLJQ010000067.1:0-2136 GCA_045617965.1 Prevotella sp.
CACCCTCTTTCACGCTCTTAATGCCACGAATGCTGACACGCAAACTCGATAGCGTACCAGCACCAGCCATGAGAATCCTTATGCCAGCTGGCAAGGATGGCAAGAAGGTGCAACTGCCTTAAGCTAAGGTATATAGCTGATTTTATGACGTAGGCGAGCATCAGGCTAATAGATAATGAAAAGTGAAAAATTAAAAATACAGTTTACGCACGTGAGGTCTTAGCTACCGGGATATTGTTATGGATGTTTATCCCAGTAACCTTTCCCCTCCCTTTATGGGAGGGGTTAGGGGTGGGTCTTCTCAATCAGGTTTAGTAAATCTTGTATTTCGTCATCGGTGATTTTCTCTTCTTTGGCAAAGAAACGGACAAGTGAGCTGAACGACCCTCCGAAAAGAGAATTCTTGACGTCTTTAACCACTTTCTTGCGGTATTCGTCTTGAGTGATGATCGTACGGAAGTAGAATGTCTTACCATCATCCTCATGCTTCTCTGGCTTAACGAATCCCTTTTCTGTAAGGATCTTCATGTAGGTGCCAAGAGTGGTGTATGCTGGCTTCGGATTAGGATATTCTTCAAGCAGTTGTCTTACGCTTACTGCAGGCTTATCCATTGCCCAAAGGCGATTCATTATTTCCATTTCAACTCTTGTGAGAGTCTGGTTGTCCTTGTTTCTGTTCATATTAAACTAATGTTTTCGTTTTCTGAGTGACAACGTGCGAAGCATCCTCGCACGAAAGACATAGTGCTTGTCAGTCCCAAAGACTGGCGCACGTCTCTGATGTCTGAGTGCAAAAGTATAACTAATATTTTAATTAACGAAATATTTAGTAGAAAAAATGCAGCAAAGACGTGATTTTAACCTAAATTTTTAGTTATTCGTCCTAAATTTTTAGTTATTAACATTGTTTACACTCTTGTATGGCTTTTTCGCAGACCACAAGAAAGGTTTCAAATGGCCATTCTATGATGCCGTGGATTGTTAAAAACACACAAAAATATGAATGTTTTGAAGAAACTGTAGCAGTTCTTACTGAATTTCAAAGAAATTTTTGTAAATTTGCGGGCGAAGTATATTAATATCATAAAAACCAGTTTTGCATGATCTGGTGGAAAGGAGAGTACCCTGTTCTATGGTATTTATACTGATATGCATCGTTCCTAGGCAAATTAGGATGTAATAGCATAAAGTCAAGTAAGAATAAATATGCCAGAGATAGTAAGATTCTATGGTATTGTGATCAAAATGTTCTTCAAACCCAAGGAGCATGAACCTTCACATATCCATGCAATATATAATGAACACGTTGGGCTGTTTAACATCCGTACATTCGAGATGTTCGAGGGTGATCTTCCGAAGATTGCTCAGAAACTCGTGGTAGAATGGCTCGAACTGCACAAGGATGAACTACAGGAAATGTGGGACAAGCAAATAATCACTAAACTTCCACCATTATGATTCCACGTATTAAGAGTCTCGCGGCAATGGAAAACTTCCTCCTCGCCGTTGAGTTTGATGATGGTCACAAAGTGATCTATGATGTAAAGGAAGATATTGAGACGCTGCCAACATTCCGAGCATTAGCGGATGTCTATGGTCTCTTCAATCAGGTACAACTCGATGAAAGCCGTACCTGTGTCTATTGGAATGATGAAATAGACCTTGCCAGCGATTGCATCTATGAGTATGGAGTGGCTGCGTAGAGGTGTAAATCAAAAAGAGATGTTTCAATAACATCTCTTTTTCTTTGTCCCTAATTCACATTCGGTTTTATTATATTTTATTGCTGTCCGGTAAACCATAATGACAGACATTATCCTATAGGTTTACCCGTGGTAAGCCCCCAAATTGACAAAAACCTTAAAAACATCCTTCATGTTCCACGGCTTTTGCAAAGCCTCTTGATGTCTTGTCTGCTGAAAGTCTTTGTAAGCCTCGACACATACTCCGATGTTATCAACATCGGACTTCGTGCCTCGGCTTCCAGTCTTTCATACAGCCAATCCATCCCCCTCTGCGAGGGTTTGGAACATGAAGGACGAAAACCACCCCTTCGGGGAAAACCCTCACCCCAAGCACCTTTCACGTAAATCCCGTGATTGAGGGTTTTTAATGTTTATCGTCCTTAAGGTCTTG
>JAZLJQ010000068.1:0-34713 GCA_045617965.1 Prevotella sp.
GCTTGATGCTGCAGGCAAGCAGGCTCTTGCTATGAACCCGAAAGCAACAGGATGGTATAACCCTCGCACAAAAGAGGTGGTGGTGTATCTTCCTAACTGCAATTCTCGCTACGAAGCAGAGAAGACTATCATGCACGAAAATTAGTGCAAGGCGAGAGCAGAATGAAATTTATTCCAATTATGCCGAGCCGATGCCTAATTTGACTTCGTCTTCTTCCTTGACTTTGTCTTCCTCTGTGACTTCGTCTTCCTCTGTCGCGACTCGGCAAAGATTAAGCGAGCTTATCTCTGCTCTTACTGCTCCATCGGTTCGCGACTCGGCAAAGTTGATGCAAGCATCACTCTGCTCTCACTGCTCCATCGGTTCGCACCTCGGCATAGATTAAGCGAGCATTTTCTGCTGCCTGTAAACAGGGACTCCTTTGTGGAGATAAACCTCCAGTCATCTGCGATGAGACTCCTTTAGAGTGATAAATCACTCGTCGTCGCAAACTTCATGACATTTAGTCATTCAGTCATCTGCGATGAGACTCCTTTAGAGTGATAAATCACTCGTCGTCGCAAACTTCATGACATTTAGTCATTCAGTCGTCGCAAGCATCACCACATTTAGTGGTTCTGCCACTGCTCCATCGGTTCGCGACTCGGCAGAGGTGGCTTCAAGGTGAATTCCTTTGTGTATTGTGGGCGGTTGAAGGCGAGCAGGAGGCGGCCTCTTCAAACTCTCAGGCTCCTCAAACTCGTTTTTGATCGTTTTTTGATTTCATCTTACCAGAGGTAAAAACGCGCAAAAGTTTGATAGTTTTAATATTTTTTCTTATCTTTGTAAAAGATTATATTTGTTTTCAATTCGATGAAAGCTTCGCCTTTCGTGAGCACCTTGCGTGCTCTATCTTTACTGACAGTCAACAAGATTAGACCAAAAATTTTTCATTTTCCATTTTTTTGCTACCTTTGCAAAAATGCGTTCTTACATGCAAAAACAGATAAAAGATTTCGTAAAATTTCTTGCTAACATTCAAACCCCCGACAGTAGAAGCATAAACATCTACCAAGGAGATTCGTATGAAGCAAAATTATGCAGAAAAAATCTACTCACATATCTGTTGAAAATGAATGAACTACAACCAGATACAATAATTATAGGAGAAGCACCAACCATTCACGGATGTGCAAGAACAGGAATACCATTTTCCGATGAATATGCACTTGCGACAGAGAGCTTCTTCGAAAATCACGAATTTCACAACATGGGACTAGACCATGAACGAACAGCGGCTGTAATATGGAACGTACTCTCAAAAAAAAATACACTACCCCTACTGTGGAACATATACCCTTTTTTACCTCTCAATACCAATAAAAAAAACAACCGCATGCCTGTCGCATCTGAAATAGAGCTCGGACGCGACATCTTCATGGAAATACTATTCATCTTCCGTCTCAAAAATTTCTATGCTATCGGACGAAAAGCATACGACGCACTAAAAGAAGTGATTCCCGATATCAAATACATACGACATCCATCACACGGAGGCATTGATGAATGTACAAAAGCATTAAATGATATGTTAGAATGAAACCAGCAAATAAAAAAATCAGCATCATATTGTCCTTGTTGGCACTGGTGGCATTCCTCGTTTTGCCAAGCTTGAAGATAAGTGCAATAAGTAATAGCGGCATATATATTCTAGGGCATCTTGCACTTATAGCAAATAGTTTCTACGATACATTCATTTTTACAGGGCTAATAGCTACACCACTCTTGGCAATATGGTTTGCAACAGACAACAAACGCTATAAATGGTTGTCGGGAACATTACTGCTAACACCATGCCTGTTGGCTTTTTCACACTTCAATACAGATCTCGGAATGATGATATATGTGCTTTGCGCACTTGGTGCCCTAGCCATTCCAATACTTAGACATTCCAACGGACGCAATTTCCAAAGAGTACGCGAAATAGCACAAATGCCTCCAACAAAAGATACTACTTTCATACGCTTGATTTCGGCCGTGGTAGTAATACTCGTCCTAGACTTATGCCTAATACGGTGCGCTAAGAGCACATCTGAAGAGCCACTGACTACAAAAAATGAAACAGACACAGAACAAGCCGACACCATTGCCACAAAGAAGAAAGCAGAACGAATAAACAAAGAAAACAAAAAGAAAAACACTATAAAAAAACATAACACGAAGACAGAAAACACATTCTCTGATGATGAATGCGTATATCAGTATGTACACGTCGTTGGCAACAATATCTGCTTGCGAGTACATTCCGACAAAGCAGTCATTCTGCAAGATAAACACGGACACAACATACATGTAGGCACAGGAATGTTGATGAAGGTCTTCGGCGAAGAAAACGGATATTACAAAGTCGTTCACGACAACGACACCTGCTACATACTAAAGCAATTTGCCAAGCCTGTCGGACTTTAAGAAAATCTACCGACAGCCAAATTGATTAGGCAAAATGAGTATTATATATAACGAAAGTTGCCCACGCTAAACAGAAAACACGCGAGCAACATTTTCATTTGTTTGCCGACAGACTTCTTCTTCCGTCAAAGAATAACTCTCTGCTAGACACCTAATAATATAAGGAATAAACGATGGCTCATTACGTTTGCCACGCATAGGCACTGGAGCCATATACGGAGAGTCCGTCTCAAGCACAATGCGTTCAAAAGGAACTGCCGAAGAAAGCGTATGCAAAAGATTACTGTTTTTGAATGTGCTCACTCCACCTATACCGAGCACAAAATCTTTGAAAGAAAGAAGTTCCTTTGCCTCTTGCTCATTGCCAGTAAAACAATGGAATACACCTCCAAACAAATCTTTCTCATATCTGCGTAAAATCCGCACCATCTCGGCCTGACCCTTTCGACAATGAATCATCAATGGAAGATGGAACTCTATAGCCCAGCCAACTTGTTCTTCAAAGCACCTTAATTGTTCGTCATAGTAATCACGACTCCAATAGAAATCAAGCCCCACCTCACCTATCGCCACAATATGACTAGAAGATGATGGCAAAAGCGAAGCCTCTATTAAAGCCCTTATTCCCGACAATTGCTCTTTATAATCGCCCCCCACCTCTTCCGGGTGCAAACCAAGCATCGGCAAAGCAAAACCGCTTGAAGAAGCACATATATCAAGAATATGCTGAGCACCAATAAGGTCAACTCCAGGGATGAACACCTTCATACAACCGGCATCTTTCGCTCGTTGCACAACTTCGGCGAAGTCTTCTCTATACTCTTCGCCATCAAGATGAGTATGTGTATCAATAAATTGTAACATTACCAAAGATGATGTACCAATGGGCGTATATCCTCATCATAAATATCGCTCACGATTCTCATTTCTTCATCACTAAAGGCACGAAGAGAAGACGCCTTAACATTGCGCACAATCTGCTCTGGACGACTAGCTCCCGGAATAACGACACCAACCTCATCATACATCAAGATATAACGCAAAGCCATTGCAGCCAAATCATCGGTTTTCAGTGCCACTTTCAACTTTTGAGCCACACGAACACCCGTCGCATAATCCACACCGGAGAATGTCTCACCCTTATCAAAAGCTTCACCATTACGATTGAATGTGCGATGGTCGTCAGGGCCAAATGTTGTGGCAAGAGTATAACGGCCAGTCAACAATCCGCTGGCTAGTGGCACACGAACGATTATCGCCACATTCTTTTGCTTGGCTCTCTCAAACAATTCTTCCGCAGGACGAAGACGGAACATATTAAAAATGACTTCTATTGCAGAGATATCGTGTTCAAGCGCTGCTAGCCCTTCATCTATTTTCTCTATGCTCACACCATAGTTGAGAATCTTGCCTTCTGCCTTTATCGTATCAAGCACATCAAACACTTTTTTATCAGAAAAAACTGAAGTCGGAGGGCAATGCAAAAGTGTCAAGTCCAATGCATCCATACCCAACTGAGAGCGTGATTGGTCCACAAAACGGCGTAAATTCGTCTCATTATAGCCCTCTGCCACATGAGGATTAAGACTACGCCCCATCTTTGTAACCACATAAATACGCTCGTGTTGATGTTTTTTCAAAAAACGCCCAATAGCACGTTCACTATTCCCATCTTGATAAATATCTGCCGTATCAAAAAGGTTTATTCCTTCCTCCACTGCTGCTTCAAGTGTATCCTGTGCCACTTGTTCACTAAATTCATCACCCCAGCGTGAGCCAAGCTGCCAAGTGCCAAGAGAAATCTCGCTCACCTTAAAACCGGTTTTCCCAAAAAGTCTATATTTCATATTGTTTTTAAAATTTGTTAATATTGTCTTCCCATAAGTGACGATACATAATTACGAAGCACTACCTTTTTCGTTTCATCCACCATTACAGCATCCAAATAGTACTGCGCCTCGTCAAAAAATGCAGTTATCTTCTTTTTACTCAATTTGTCAATACCAATTTCATCATAAAGATGAGTGACAGCCCGAATCTTTTCTTCACGATTAAAATCTTTCAACCCACACCAATATTCAAGTTCTTTTCGTTGGGTTTCATTAGCGAGTTGAAAAGCATTTATCAGCATATATGTCTTTTTGTTCGACACAATATCGCCTCCAAGATTCTTCTTGAACAACTTATCATCGCCATACACATCCAGCCAGTCATCCTGCAGTTGATATGCCAAACCTATCTTCTCTCCAAAGTGATAAAGATTCTCTACATCTTCTTGTGGAGCACCGGCCAAAAGTGCGCCTATCTTCAAAGCACAAGCCAACAAAACACTTGTCTTCAAGCGTATCATCTCAAGATATTCATCTTCGCTTACATCCTTGCGAGCCTCAAACATCATATCATATTCCTGCCCCTCACCTATCTCAAGTGCAGTCTCAGTAAAACACTCCAAAACCACATCAAGATTTGTCTTATTCTGCATAATCCAATGGTAGGCAAGCACCAACATTGAATCGCCGGAGAGAATAGCCTTGTTGGCATTCCAACGACGATGAACTGTCGGGAAACCACGACGCAAATCACTCTCATCCATCAAATCGTCATGTAAAAGCGTATAATTGTGATAAGTCTCTATACCAAGAGCGGACGATATGACCTCGTCCACATCATTGCGGTAAAGATTATAGCCTAAAAGCATCAAGACCGGACGCACTCGCTTCCCTCCGATAGAAAGAACATACTTTATGGGCTCGTATAACGATTGTGGTTTGCGGTAATAATTCAATGTGGACAGAGCATCGTTGACTTTTGCTAGTAATTCTTCTGATGAATACATTTTTATGTGTTTTACATTTATTTCATTTCTTTATAATCGGAACACGATAGGAATAACTATTTTTGTTCTTGTAGGCTTACCCTCATCTATACCCGGCTTCCACTTCGGCATCAATTTTACCACACGCAAAGCTTCATTCTCACACATTTGATTAAATCCCCGCTCTAGCTTTACATCTGAGATAGAACCATCTATATTGACAATAAACGACACTCGGCAAGTACCTTGTATCTTTGAGCGTTGGGCGACAGGCGGATAGCGAAGATTTTTTGTCAGCCACTTCATGAATTCCACCATTCCACCGGGGAATTCAGGTAACGCTTGCACAATACGAAATACCGAATCTTTCTGTTGCTTTGTCATTTCAATAAGCGAAAGAGGGTCGTTTTTTAGTTCATCAACAGGTATCTGCTCATCAATTTGTTTTTCCGACATAGGCTCAGGATTGTCCAACTCGGGCACCACATTAGCTTCTTCCGAATCCGTCACGCGTATCTCTTCAAGTTTCTTTTCTTCTTTCTTCTTCGTTTTCGGGGCGGTAATTATCGGGTCTTCTTTCAAAAGTGGAATCATATCTAACTCATGTGTCAATTCATCAAGCAAATTGCGTTGTTCGCTTTCATTACCAGACGACTCGCCACTCCATTCTAGCACAGCGTATAAAGCTAGCAAAGATATTACTACACCAACCAAAAAAAATGTCAATCGGTAATGGCGTAAATCTGACTTAGGAGATTTCTTGATTTCCACTTTTTCTATTTATCCTACATTTTCACCCCTTGACAGCAAACTGTCACTCGGTTACTACGATTTTCAACTACAAACTTACTAATTCTTTTCTTTTCATGCAAAGTTTCTCTCACATTTACCTTGCCACGATAAATCTCACCTTCAAAAATTCACCTAAAAAACAAGTTTAGAATAAATTCTTTTATCTTCCTTGCCATTTCAATTTCCCATCAAAAAGAATACAAAAAAGAGAAAATACAAATTTGTATTTTCTCTTTCCCTATTTTGCCTATTGAATAATACTCATTCCGCTTCCTCTTTTGCGTATCCGCCAACCCGTATAAAGTGTACTCTTATATTACCCCACCGATTGCTCTGGAGTGTTGCATAAAAGTCATTATTACCTGTAGTTATATTATAGAAATTAGCATAGCTTCCATCTGCATAATTTAGGTAGAGGTTGCCATTTCGCACTTCCCAATCGAAACTACATCTATCATATAAGTATCCATCATATTTGTAAAAACGCTCTTCAAACCCACTACCATAAGAGGAATAACGACCAGAACTGAAAGTAAATTCACTCAATACAGGCTCACCATAGAAGCGTTCTCCGAGATCAACCTCCCAAGCTTTGCCTATTATTCCTGATATATCGAAACCTTGGCACTCATCATATGTATAATCGTATGGATCTATACAACTACCACGATAATTATCTACTACGCATGAATTCATTAACACGAGCGTCATGCAAAGAACCGTTATTGACATTAACTTTTTCATAATCGTATGCGTTTTTGAATGTTTCCTGATGCAAAGATATAGGTCATAATAAGGCTTTTCAAGCTGAAAAACCCTATTGCGATAGGGGAAATCCCTACAGAAGATAGGATTTTAAACCAAACCGCATTTATTGCCTTTCCACTAGTGGTTCGTATTCATTTGATTGTTTGGGTTGCCGAGCCGAAGCCGATAGTGCAAGGCTAGTGAAATACTCAAATAAATTTGGCATTTTACTAGCCTTGCACTAATTTTGTCCAACGATAGGAATAGGATCAGTGTCACGGTCTGTCGCTTGCCACTTGCGGCAAGAGGAAAGTCCGGGCAACATAGGGCACTCTGCTGTTGAAAGAACAGCTATTGGTGACAGTAGGCTAAAGTAGAAGAAAATTACCGCCACAATACGTGGTAAGGGTGAGAAGGTGAGGTAAGAGCTCACCAGCAGACGGGTAATCGTTTGGCTGTACTCGCCAGAGGTTGCAAGTTCATGTACACTGCCGTTTGAGGGCTGCCCGCCCAAGGCAGAGGGTAGAATGCTTAGATAAATGACAGACACTCCTCTCCCCAACCCTTGGAGTACAGAACCCGGCTTATAGAGGCACTGATCTTATTTCGTTTTACTGACAATAGATATGTTCTATAAATTTTTAACAATTCCTATCCTATTTTTATTATGTATCAGCCTATACTTGTATAATCATAATCTAATTTTTATCAAAAAATGCTAAAAAAAGACACTTTTGGAATTGTAAAATAAACTTTGCACTATTTTTGTAGTCAATAAAGTAAACAACACGAATACATCAATATTATAAAGCACATAAACACAAAAGAAAATAAAAATGAAAAAGATTTACAAACAAGTAGCAATCATTACTATGATGGCTATGATGGCAACCATGCCTATCGCATGTACGGCTAATCCTAAAGAAGCCCCAATACAAAGTGCCGCTCCTGCTACAGCAGGTCAGCCTGTTGATCTAACATACGCTGCAGAGCAAGCGGTACAAGCTGTAGTACACATCAAGTTTGTGCAAAACTCAAAGACACAAACCGTAACCGTTCAAGACCCATTTGGAGATTTCTTTGATCCATTCGGTTTCTTCGGACAAGGCGGACGTGGCAATGGTGGTCAACGCCAACAACAAGTACAAACTCCAAAGAGAGAAGGCATCGGTAGTGGCGTCATAATCTCAACAGATGGATACATCGTAACAAATAATCACGTTGTTGATGGTGCTGATGAACTTCAGGTTACACTCAACGACAATCGCGAATTCTCTGCAAAAATCATCGGTACGGATAAGACTACTGACCTCGCCTTAATAAAAATTAACGGCAAAAATCTCCCTACACTCCCTATCGGCAAAAGTGAAAATCTTCGCGTCGGGGAATGGGTACTCGCTGTTGGCAACCCGATGGGACTTAACTCAACAGTTACAGCCGGAATCGTTAGTGCAACAGCTAGAAGCATCGGCGCAAATGGCGTAGAGAGTTTTATTCAGACAGATGCTGCCATTAATGCTGGTAATTCAGGTGGCGCTTTAGTAAATGTCCAAGGTGAACTGATTGGTATCAACGCCATGCTAGTCTCACAAACAGGCAGTTTCAGCGGTTACGGATTTGCCATTCCAACAACCATTATGAATAAGGTCGTTGCCGACATAAAAGAATTTGGAACTGTGCAACGCCCTATGCTCGGTATTACCGGTCAAGATGCACGCTCATACATCGATGCAGAAAAGAGCAAAGGCAACGAAATTAACCTTGGTACAAATGATGGTATCTACGTTGCAGAAGTTGTAACAGATGGTGCTGCTGATGATGCAGGTTTGAAAAAAGGCGATGTAATCATCAGCCTTGACGGAAAGAAGGTTACAAAAATGGCAGAACTTCAAGAACATCTCTTCATGAAAAAGCCAGGCGACAAAATTGAAGTAACTTACTTGCGCAACAAATCAAAGAAAACTGTAACGATGACTTTGAAGAACGAACAAGGTAACACAAAAGTTGTAAAAGGCGCTGCAGATCTTGACGTCTTAGGTGCTCAGTTCCGTCCAGTCACAGACCAAATGAAAGAAGATCTTGGAATAAAATATGGCCTTGAAGTAACTAAGGTCAGTGGCGGCAAGATGAAAGAGGCTGGCGTCCCACGTGGCTTCATCATCCAAAAAGCCAATGATACAACGATCAAGAGTATTGAAGATATGCAGGATGCCGTCAAGAGTGCATCAACTAGCAAAGAGCCTGTTCTATATATCAGTGGATATTTCCCAACGGGCAAAAAAGCATACTTTGCTGTTCCATTGCAAGATTAAGCAAAAGGGAAATAATTACAACAAGGCTTCCTTTTAACGGAAGCCTTGTTGTTTTAAGTCATATTTCAGTTAATTATTGGGCTTTTTATTGTCAAATGATTTGCACAAAACTCAACCAACTTTATTCTTCTCTTGCACTAATTTTTCCTTTGGAAATTTGGCTTTTCGCTCATCTTGCTGTAAATTTGTAACCACATAAATGAGAGCTCTTAAGATACAAAAATCCATCACAAATCGCGACAGTCGCTCACTAGACCGTTTCTTACAAGAGATAGGTCATGCTGAATTGTTGAGTGCCGAAGAAGAGGTCGAATTGGCACAACGCATCAAAAAAGGCGACAAAAAGGCAATGGATAAACTCATCAATGCGAACTTGCGCTTCGTTGTTTCCGTTGCAAAACAATATCAAAACCAAGGCATCCCGCTTGAAGATATAATAAACGAAGGAAATATCGGATTGATTCGTGCCGCACAGAAGTTTGATGAAACACTGGGATTCAAATTTATCTCTTATGCAGTATGGTGGATACGCCAAAGCATCATACAAGCTATTGCAGAGCAAAGCCGTTTGGTGCGCTTGCCACAGAATCAAGTAAGCAACATCAATAAAATAAAAAAAGAAATAAGTAAGTTTGAAGTAGAACATGAGCGTGTGCCGTCTACAGAAGAGTTGGCAGAAAAGGCAAATATGAATGAGATGAAGGTTGCTGAAGCCATTACTATAAGCGCTCGACACACTTCTCTTGATGCACCATTTGTGGATGGAGATAATAATAACTCCTTACTTGATGTATATATCAACAATGACTCTCCTATGGCAGATGATGAGCTCATAGAGCAATCACTTACAGAAGAAGTAAATCGAGCATTGGAGACTCTGAATCATAGGGAAAAAATCATTATAAAAGCCACCTATGGGATTGATGGAGTCGAAAAAACATACGAAGAAATAGCTGAAATCTATGGTTTAACCCGCGAGCGTGTTCGCCAAATCAAAGACAATGCAATAAAAAAACTGCGTCAAGGCGCATCAAAGAAAATACTTAAATCTTATCTTGGAAAATGAAAAATACAATAGCAATTCTTTCTTTTCTTTTATTTGTGCAAATATCAACATGCATGGCAAAAATTGTCATTCAGCCAGGATATGCATTCGGATTTGCCGCATCCTTTTCTGACTCAATAGTTTATATAACAGAAATACAGAAAATGGATAGTCTTTTTGTAGATAGCAAAAGTGGATTGGCTATTGGTACTGAAAATTTTTCTTCACAAATGAAGGACTATTTAGAGTCACATTTAGATGAAACAAATCGCACTTGCGTTTTTTTCTACAATACAGAATTGAAAAAGTTACAAAAGACTTATAAGGAGTTGAAAAAACGCTACGAAGGCACAAAAAGTACGCACTTTATCATAAAGTTGATTTCTTCAAAAAACTTTTACTTTTCATGTATTGACCTAACCGATCAGATGGACACGAAGAGCAAAGCTTTTGAAGACAAGAAAAAAATAAAAAATAAGTCTAAGAATAAAAAATTAGAGAAAAGAAAAAGAGAACGGAAATAATATGAACTTTTGCATAGCAAATCATATTGTTCAAATAGAAATCAACGAAAGCCCGTATAATAAATTTGGGTTAATTCCTTCATTCGCACCTTTTAAAATTGACAATAACGAATTAATACCAAAAGAAGATATATTATTTTCGCTTTTGGTGGACGATAGTATCATACCGTCTCAAGACAAAGAATTTATTGGTGACTTTGAAATCGGCGATGGGCATACTTTTGTTTGGAGACTTCCAAATGGTGGGTATGAGTATATCATCAAGAATCTTGCAGGTGAAGAATGTTGTTTGCTACAAACAGACAAACCTTTTAGACATTGCCGATGCGCTCTTAAGGGTAATAGATTAATGCGTCATTTTGGTCTTAATGATGCATTAATGTTTATCTTCGCTTTCGCTGGAGCGACAAAACAGACTCTACTTATTCATGCTTCTACTATATTGCATGAAGGATATGGTTATCCGTTTATAGCAAAAAGTGGCACAGGGAAAAGCACTCATTCGCAATTATGGATTAAACATATTCCTAAGTCAGAATTAATGAACGATGACAATCCTGCTATACGCATAATTGATGGTATTCCTATTATCTATGGTACTCCTTGGAGTGGCAAGATGCCTTGTTACCGCCAAATACAAGCACCACTAGGAGCCATCACAAGAATAGATCGCGCATTGGAAAATAGTATTGAACGCCTAGATGTTGTCGAATCTTTTGCTTCACTCTTACCATCATGTTCATCAATGCAATGGGACAACGATATCTATAATGGTATCTGCGACACTATAAGCAGTATCATTTCTACCATACCACTATATACACTTCATTGTCTCCCAAATGAAGAAGCTGCACAAATATGCCACAAGACAATATCCAGAACATCCAAATAGCTAACGAAATTCTCATTCCGGAAATCATTCGGTTATTACAGCAAGGCCATACTATAACACTAAAAGTAAAAGGTTATAGTATGCGTCCATTTTTAGAAAATGAGCGTGATGAAGTATTATTAACCCAAGCATCTAGAATTCAAATTGGCGATATTGTACTAGCAGAAATTTCTCCTAAACATTTCGTACTGCACAGATTAGTTAAAGAAGAAAATGGCATCGCAACACTTCTTGGTGATGGAAATCTGAAACCTGAACATTGTAAAATCACGAACATTCAGGGAAAGGCTTTAGGATTTTATCGTGCAGGAAGTAGTATCATTGATAGTTGCGATGGAAGAAAGTGGAAAATCTATTCTTGGGTGTGGACACATTTGTTACCTATTCGTAGATATCTTTTGTGGTTGTATAGAAAAACAATATTATAAATCATATATAATTTTATGCATATTAAAGACGGATTTGATCTTCGTGACGTATGTGGCGAAAAACTTATTTTAGCAAGAGGAATTGAAAATATCAATTTCAGTAGTTTGATTAGATTTAACGAAACGAGTGCATATCTTTGGGAAAATCTTATTGGAAAAGAATTCTCGATTGAAGATATGGCGAACTTGTTGATAGAAGAATACGAAGTTGAGAAAGAAACGGCATTAAACGATGCTACTGAGTTAATAAAAAAATGGATTGAACTAAATATCATAGAAAAATGATATTAATTGCAGATTGTGGAAGCACTAAGACGGATTGGGCCCTAATCAATTCGAATAATACAAGTGATACTCTTGTCATTCGCACACAAGGTATTAACCCTATACACCAAAAGATTGAGCATATAGAAAGTATCCTCCAACAAGATCTATTGCCACAAATAAACAAAAACGATATCCATCAACTATACTTTTATGGAAGCGGTTGTAGAGAAGATGTTATTCCCTCCATATCCTCCTTATTTAATGGAATATTCTCTAGAGTCGAGAATATTGAGATAAATGGGGATCTACTTGGAGCCGCACGGGCACTTTGCGGACACACCGAAGGAATAGCCTGTATCTTGGGGACAGGTTCAAACTCAGGTCTTTATGACGGCAATAAGATTTCACATAATATTCCACCTCTCGGCTATATACTTGGGGATGAAGGAAGTGGTGCCGTATTAGGGCGAGACTTTGTAAATGCACTATTTAAAGGATATTTGCCAAAATCTTTAAAAGAAGAATTTTGCCAAGAATTCAATACTAACCTTTCAGATATTATAAATAAGGTCTATCGACAACCTATGGCAAATAGAATGCTAGCGTCATTTTGCATTTTCATCAAACAACATATCGCTATTGATGGAGTTCGTGATATTATCATTGACAACTTTCGCCGTTTTTTTACGCATAATATACGCCCCTATGGTCGTCCAGATTTAGATGTAAACTTTTGTGGTAGCATTGCGTATTTTCTCCAGAAAGAACTAATTGAAGCTGCAGAAAAAGAAGGATATATGATAGGTAAAATTATACAAAATCCTATGCAAGCACTTATTGAATACCATACAACTGCAAAGTAATGAAAGATCATTAAAAAAGAATCCCTATATTTGGTAATGTATAACGAAACTTATAATTAATGCATTGTGATACAAAAAAGAAAAGAGATGATTACAAAGTCATCTCTTTTTTGTAGTCGGGGCGACAGGATTCGAACCTACGACCCCCTGGTCCCAAACCAGGTATTCTACCGGACTGAACTACACCCCGAAACTTTTCTCTTGGAAAGCGGATGCAAAGATAAGAAATATTTATAATGCCAACGCACTTAAATCAAAATATTTCTCTCTTGTTAATCTTTTTTAACTATTTGATGATACCAAATGCTCTAAACACCTTCGCTAGGATTTGCACACCGCGCTCTACTTGCTCCTCGGTATGAGTAGCCATAAGTGCAAAGCGTACAAGTGTATCATCCGGTGCACATGCAGGAGGTACAACCGGATTGATAAATACACCCTCATCTAATGCACTACGAGTAACTTGGAAAGTTTTTAAAAAGTCACGTACATATAATGGAATAATTGGACTTTCTGTATCGCCAATCTCAAAGCCCTCTTCACGAAAACGCTTGAGAGCCAAATGCGTCAATGACCATAAATGCTCAATGCGCTCTGGTTCAGACTTAATTATATGCAAGGCTTCTTGTGCGGCTGCTGTTGCTGCAGGAGTATTGGAAGCACTGAACATATATGTACGACAATTGTGACGAAGGAAATTTATCGTTGCGCTATCAGTTGCAATAAAACCACCAATACTCGCAAGTGATTTACTAAATGTACCCATTATAAGGTCCACATCTTCAGTAAGACCAAAATGGTCGCATACACCCCGACCTTGTTTGCCGAACACGCCAATTCCATGAGCCTCATCAACCATTATTGATGCATTATATTTTTTCTTCAGTCTTACAATTTCTGGAAGATTTACCAAATCGCCCTCCATAGAGAAGACTCCGTCAACAACTATCAACTTTACAGCATTCGGTTCACAAACTTTAAGTTTGTGTTCCAAGTCTTCCATATCATTGTGCTTATATTTCAAGCGCTTTGCTAAAGACTTACGACTACCATCAACGATGCTTGCATGATCACGATCATCACAAATAATATAGTCATTGCGTCCACAAATACATGCTAAGACACCATCGTTCACAGAAAAACCTGTTGAAAAAACCAAAGCCTCATCCTTACCAACGAACTCTGCCAATTCTTTTTCAAGCTGTACATGAAGATCAAGTGTTCCGTTCAAGAAACGGCTACCGGCACATCCTGTACCATATTTATCCAAAGCTTTCTTTGCAGCAACAACCACGCGTTCATCGCCAACTAAACCCGTATAGGCATTTGAGCCAAACATCAAAACCTTGCGTCCTGACATATCCACTTCAGTGCCCTGACGACCATCAATCTCGCGAAAATACGGATATATGCCTTGCTTCATCAATTTTTGAGGCTCCTCGTAATCTTTAAATTTATCTTGTAATAATCCCATAATCTTGTTAATGGTATGAGTTAATAAAAAAGCGTTGCAAAGATAAGAAATATTTCAAAAAATTTTACTATCGTAAAACTATTTTTTATTGTAGTCTTAAAAAAAGTAAAAAATCTAAGAAAATCTATAAAATTAGTCATCTTTGCTCTATACATAAAAGCTTTAGCCATAGCCATCTCAGGATATCGCTGAGAGGGAATTTTACAATAATCATATAGATGAATTTGGCCAATTTCATATCTTTTTGTTACCTTTGCAAAAGAATGAATAAAAAGCACATAGTTTTCATCGTTAACCCTATTTCTGGATATAGAATGAAGGGTGAAATACCATATCTTATACAACAGGAACTTAACCATAACATATATTCTCATACTATCATATATACAGAATACCCGGGACATGCTTATGAAATAGCCCAACAAGCCGTCAAAGATATGGCAACAATAGTCGTGGCTGTCGGTGGAGATGGGACCATCAACGAAGTAGGCAGAGCGCTTGTGCATACGGAGACCGCCCTTGGCATCATTCCATGTGGTAGTGGGAATGGATTAGCACGACATTTAACCATCCCACTCCATGTTCGTAAAGCACTACAAATCATCAATTCCGGAGAGATTCATAACCTTGATTATGGGAAAATTAATGATATTCCGTTCTTTTGCACTTGCGGAATGGGATTTGATGCATTCGTGTCGCTAAAATTCGCTTCATCAGGGCGTCGTGGACCTATTTCATATGTCGAAACAGCACTTTCAGAAGTAATCAAATACAAACCTGAGACTTATGAGATTGAAGATGAAGATGAAGTCGTATCTCATCGTGCGTTTCTCATTACATGCGCTAATGCTTCGCAATGGGGCAACAATGCCTATATAGCCCCACATGCTTCGATGAGTGATGGTAAGATGGATATAATTATTGTAGAGCCTTTTACTGCTTTCGATGTTCCTGCACTTACGACACAATTATTTGCAAAAATTATAGATAAACATTCACGCATACAAACATTTAAGAGTCGGAAAATACGAATTCATCGTAGTCGTCCTGGCGTCATACATTTTGATGGTGACCCAATAATGGCTGATGCAGATTTGGTGGTTGAAACTGTGCCAAAAGGTATAAAAATGGTAGTCAATCCTGGAAAACATCCAGATAGAAATCTGCAGTCAGAAGACGATACCAGTCAGTCTTCCGACCATCATCGTGTTGCATTATCACTTCACACTCCTCTATATTATTTAAAGGAGTTTTTCCGAATTCCAATAAAACCCTTTTAACGGGCTTTGATGAGCGTGTTTTCACACCAACAAAACGCCAACAAAAAAGCCCCCTTAATGCGGCAAAGCGTAATGCTTGCCGAGCCGTTTCAGGTGGCAAAATAAGCGAAATTGACGCATCTTTTTCTTTTGACAGAAGACGTGAAGAATGTAAAAGAAGTTCATCAATCGGCAACGTGTCTGTATGACGAGCAATAGCTAGACGAGTGTCCGGATTCTTCTTTGAATCAACAAAAAAAGGAGGATTTGAAACAATCATATCAAACTCTTCTTCTTTCATTTCTTGTAATGCTACTTTTTCTACATTTATACGATTGCTCCAAGGTGAGTTTTGGACATTTCGTAATGCCTCTTCTATTGCGATTTCATCAATGTCTATGCCAAATATTCGGGCATTATTAAATCGTTGTGCTAGCATTAATGCAATAAGCCCTGTACCTGTACCCACATCCAATATTTTCAAAAACTTTTTTTTGTCTGTTTTATAACATCCTGCCCAAGCACCTATCAACACCCCATCCGTGCCCACCTTCATAGCAGAAGCATCTTGAATAATTGAGAATTGTTTAAACTTAAACATCGTACTAAAAAAAGGCTTTCACTCCATCTATCCATCTGCAAAGATAATATTTTGTCAAATGTAAAGCGAAATTTTTCCCATCAAGCAACATTTTTCTTCCCATCATTTAGACTTTAACGACATCATGTGCGCTATTTTTAAAAACTAAACCCACAAACAAATGTTATAGCTCAAATATTGTACGATATCATATCATACACATGTATAATCTAATATCATACATATGCACAATTTCATATCGTACAAGTTACGCGAACATTTGACGTATAGCGTTTTACAAAACGACTAATTGCATCATAAACGAAGATTATTAATATGAGATAGGAAGGGTTATCCACAATAAGCCGTAAATTATATTTGCGCAATTAGAGTAATTTGAGTATTTTTGCAAGACGTTTCCAATTATTATTGGAAATAAAGGTATAAAACATTAAACAATGGAACAAGACAACAACCAAGCTTTTTCAATGATCACCGATTATGAAGGTGACATAAAGAATATATTTGAAATTGATACCCCTCAAGAGGTGCCGGTACTTCCTGTAAAGAATGTGGTACTCTTCCCGGGAGTTGTAACCTCTGTCATCGTTGGCCGAAAGTCTTCACTCGCACTAGTTAAAAAAGCCGACAAGCACAATCTAATCATCGGCGTTTTTACGCAGCGTAGTCAAGACGTTGATAATCCCATGGCAGACGATCTATATAACATTGGTGTATATGCGAAAGTCGTCAAAGTGCTCACATTACCAGACAATAGGACCACAGTTATATTACAGGCTTTCTCACGTTGTTGTTTGGAATGCATAATTGATACCATTCCATATATGAAAGGACATGTGAGTAGCATCACAGAAGATTTTCCACAGAATGACGAAGAATTCACAGCCGCACTTGAGGATTGTCGTAACATTACGGAACAGTATATTTTTGCATCTGAAATGCCAGATGAGGCAGCATTTGGATTGCGGAATATCAGCAATGATACACTGATGCTCAACTACGTCTGCACAAACATGCCATTTACGCCAAAAGAAAAAATCCAACTTTTGGCATGCAACTCAATGAAGGACCGCGTGTTGCAGACACTAAAGATTCTTGACCGCCAATTGCAGTTGGCACGCTTGCATCAGCACATTCGTTCAAAAACACGTGAAGATATAGACCAACAACAAAAAAATTATTTTCTTGAACAACAAATAAAAAATATTCGCGAAGAACTCGGCGAGGGTGACGGCTCACCAGAAAAGAAAGAACTTCGAGATAAAGCAGACAAGAAAAAATGGAAAGATAATGTGCAAGCGGTATTTGAAAAAGAAATGGACAAACTTGACCAAATTAATCCTCAAACACCCGACTACAATATACAGTTAAACTATTTGGAAACTATGGTATCGTTGCCATGGGATGAATGTACAAAAGATAATCTTGACATAAAGCGTGCTGCAAAAGTACTTGACCAAGACCACTACGGAATGGAAAAAGTAAAAAAGCGCATTCTTGAGCATCTGGCCGTACTACAACTTAAAAGCGACATGAAATCACCTATACTTTGCCTTGTTGGTCCTCCGGGAGTAGGTAAGACATCTTTGGGTAAGAGCATCGCAAGGGCAATGAAACGTCGCTATGTGAGAGTTTCACTCGGTGGATTGCATGACGAGGCTGAAATACGCGGACACCGACGCACATACATTGGCGCAATGCCCGGTAGAATACTTAAGTGTATACAAAAAGCTGGTAGCGCAAACCCCGTATTCATCCTTGATGAAATAGACAAAGTTACAACGATGAATACATTTAATGGGGACCCTTCCTCTGCCCTACTCGAAGTGTTAGACCCAGAGCAGAATGGTGCCTTCCATGATAACTATCTTGACGTGGATTATGATCTATCAAAAGTAATGTTCATCGCAACTGCAAACAATGCCAACGCCATCCCGGAGCCATTACTCGACCGTATGGAAATAATAGAATTATCAGGGTATATTCCGGAAGAAAAGGTACAAATTGCAAAAAAGCACCTTATTCCAAAGGAAATGGAGAACACGGGATTGAAAAATCATCCGGCAGGCAAAATTCGTCTTGCTACAGATGCGATTGAAGAGATTATTGACTCTTACACTCGAGAAAGTGGCGTGCGCCAACTAGAAAAGAAAATAAACATGGTGTTGCGGAAAATAGCTTATAAGATTGCTCAAGATGGGTGCCTTCTAGAACAAACAATCAACAAAAAGAATATTAAAGAATATCTTGAAGGCCGTCCTTATCCTCACGACATCTACCAAGGAAATGATTATGCCGGAGTGGTAACCGGATTGGCATGGACATCTGTTGGTGGCGAGATTCTTTTTATTGAAACAAGTGTAAGCAAGAGCAAAAATCCACAGTTGACACTTACAGGCAATCTTGGTGACGTAATGAAAGAAAGTGCCGTATTGGCTCTTGAATACATCAAGGCACATGCAGACACTCTTGGAATTGATTATCGCATCTTCTCCAACTACAACATACATGTGCACATTCCGGAAGGAGCGACTCCAAAAGACGGTCCATCTGCAGGTATCACAATGGCAACATCTATAGTCTCGGCGCTGACACAACGCAAAGTGCGTCGCAACACAGCTATGACAGGCGAGATCACATTGCGTGGGAAAGTACTACCTGTCGGTGGTATTAAAGAAAAAATACTTGCAGCAAAACGCGCAGGAATCACAGATATTCTTATGTGCCGTGATAACGAAAAGGACATAAACGAAATTCCGGAAAAATATCTTGATGGTATTACATTCCACTATGTAGAAAATGTACAAGACGTACTTAGCTTTGCCCTTCTAGAAGAAAAGGTAAAGAACCCTATCACCTTTTCTTTTGAAAAAAACCTACAGGAAAAGAAAGAAGACTAAATCTTCCACATAATTGCAAATGAAGTTTGAACTGCAGCATAGCGACCCTTATAGTGATGCACGCACAGGAGTTATAACAACTGCTCATGGGCAGATAAAAACCCCTATATTCATGCCTGTAGGGACTGTGGGCAGTGTCAAAGCCGTACATTTTCGTGAATTAAAAGAACAGATAAAGGCGCAGATTATTCTCGGTAACACTTATCATCTTTATTTACGCCCTGGTCTTGAAATATTGCATAAAGCAGGCGGTCTTCATAAATTCAACGGATGGGATGGGCCAATATTAACCGACTCTGGAGGATTTCAAGTATTTTCCCTAACCGGTATCCGGAAACTGACAGAAGAAGGTTGTACATTTCAATCACATATTGATGGTTCACGTCACAAATTCACACCAGAGAGTGTCATAGACACCGAACGCATCATTGGTGCAGACATTATTATGGCATTAGATGAATGTCCACCGGGCGAAAGCGATTATAGCTATGCAAAGAAATCTCTCGGCATGACACAACGTTGGCTCAACAGATGCATAAAACATTTTAATGAGACCACCCCACTCTACGAATACGAACAAACACTATTCCCTATAGTGCAAGGATGTAAATATAAAGACTTACGGCAAGAAGCTGCAAAATTTGTCGCAGACAAGGGAGCTGAAGGAAACGCAATAGGAGGACTCGCCGTCGGCGAACCCACAGAGGTGATGTACGAAATGATAGAAATTGTAAATGCCATTTTACCAAAAGACAAACCACGCTATCTCATGGGTGTAGGAACACCGCAGAACATACTCGAAGCCATAGAACGCGGAGTTGACATGTTTGACTGCGTGATGCCGACGCGAAATGGAAGAAATGCTTTATTGTTCACCATGCATGGTACAATGAATATGCGCAATAAAAAATGGGAATGCGACTTCTCGCCTATTGATCCAGAAGGATGCGAAACAGACCTTCTTTATACAAAGGCATATCTACACCATCTATTCAAAGCGCAAGAATTACTAGCCATGCAAATTGCTAGTATTCACAATCTTGCATTTTATCTACGTCTAGTCACAGAAGCGCGTTCACATATTGAGCATGGCGACTTTGCACAATGGAAAGGCTTTGTGGTACAAGATTTAGGGAAAAGAATATAACACACACCATTCACACGATAGACAAAATATAAAAAATGAAGAAG
This sequence comes from Prevotella sp., assembly GCA_045617965.1. Taxonomy (GTDB): domain Bacteria; phylum Bacteroidota; class Bacteroidia; order Bacteroidales; family Bacteroidaceae; genus Prevotella. The sequence continues at coordinate 20,560 of JAZLJQ010000068.1, forward strand.
ATGCATATAAGAAAATATCTTGGGCTTAAAAGACTCGATACTTACATTATCGGTAAGTTCTTAGGCACATATGTATTTTCTATTCTTCTCATCATTAGCATTAGCATAGTATTTGATATAAATGAGAATTTAGCGAAGTTTCATGAATACCATGCTCCTTTGCGTGCTATAGTCTTTGACTACTACATGAACTTTATTCCATATTACACCTGTTTGTTCTCGCCTCTATTCGTTTTTATTGCCGTCATTTTCTTCACTTCAAAACTCTCGGGCAATTCAGAAATCATTGCGATGCTCTCATCGGGTACTAGCTTTAATCGTTTACTGCGACCATACATGATTTCGGCAGCACTCATTACAGGGTTGAATTTCTATCTTGGTGCATATGTCATACCAAAAGGTAATGTCGTGCGACAAAATTTTGAAGTTCTCTATCGAAACAAAAGTAAAAATAATACCGCAAATAATGTACAACTGCAAGTCGGCAAAGGTATCATAGCATATATCGAACATTATGACAACACGCATAAAACAGCATACAATTTTTCTCTCGACAAGTTTGAAAACAAAAAACTTGTGTCACACATGTCTGTTTCTACACTTCAATATGACACAATTTCCGAACAACGCCACCATTGGCATGCCACGAATTGGCGCATTCGTAAGTTAAAAGGAATGAGAGAAGAAATAACATCCGGTGCGCAACTTGACACCATAATACTTATGGAGCCCATGGACCTTGTCTTTACAAAAGGACAACAGGAAACATTTACATCTCCAGAACTATTGCGATATATTTCCATTCAACAAAACAGAGGCTCCACAAACGTAGTTCAGTATCAAGTAGAATACTATAAACGAATAGCGACATCATTTGCTGCATTCATATTGACAATCATCGGTGCAAGTCTTTCGTCAAAAAAACGTAAAGGCGGAATGGGACTCAGTCTTGGAATCGGTCTTGCATTGAGTTTTGGATACATTTTGTTGCAAACTATCAGTTCCACTTTTGCTATTAATGCCGGGTTCCATCCAAATCTAGCAGCATGGACTCCAAATATAATATTTGCCGTAGTTGCCTTTTTCTGCTATCTAAAAGCACCTAGATGACATAAATGCAATAAAAAAAAAGAACACATAATCAAAAAAATAAAATGCATCAATTATTATGACTGAAGAAAAAGAATTCCTCTGTGGTTTGAAACGAGAAGATTTTCAAACCAATATTAATGGCAAGAAGACAGATCTCTATGTCTTGAAAAACAGTAAAGGCCATGAAGTAGCATTTACCAATTACGCAGGTGCTATCGTTGCCATCATGGTTCCAGATCGTAATGGGAATATTTCCAATGTGATACAAGGCCATGATAATATTCATGATGTTATTTCATCGCCAGAGCCTTATCGTTCAACACTCATCGGCCGTTATGGTAATCGTATTGCACAAGGCCGATTTACACTCAATGGCAAAGAATACCAACTTGCACAAAACGATGGCAAAAATTCTTTGCACGGAGGCCCTAAAGGCTTCCACACGAAAGTATGGGAAGCACAACAACTGAGTGAAAACAGCGTGGCATTGCTATATACTTCCTCGTACGGAGAGGAGAGTTTCACAGGAGAAGTCAAGATCTGTGTTGAATATACATTCAGCAATGATGATGAACTGATTATAGAATATATGGCTACAACTAACAAAAAGACTATTATCAATCTAACCCATCATGCTTATTTTTCAATCGCTGGCATTGCCAACCCAACACCAACGGTAGAAGATATTGTATGCCAACTGAATGCAGATTTTTATCTACCTATTGATAAAGAATGCATACCTACAGGAGAAATACTGAAAGTCGATGGCACACCTTTTGATTTTCGTACTCAGAAAAGCATCGGGAAAGATATCAATGCAGATACAGAACAAATAAAAAACGGAAACGGATATGACCATTGTTTCGTACTGAATAAAAAAGAAGAAGGTGAATTAAGTTTTGCTGCAAAAATACTTGATCCAAAGTCTGGGCGCACAATGAAAGTCTTTACTACTGAACCTGGGATGCAGATGTACAGCGACAATTGGGGCATCGGATATCCGGGGCAACATGGTGCTACATTCCCAAAACGTAGTGCAATTTGCTTTGAATGTCAGCATTTTCCCGACTCACCAAATCGCCCTTATTTCCCTTCTGTAGTTCTTGACCCAGAGCATCAATACAAACAAAAAACTATTTATGCTTTTGGAGTAGAATAAACATAAAAAACAAGCCTAAATATTTATCATGATAGAGATTGAGCAAGTAAGAAGTCGCTTCAAAAAACATTTTGACGGAAAAACCGGCAACATTTATGTTGCGCCAGGGCGCATTAACTTGATTGGAGAACACACAGATTACAATGGTGGACAAGTTATGCCAGGTGCAATTGACAAAGTACTAATGGCAGAAATCCGTCCAAATGGTACAGACACCATCATGAGTTATTCTATTGACAAAAAAGATCGTATTGAGTTTAAAGTGAATGACCTCAAAGGACCTCATACATCTTGGGGAAGATATATCTATGGTGTCGTACAAGAGATGATGAAACTTGGTGTTGAAGTCAAAGGTTTTAATGTTGCATTTATTGGCGATGTACCATTAGGAGCGGGGATGTCATCATCTGCAGCCTTGGAAAGTTGTATCGCTTATGCACTCAATGACATATTTGCTGACAACATGATAAGCAAACTCCAAATGGCTCTTGCCGGACAGGCAACGGAACATAACTATTGTGGTGTAAATTGTGGTATAATGGACCAATTCGTAAGCGTGCACGGAAAAAAAAATCATCTTATCAAGCTTGATTGCCGGAATATGGAGTATGAGTACTTACCTTTTAACCCTATTGGCTATAAAGTAGTATTATTAAACTCTATGGTAAAACACGAACTCGCTTCTTCCGCATATAATAACCGTCGCAAAAGTTGCGAAACTATATTGCAAGCCGTAAAAACAAGGTATGCTAGGAAAAACATAGAACTTCTTCGGGATGTCAATTGGGAAATGTTGAGAAGCATTCAAAGTAATGTGGATGCTACCGATTATAAACGTGCGGCTTTCTTTCTCGGCGAAGAAGATCGAATAGAAAATGTCGCAACAGCCCTTCGCACAAATGATTTTGAACAAGTTGGTGCACTTATGTATCAGACCCATGAAGCTCTCAAAAAAGAATACGAAGTCAGTTGTGAAGAAATCGACTTTCTCGTTGATATTGCAAAAGAAAATGGCATAACAGGTTCACGCATCATGGGTGGCGGATTCGGTGGTTGCACCATCAATCTTGTAAAAGAAGAACTATATGACAAGTTCATTGTTGAGGCTATAAACAACTATGGCAAACGTTATGGTAAACGCATCAAAATATACGATGTGACTATCTCTGATGGAGCAAGAAGAATAGAATAAAATTTGAAACAAATGAAATTTATAACTATTTCATCCACTATCTTGGGCATAATGCTTTGCCTAACAGCTATTATTAATATATCTTGTTCGGGAAACAAGACAGAAGAAGACAAAAAATGGATTGACTCAGACTCTGCATCGACCATTGCGGCCATTACAAAACCTAGCGAGGTGGTACCTGAAGGAGCAGATATCCTATTTGATGATTTCTTCTTCAATTTTGCGGGCAATCGTAGCTTTCAATTAAAACGCATTGATTCAACCCTAAAAAAGTCATGGAAATATGATTCTTTTTTCATGGGCGATGGGTTTTATACTCTTATAATGAGTTCCCTTGACGAGATGAAATTTGTTAAAGATACTACCGTAACCAAAGCTGTTGTAAAACGAATACACTTAAAAGAACGTGATGTTGAAGACTTTGTTTTCAAACGTTACAAAGGCGATTGGTATCTAACTGCTGTTAACAAATGCCGAATCAGCGATAGTCCCAACTCTTCATTCTTATATTTCTATTATCGCTTTGCCAACGACCCGAAATTTCAGTTAATGTGCTTGCACAATCCACTTACATTTATAGGTCCTGATCCTGACAATGACTTTGAAAGTATTGAGGGTAGCATTGCCCCAGAGACATGGCCTGCATTTTGTCCAGCTCTATTACCGAAAGATGTGCTCTACAACATTGTCTATGGCAACGAAAAGAATATTGATACCAACACCACAATCTTTGTCATTCGTGGCATTGCCAACGGCATGGAAATAAGAATGACTTTTGGCAAAGAACATGGTGTGTGGACACTTCAACGATATGAACAATAGTTTAAAAGACCACAATACATTTGGCATTGATGTGTGTTGTGACAAATATCAAGAATACACATCTTTATACGAGTTACTTTACATCTGCCCCACTCTTACTGCATCATACTTGCACATTGGTCAAGGTAGTAATTTACTTTTTACAAAAGATTACGAAGGTACAATTTTACATTGTGCAATCAAAGGCATTCGCAGACTTGAAAATCAAACTGAAAATGGCTATGTTCTAATAGAAGTCGGTGGAGGAGAGATATGGGATGATGTTGTGGATTGGTGTGTAGAACATAAATACTATGGTGCCGAGAACCTTTCACTAATACCGGGTGAAATGGGGGCGGCAGTTGTGCAAAACATTGGGGCTTATGGAGTCGAAGTTGCTGATATTATTGCATGGATAGATTTTGTTCACATTCCAAGTGGGAAACAATGTCGTATTCAACGAGACGAATGTGAATATGCTTATCGTTCAAGCATTTTCAAAACAAAACTTAAAGGCGAGTGTGCTATTTATTCCGTAACATTGCGTTTAAGCACTTCATTTGAACCTAAACTCAAATATGGTACACTAAAAGCACAACTCCACAACAAAAAATTAACGGCAAAGGATGTTCGCGATAATATCATCCAAATTCGTACCGCAAAACTGCCTGACCCTAAATTAATTGGCAATGCTGGTAGTTATTTCATGAATCCTATAGTAAGCAGTGATGTTTTTAACAAACTTCTACATTTATATCCTAATATACCACACTATGATACTGGGAGTGATGGCATAAAAATTCCTGCCGGTTGGCTCATTGAACAATGCGGATGGAAAGGCCGTTCGCTAGGTCGAGCCGGTGTCTATGAGAAGCAAGCTTTGGTATTAGTCAATCGTGGCGGTGCTACGGGGGCGGATATTCTGTATTTGCAACATGTCATACAGAAAGATGTTAAAGACAAATTTGGCATTGAAATCTTTCCAGAAGTCAATGTCATATAATGCACAATTAAGATATGAAGATGAATTACGGGAAAATCCTCAACCCATGTAATAACAATCTGAAAAGTAACAATATGAAAGAGAACTTAGAATAAATATTAAATAACACCTCAGTCCTTTAAGGTGGGTTCTATAAATTATATCGAGATGATTTTAGGAGTGTTTTGAGTAGATTTTCAGTTCCTGCAAATTAGGCTTCGGCTCGGCATAATTGAAATAATTTTCATTCTGCTCTCGCCTTGCACTAATTGATACACAAAAATATGCCAAAAAGAAACTTAAAGCACTTGAAATAATAGTTACCATGTTACCATAAGAGTTTATATCAATTTAGAATTTATAGAACACACCTTAATTGTCAATTGCTATAAGTTTAGGCTCCAAGGTCCTAAGATTAGAAATCTTCAAGAAAACTTTCCAACGAGCGACGATCTTTTTTGGTAGGACGACCTGTACCTCGAGCGCGATCTACGAAACCGCTTATTTTATTCATCTCAAGGAGTTCGTACTGCTCTGGTGGTGTAATGTTCTCGTAAATTTCGCATATCATTTTTGCCCCAACGCGTTGTTCTATTGCCTTGAGTATGCGAAACGACCATACTATTGGTGGTTTCTTTACATCTATCACATCTCCTATTTTAATCATTCGGGATGGTTTCACATTAATACCTCCTATGGTGACACGACCATTCTTTATTGCATCGGCAGCAATAGAACGTGTCTTGAAAATTCGTGCCGCCCAAAGCCATTTATCTATTCTTGCTTCATTCAAAATAAAAAATGTTTATATGGATTAGTTATTTGAGATGTGCCGCTTGTTGAAGGTATTCATCGTAATGTCGGCACCGCAAAGGATGAAAGATGTTATGATATCTCCTGCTGTCTTGCAGGCAGATACAATCTTGGCACGTTCCTCGTCGCTAAATATTCCTAGCACAAAGTCTATTTGCATCCCTTGTGGAAAATCGTCACCAATACCGACTCGCAGACGGCTGTATTGTTGTGTACAGAGTACTGACTCTATATGACGCAAACCATTATGTCCACCAGCACTACCACTTTTGCGCAAACGCAATGAACCTACGGGTAAAGCTTTGTCATCTACAATAACAAGCAGGTGTTCTATGTCTACATTTTCCTTATTCAGCCAATAGCGCACCGAATTACCACTAAGGTTCATAAATGTTGAAGGTTTTAATAATGTAACATTACGTCCACGAATGAAGATGTGTGAAACAAATCCGTAACGTTTATCTTCAAAAATAGCATTGGACGCTTCAGCAAAAGCGTCCAACACCATAAATCCTGCATTGTGGCGGGTTTCGGCATATTCATCGCCTATATTTCCCAGGCCAACAATCAAATATTTCTCCATTATTATTCAGCTACTGCATCTTCTGCTGCCTCACCTTCTGCCGCAGAACGAGCTTGACGGGTCATGCGAACAGAACAAACAACAACTTCAGCAGGAGTAGCAATCTCGAGACCTTCAAAACTCAAAGAGCCAACTTTGATGCTCTTGCCGAGTCCCAATTCTGTAACGTCAATTGTCAACTCTTCTGGAATCTGTTTGTAAGGAGCGGTAACATTGATTTTACGAATGCTCATAACGAGCTTGCCACCATCTCGAACACCCGCAGCGAAACCTGTGGTCTTAACAGGTATTCCCACTGTGATAGGCTTAGTTTCATTTATTTCATAGAAATCAACATGGAGGACAGCATCTGTGATTGGGTGTTGTTGTATTTCCTTGATAACACCTTTATGTAGTTTGCCATCTATGTTGATGTTACAAACATAGATTATAGGAGTAAAGATAGCCTTACGCATTTCGCTTTCTGAGATTGCGAATGAAAGTGCTTCTTTTGCCTCGCCATACATGTTACAAGGAATCATTCCTTCTTTTCTCAAAATTTTTGTGGCTTTTTTGCCAACTTCACTTCTTTTTTTTCCCGAGAGATTAATTTCTTTCATAATAAATTTGTGTTACTCTAAATTAAGTTAATAATGTTTTTGCTTAACTCGCCATCACACTCTTCTAGTCGATGCCTTAAAAGCGAGTGCAAATTTAATTCAAGGAGAGCGAAATGCCAAATTTATTTTAGAAATTCCGAGCCGAATACTAAATTATCTAAGGTTATCTAAGGTTTTCATCAAGCTTTGTAATTGCCACCAAAATGGGTGTTGATAAAAGTATATCTCTTGGTAAGCTATTAAAATAATGTGGAAATATTGTTAATGCAAGATGAACGAAAAAAGAAGGAAGTCCATTATTAGAATTTATAAATTGCCATTAGACCGCCCTTGAAGAATGGTAAAAATTCTGCATCTTTGTTCCAATCTATATACATACGATATGGTTCCTCCTTGTTATTACGGCAATATCCGCGATACCAAGAATGTTGATACCCACCACCCCAAAACAAGTCAAGCCCCCACCTACGTGAGAAAGTAAATTGATAACCTACCGACAATCCGAGCATCATACTCCACCCTTGCTGATAAGAATCAGTATCATACTGGTCATGGAACATTGGGTATATACCCTTGTTCAACTTATATGCTCCTCCTCCCACAACTGGTCCAAAGAAGAATCCCGACATAGAGTGTTTTGGATAGTATCTACCTTCACAAAACACCAATCCTGTAGCAAAAGGTTTGCCTGACCCTAAGAAATCATTGTAATAAAACGAGAGAATAGCTTCGGTCTGCAATGAGAATTTGTCTGCAAGCTTAAATTCAACTGCGGGATTAATGATACCAATGAGAGCAAGAGCATTTAGTTTAACTTTATGTCCATACGTAGTGTCGGGTATGGTATCTAATGTAGGATATTGTGCTATAGATAACAATGGCACCATTGTCATCACAAACACAAGAAAAAAGATTTTAAATCTCATCGTTTATTAACTATAATTTGGGCTGATTACGATATTTTCAAGCATTAAGTATCACTGCCCCCCTCCAAGAGCGATATAGAGATTTATCAACCCCGACACCTTATTATAATGATTGCCGACAACTCCGAGCTGTGCCGTAAGCAAAGCCTCCTGAGCTGTGAGAACTTCAAGATAAGTAGCTTTGCCACGATTCATCAATTCATTGGTAGCATCATAGGCATTCTTCAATGACTCTGTTTCTTTCATTAGTAAGATTTCTTTTTTATCGGCTGTCTGATATTCTGCCAAAGCAGTATTGACATCATTACCTGCAGCTAAAACAGTTTTTACGAACTGTTTCTGTGCAATCTCCATCTCTAGTTTAGATATCTTTACATTGGCCGATAACTTACCTTGAGCAAAGATTGGAGCAGTCAGAGATGCCAATGCATCAAGAAGAATCTTACCCGGATTGATTTCACCGATTGAACCATTCATCCAGCCTGCGGTGCCACCGAGGGTAAGAGTCGGGAACATTTCTGCACGTGCTACCTTCGTATTATAAAAAGCAACTTCAATAGCCTTTTGGGCGGAGCGCACATCCGGACGATTCTGCAACACCTCAAGTGGCACACCAACAGAGAGTGATACCGGCATAATCAGCTGACCGAGTTTGCCACGAGCAATGCTATGTGGCACCTCGCCAAGTAAACGACAAATAGCATTTTCAATAACCGAGATTTGCATATCGGCATCTACAATCTGCGTTTTTATGCTATAAGAAGATGCCCTGAGACGATCCACTGCGGCACGATTGCTAACACCCGCTTGCATGAGAGCCTTTTGAGTCTCAACACTTTGTTCCCAAACCTTGTCAGTCTCAACGAGAATCTCTTTTGTGCGATCAATCATGAGCAACTGGTAATAAAGTGAAGCAATATCGGAAATCAATTGGCACTGAAAAGCTTGCATTACATCATGCGACTGTTCAAGCAAAACTTGCTTTGCCTTCTTGGCATTGCGAAGATTGCCGAAAATATCTATCTGCCAATCAATACTCATTGGGACATTATAAAGTTTCGTAGTGTTACTCTCAAAATAGGATATATTGCCAGTTGGAGAAACATATACTGACGGCAAAAAGGCTTTTTGGGCAATTTTTAAGTTGAGCTCAGCCTGCTCAATGCGCATACGGCATACGTCCATATCAAGATTTGAAGCAAGCGCTTTGTCAATAAGAGCTTCAAGACAAGAATCCTTGAAGAGATCACGCCAAGAGATATTACCAACATTTGATGAATTGTCTATTGCTTGCACAACCTTTGTAGTGCCATAAGTCATTACATCTATTTGTGGTTGTTCCACTTGATCATAAGTTTTCTTTAACTCTTTAATATTTGCACACGAAGCCAACACAAGAATCAACGTCAGCACAAGAGTCAACATAATGGAATATCTTTGTCTTTTCATTCTATAGTTTCTTTTTCAGTTTCTTTTTCTATTCTAACTCCGAAGGCCTTTTCCTGTATCTTTTGGAAGAACATGAAAAAGACGGGGACGACAAATACCAATGCTATTGTGCCTACCGTCATGCCCCCTATGACGCCCAGAGCCAACGAGCGGTTACCCATAGCACCAGCTCCTCCCTCAACAACTAGCGGAATCATACCTATGACCATTGTAGCAACGGTCATCAAAATAGGGCGCAGACGATCTTTACAAGCACTAAAGGCAGCATCATAAATACTCATTCCTTGTCGACGCTTTTCGCTTGCAAACTCCGTAATTAGGATAGCTGTCTTGGACAATAGACCTATCAGCATAATAACACCCGTCTGCAAATAGATATTGTTTGTAAATCCTAACGAAGCCAAAGGAGCTGTAATTGCAAAAGCTCCCATAAGACCAAATGGAATGGAAAGCAATACTGCAAATGGTACAAACCATGAGTTGTACAAACATGCAAGGATTAAATAGATACACAAAATACAAATGAGATAAATGAATATTGTGTCATTACTATTTGCATTTTTGTTTGTCTCACGAGCCAAACCACCATATTCATAACCACATGTCGTCGGCATAACCTTTTCAAACGAGGTTTTAATGGCATTCATAGCTTGACTTGAAGAATAGCCTCCTGCAGGATCAACATTCAAGGTGATGGCAGGGTAAAGATTAAAACGTTTCTCAACAGATGAACCTACAGTAGGAGTAAGCTTAACGAACTGCGAAATAGGAGCCATCTTACCCGAGCCAGAGCGTACAAAAATGTTTTGTAGTGATTGTGGATTAAGGCGATATTCTGGTGCAGCCTCTGCCATAACACGATAGACCTTATTATAATTATTATAGTTGGAGATATAAGCACCACCACAATAAGCCCCTAAGACATCCATAACATCCTTAGTGGTCAGTCCCGCTTGCTCACAGAGAGTAGCATCAACATCGACTTTATATTTCGGATATGTATTGTTGTAGGAATTAAACACCGACCCTATTTCAGGGCGACTATTCAATTCCGCACAAAGTGCTTTAACCTGCTCGGCGAATTGTTCCATATTGCGCCCTTCATGATCTTGCACTTGTAATTCGATAGAGTTTCCTGTGCCATATCCCGGAATCTGGGGCATTTGGAATGGTACAATAGTAGCTTCTTTAAATACTTGACAATCGATGTATATTTTCAACATCACCATATCTATAGAATGTTCTATGCCCTCACGATCATCCCAATTTTTCAAGCGTGCGAACACTGTGCCAGCACTAGCATCACTCCCCGACAGCATACCATAGCCTGCAATTCTTGCAACAGACTCTACTTCGTCGTATGATCCAATCTTTTTCACGACTTCATCAAGCACTTTTGAAGTTTGCTTTAGAGTATAGCCTGGAGGCAGAGATATATTTATTAGAACAACTCCTTGGTCTTCCTGTGGTACAAGATCGCTCGGAATAGCACGCATTGCCAGATACATTAGCACACCTGCTACCACAAGCAGGCTCCATGTATATTTCGGCTTCTTTATGAAACGCGCGATACTCTTCTTGTACTTGCTGAATATGCTCCCATAAGCGGCATCAAAGGCTTTTTTTGTATAATAATTAAGATTTTTTCTGTCGGCATTAGCTGAATTGTTCGGACGGAACATTACAGCACAAAGAGCAGGACAAAGAGTCAGAGCATTCAAACCGGAGAGACCAACAGCAGCAGCTAAAGTGACACCGAACTGCGTAAAAAATGTACCCGAAGTGCCTGGCATAAATGTCACAGGAATAAATACTGCCATAAAGACAAATGTACATGACAATACTGCCGAGAACACATCATGCATTGCGCTATCTGTAGCACGTATAGGATTCTTTTCGCCATGTTCAAATTTTGTCATCACTGCTTCTACCACCACAATAGCGTCATCGACCACCGTACCGATGGCAAGCACTAGCGCAAATAATGTCAGTATGTTAAGCGAGAAACCTGCAAGTTTCACTATGGCAAATGTACCGACAAGCGATACAATGATGGATATGGTTGGAATAATCGTAGCGCGAAAGTTCTGCAAGAAGAAATAGACCACAAGGACTACAAGCAGAATTGCTATTATCAATGTTTCCACAACATTGTGCATGGCTGCATTCAAGAAGTCGTCAGAGCATTGGATAGATACAAATTTCAATCCCGGAGGCATGGTCTTTTCTAGTTCAGCATAGAGATTTTTAATCTCTGCGTTGACTTGGGTGGCATTGGCACCTGCAGCCTGATTGATCATATATGATACACCCGGTTTGCCGTTGACATTTGATTGAAAAGAGTACGCCTCATTACCAAGCTCGACATCAGCGACATCAGACAAACGCAATATAGCACCATCTGTTTTGGCCTTCAGTACGATATCGTTGAACTCTTGTTCTTTTTTCAGTCTGCCACGATACTCCATCGTATATTGATAGGTATTATGCGAATTTTCGCCCAATGCACCAGCAGGAGCAACGATATTCTGGGTTCCAAGAGCATTGAAAATATCGTTTGGTACAAGACCATATTGAGCCATCATATCTGGTTTCATCCATATACGAAGAGAATATTTATTACCGAAACTTTGTACCTTACCAACACCATTCACTCGCTGAATACGCGGAAGAATATTGATATCAAAATAGTTCATTATAAAGCTCTCGTCGAATTTGCCGTCTTCGCTCACTAGGGCTCCAATCTGCAGGATGCTCGTTTGGCTTTTATATACTTGCACACCTACCCTTGTAACTTCTGCAGGCAATAGCCCTAATGCTTTCGATACGCGATTCTGCACATTTACTGTTGCCATATCAGCATCTGTCCCTTGTTCAAAGAACACCTGAATTACCACGTCGCCTGTTGAGCTTGCCGTAGAGGTCATGTAGAGCATATCTTCTACGCCATTAATAGACTCCTCAAGTGGCATTATTACTGAGCTCATCACAGAAGCCGCATCGGCACCAGTATATGATGTCTCGACATAAATTGTCGGCGGAGCAATATCGGGATATTGTTCAACTGGCAATGATACCAGAGATAAATATCCTGCAAGCAAAGTGACGATGGCGATAGAACATGCCATCACCATTCTCTTGGTAAAGAAATAGCCTTTTTCTTTCATCATTCACCTATTTTTATTTTTTGTCCATCGGTAAGGTTGTTTGCCCCCACCGTTACTATTCTTTCACCAAGCTTCAATCCTTTGGTAACGGCAAATATCTTTCCGTCATTCAATTCCTGCACCTCAACAATGGTCGCCTTCACCGTTGTGTCTGGCTGCACGACATATACAAGTGATTTGTTCTGCAAGCGATTGATTGCAGTCTGAGGTATGCACATTATATTAGGTATTGTTTCGCTATACACTACTGTACCCGAGATACCCGAGCGCAATGTACCTTTTGGATTCGGGAATTTTGCCTTGCACGAGATAGAACCGGTATTTACATCCACCAATCCTGAAACTGTCTCCACCTTACCTTCATAGGAATAAAGAGTGCCGTCTTTTAGCCTTAGATGTACAGGAGGCAACAAGGCAAAAATTTGGTCAATGTTGTTTGCAATATTTTTGTCAAGCGCCATTGCTATTGCTGTAAAATCGGCTTCTGTGATTGAGAAATACGCATCTACAAAACTGTTGTCACTTATGATGGTCAAAGGCTCTATCATAGAAGGATTTACGAGATCACCAACACGGTATTTTATTGAACCGACCAAGCCACTTACAGGACTTTTGACAAAGCAACGGGCGAGGTCAACGCGTGTTTGAGCTTCTTGTGCCTGAGCCATTCCGAGTGAAGCTTGTGCCGTTTTATAATTGTTAAGTGCTGTTTCCATCACATAGCTACTTACGATACCTTGTTTGTAGAGTTCGTTGTTGCTTTCGTAGTTCAGTTTTGCTGTAGCAAGCGTAGCCTTTGCCGATGCTACATTAGCGGCAGCTGTCTGCACATTTAGTTCGTATTGCTGGGTATCAATAACAAAAAGTAGTTGCCCGGATTTTACCACTTGTCCTTCTTTTACAGCTATTCGTGTAATGGTACCTGTAACTTGTGGCAAAATGCTGACATCTTGTTTTCCTTGCAGTTTTGCGGAATACATGTAATCAACAGTTTTGTTTTCGAGCTTTACTTTCATGGTATCATACGTCGTGTCTTCAGGCTTCGGAATATCAACACAAGACACCATACTATGAATACTTAAAGCTAGCAATAGCAACATCACCGGCTTAAAAAAACTATTACGATAATTCTTTTTCATTTGATTTTTCATTTAGCAACGAAGAAAAGTTTAAGTTTAATAATACTTTGCAAATATAATATTTTTTAAAAAAAATGAGAACTTTTTTGCTCTAATGATGTCAAAATAAATGTGCAGAGTCAACATACAAGTGCAATATTAATAAAAATGTTTGTAAAACTCTTGCAAAGGTGTATTAAAATTTAATTTTCTTCTTGGTCTTTCATTTATTTTATGTTGTATCTTCTTGATAAACATGTTAGATATGTCATT
>JAZLJQ010000069.1:0-36726 GCA_045617965.1 Prevotella sp.
GAGCAATGTTGGGCTCACCACCGATGGTGGCACATCTGCCTCTAAGGCAAAGGTCATTATAGGCGGAACCGAGTATGATGCTATAAAGGCTGGCACAAGTAGTGCTGCAGGTGCTTGTGTTATTTCTATTCCTGCTACAACAAAGATTCTGCACTTTCATGCGGCTGGATGGAATGGCGAGAAGGTTAAGTTAGATGTGAATGGTACTGAATATATTCTTGTTGCAGATGCTGGTATAGCGAGCAGTGGTACTTCATTTACCTTACAAAATGACCCTGAGACACAAGACTATTTCACGTTTGATCCTAAAGGCGCAACCACAGTTACGTTTAAGGCTACATCGGGAAAACGTTTCGTCATCTTTGGTGTAAATACAGAAATACAGGAAGGTGTTGTTTCTGCCCCTACATTTACTCCTGAAGAATCAAATTTCTTGGGCTCTATATCTGTTCAGCTAGCTTGCGAAACAGAAAATGCTTCTATATATTATACTCTTGATGGGAGCGAACCTACCAATGCTTCAGCTCTTTATGAAGAAGCCATTGTCATTACCGAAACTACAACTATCAAGGCGATTGCATATAAAGATTCTGAGACAAGTAGCATAGCTTCTAAAACATATACAAAGGTAGTTCCCCTGGCAACTATTGATGAAATTTTTACAGCTTCATCAACCGCTGGCGATTATTGGATTACTTTCAAAGATTGGGTTGTTTCGGCTGTGAAAGATAAAAATGCTTATCTTACCGATAATGCTGGTAAGGGACTGATTATTTATAACTCTAGCCATGGATTTGCTATCGGAAATATCTTAAACGGAACAGTAAAATGCTCTCTTACAAGATATAATGGCTCTGCAGAGATTACCAATCTAACATCTTCCAGTACGGGACTCACAGTCACGGAGAATGGAGCAGTCAGTTTGATAGAATCAACTATTGATGGTCTTAGTGGCGTAAATACAGGCGCATATATTGACCTTGGCAAACTTACATATAATGGAACGGAGTTTGAAGATGATGCTAGTAATACAATTAAGCCTTATCAAACATTTATTACTTTGCCAACCCTTGTGAATGGTTTAAATTATAATGTAAAAGGTATCTATATTCAGTATCAAGACACTAAAGAAATCGCTCCTTTATCTGCATCAGACTTTGAAGAAGTAGTAGGAGCGGAGTATGATATTATAATAAATTCAACTCAATATGGTAGCGTTACTGTAGATGCTACTGATAATAAGGCTCAAGCAGGTCAAATCGTTACTCTAACGATAACGCCAGATACTCATTATAAACTTTCAGAACTTGAGGTAAAAGATGCATCTTCGAATCTCATTACGGTTACTGACAACAAGTTTGAAATGCCAGAAAGTGCCGTAACGATTACTGTAACATTTGAAGAAAAGCAAAAATTTGATGTTATATATTATGCACTTGGACAAGAAATAAGTGCAGAGCAAGTTTATGAGGGTGATTGTGTCGCAAATGTTCCAACAACTATACCATATCTTCCCGGTTGGACATTTGTAGGATGGACTAAAGATCAAGATGAAAAAATCCATACTTCTATCGTATTCTTTAAAGAAGTTAGCCCTGTAACGAAAAGCATAAATTTGCATGCTATTTATTCTAAATATTTAGATGATGAAGAGTCTTATACACTCAATTATGATCCTGATGTT
The DNA here is from genome assembly GCA_045617965.1 of Prevotella sp. GTDB lineage: Bacteria > Bacteroidota > Bacteroidia > Bacteroidales > Bacteroidaceae > Prevotella. The sequence continues at coordinate 1,685 of JAZLJQ010000069.1, forward strand.
AAGTCGTCCGAAAATGTCAAGTATGGCAATCCTGTTACCATTATTGCTGAAGATGGAAGCAAATGGATAGTAAAAGCAAGTAAATATAATAATAGTATTCAAATGAATATAGGCAAGAACACTTCTATTATTATACCTAATTGCCCTGTTGATAAGTCTTTGACTACAATTGAGATTACATGTAATGAAGATAAGGCAGAAGCTGTTGGTTTAAGTCTTTATGATTATGATGGAACTGGAACAATTGATTATTTAGTTTATGGAACTGGTGGAACAACACAAATTTTAGATTGTTCAAAAAGGACTATTACCGGTGGTTATATAGTCCCTAAAAATGGAGTCGTACAAATTACCAAAATTGTAGAAAAATTCCGTACGAAATATTACACGACTTCAATACCATCTACGGTAGATGTGGAAATATCGGAATATGGTTGGGCAACGGCATGCCTTCCTTTAAAGGCTAAAATTACTAGTGATAATGCTACTGCATACTATGTGACAGGAACTACTGGCAATACTCTTGCTAAGGTAGAGGCAAATGTTATTCCAGAAGGTACTGGTATTTTGCTGAAGAGCAATAATGGCGGAGCAGCTACAGTAACATTCTCTATCCCAGAAGAAGAATACGATGAAATAAATGAAAATAAGTTGATGGGCACATTCTTTGATACAACATTTGAAGAGGCTGGTTATAAATATTACATTCTAACATTGGATAGTGATAATAAGGTTGGCTTCTATTGGGACCCTGAAACAAATGATAATGGTGCTACTGCTAAATGTCCTGCAGGAAAGGCTGTCCTTGCAATATCTCTTCCAACTCCTTCTTCTGTAGTCCCAAGCGGTGAAGCTAAAGAATTCTACTCTTTAGATGACGAATCTACAGGAATTAAAACAAACATTCTCACCCCTGCCCAATCAGAAGGGATTGGAGTTTACAATCTTAATGGAATGCGTGTAAATAGCAACTACAAGGGCATAGTAATTATTAATGGTCGCAAGGTGCTGCGCCACTGATAATGAATTATAATTAATAATTATAATAAGAATAGAATTATGAAAAAGAAATATATTCGGCCACAAGTAAAGTTACATCCTATTGAAACACGTCAAATGCTTTGTGGGAGTCCTGGTGTTAATGATGGGTATGGACAGCCTGATGCTCCCCATCTAGGCAAATATGATGATTTAGATGATGAAGAATTTGATTGGTAAAAAAACGATGGTAGTTGTTTGAAAAAATTCTTTCTTTGAGTTTATTAGAGAGTGGTACATAAGTATCGCTCTCTAAATGTGGATAGCTCTCTTTTATCTTCTATAATAGATAAATTTGTTTTCCCAAATGAATACAATTGCAACCTATCAAATAGGTATGTCCTAATTCACGAATACGGGTACTCAAATTCATGATTTTTTATTTTGATATTTACAAGTTGTAATCATATCCGTTAGAGGTGTTCAACACGATGGTTATCGACAGCCATCGCGTGCGTTTGATTTCTGTGTTTATAAAAAAGGGTTAGAAACTTTTATTTCCTATTTGAGATATAAGCTTTTTCCCATGTTTGATGATTTTGGCAGATTCGCACATACTATTTGGTTTTGCTCTATTGTGTTGCGGTTTAGAAAAGTTCAAGCTTGCTTAATTTTTCGCTCATCTTGCATTAACTTTTCCTTTGGAAATTTGGCTTTCTCTTAGTCTTACACTAATTTTGTCACCGAATTATGTATTTGTTTTAAGATGAAGAATCAAATATACTTATTTATTTTATTTTCTTTCGTGATGTGTGGTATGGTATATGCACAAAGCGGAACAAACTCACCTTATAGTATGTATGGACTCGGCATTCTCTCAGACCGTGGTCAGACAACGAACCGAGCTATGGGAGGAGTTGCACAGGGATTCAGGGATGGAGCCTCTGTCAATCCACAAAACCCTGCTTCATATTCAAATGTGGATTCTTTGTCATTTTTGTTTGATGCAGGAGCATCGTTCCAGAATATGAATATCTCAGAAAATGGAGTAAAGGCTAATGCAAAAAATGGCTCATTTGAATATGCGGTTGCTGCATTCCGCGTGATAAAGAATCTCGGCGCAAGTTTCGGCATTCTCCCTCTAACAAATGTTGGATATGATTTTACAAGAACGGGGATGACAAAGAATGACGACATCTTTACTACGGATTATTTCGGTAGTGGTGGCTTGCATGAAGGATATATTGGTTTGGGTTGGAGTCCATTCAAACCTCTTTCAATAGGTATTAATGCAGGATATGTTTGGGGATCGTTTTCACGTGCCGTTACAACAATATATAGTAGCGGAGCTGTTCCTCTCAATAGATATTATACATCTGATGTAAGTAGTTATATGCTTGAAGCCGGACTTCAGTATCAGTTCCGTGTAGGAAAAGATGATAATGTAGTCTTTGGAGCAACATATTCGCTCGGACACAACCTCGGCAACGACGCTAATCTATACGATGTATTGAATGATTCTACACGATATACAATAAAAGATGCATTTACACTTCCGCACATTATTAGTGCAGGATTGGCGTGGCACCGACCTAACAAGTGGAGCATAGGACTTGATTGGACATTGTACAAGTTTGGAAATAATGACTTTCCGGAAGCTGAAAATAAAAGTTCGGGATTGATTTATAAAAAAAGAGATGGATTGCTAAAAGATCGTATGAAGATTGCTCTTGGTGGTGAATGGATACCGGAAAAAACGTCGCGCAACTTTTTTGAGCGCATCCGTTACCGAGCTGGTTTGTATTATGCAACTCCGTATGTAAAAGTAAATGACAATGCTTCGCGCCTCGTTGATGGCCCGAAAGAATACGGCATAAGTGTTGGTGTAGGCATCCCTATCATCAACACATGGAACAATCGTTCCATCGTTAATATTAGTGGTCAGTGGGTATATTCAGGCATATCGGATTTAATCAAAGAGAACTATCTTCGCCTAACAATCGGACTCACATTCAACGAACGCTGGTTTGCTAAGTGGAAATTTGAGTAATATAGAGTTATATTGAAACCTTTCGTATTTTTTTTTCTATTTATTCTCTGTATTGCATGCACAAGGCAAAAGGAGCATGTCGCACCTGCTATCAACGAGAAAGACTCTATTGGTTCAATGATCACTTATGGTGTGAACACGCTCATTTCTGATTCTGGAGTAATGAAATATCGCATAGTCGCAGAATGTTGGGCCGTGAACGATAAGCATAACCCTCCGCATTGGTCATTTGAAAAGGGTATATTCATGCAGCAATTTGACTCTACTTTTCAAGTGGCAGCTATAGTAACTGCTGATACAGCTTGGTTCTACAACATGCAGAAACTGTGGAAATTACGGGGACGTGTCACCATTAGGAATAATGCGGGGCTTGTGTTTCACTCCGAAGAGCTATTTTGGGATCAGCATTCGCATGAGTTTTATTCTAATTGCTATTCACGGCTTTTTACTCCAGAAAGACAACTTGAAGGAATTAGCTTTCGTAGTGATGAATATATGACGAACTATAGGGTGGTAACAGCAAAAGGTGTTGTCCCTTCGGGTGATGTTATGGCGGAACCAGCTTCTCCGCCAGCAAAAGATGCTGCAAATGATTCTGCAGTCACAGTTATTATGCCACATTCTGCACCACAAGCACGTCCGAAGTCTGTTATGACGCGCCACGATAGTCTTGCTCGCCGTCAAATACTACGTTCACGCGAAAATTTGAGTAAGGCGAATAGAAAATAATCGTCAATTGTTTCTTGAGCCGCCACCAAATTTGCACAAAAGTTGAAAATTTGAGTAAGGCGAATAGAAAATAATCGTCAATTGTTTCTTAAGCCGCCACCAAATTTGCACTAATGATAAGGTTTGGACAAAATACTATGTGTTATTTTGATAGTAAAAACAATTGACAAATCAACATTAATCTTTTTTTATGAAGATGAATGTGAAGATTTGAAGTTACCTTAAAAAAATATGTCTTCTTGAGTGAGGATAATGTCTGACTTGTTGCTGTAAGTACCAAGCAGAACTTTCTGCTCAGGATTTTCTTTCATTATCTTCAATATATGTGAATAAGAATATGAACTTGTGTCATATATCACATAAGTACGTGTACCTTGATTTATCAATTCGGGATGTTCGTGGTGTCCACGGGGTAGGGTACAATCATTACCTTCAATATAGCCATAATGAAGGCCATGCGATGCAGCAATGTGTGAGCAAGTATCTATCATCCGCTTTGAGCCGATAAAGATGTATTCAGCCTCTTCGCGTATAATAGGCAAAAGACCTAGTTGCTTGCGTACATGTCCACACTGTATGGAGATGAATGCAAGTATAGCCTTAAAGAAAATGGAAAGGCTGATGGGCAACGTGAAAATAAAACTTAAATGTCCATAGTATTTGCGGAAGAAAATTAACATGGCTTTATAAAAGACATGCACGTAGCGGAAACTCGTCTTCTGTGTACTTTCGCCTTTGTAATGGAGTATGTCAAGTGGAAGATACCAATTTTCATAGCCTTTCTTTATCAGCCGATAAGAAAGGTCTATATCTTCACCATACATAAAATATGAAGGATCTAGCAACCCGATTTCCTCAAGTGCTTTGCGACGCAACATACAAAAAGCACCGCTGATGACTTCAATACGACAAGGTTTATCAATAGGTAGATGACGCATATAGTAACGCTTGTCCTTGCCAATCATTTTTAGGAATGAGGTAATTATTGTAGGTATTGCGCGACGCGATTCTGGAGCCATTTGTCCATTAGAAGTACGCATGCGGACACCGACTCCGCCCACTTTCGGATTCGAGTCCATAAATTCAATGGCATTTTTTAGCACATCTTCACCAACGAATGTGTCGGGATTGAGCAATAGAATATATTCGCCTGTGGATTGACGGATGGCGGCATTGTTACCCTTGGCAAAGCCCACATTATGATATGAACAGATAAACTTAACTATAGGATAACGATTCTTGAGATATTCAATTGAGCCATCAGAAGAATGATTGTCAAATACGATAATCTCACACTTGATTCCATGGGTGGCTTTCATCACAGTATATAGACACTGCTCAAGGTAGTATTTTACATTGTAATTAACTATGATGACAGATAGCTTCATTCTTTTAAAAAAAATTTCTTTACTTACTAGAAATTTTTGCGGATGCAAAAGTAATATATTTCCTCAAATATACAAACTTCCATTCGCAATTAATACATTTATATCGCTGTCAATCACCATACGAAGGGTGAACACAAAAGCCTTGGACAGCGCCTACTTGGTCGTCTTCCCACACTCTAGCAAGATAAACATCTTTCATAAAAAGGAGGAAAGAGAATAATCATGTAGCGCCTAGACATCAATAACAATACCAAATATGGTGACAAGTATTGGAGAAGGGACATTTGACGGCTGTAGTGGCCTGACATCAATAGAAAAATAAGACAAAAAATCTTGTTTTTTTCGCCCAAAGTTGGCTTATAAAGTCAGTGAGCTTAGAGATTAAAGAAATTAAGCCTATCTCTAGGCTTTTGATTCCCTCTCATGCAACAACCCTGACTCAATGACGCGACGACTTTCTTCGATAAGGTCTTTCATTTCTTGACCTTCATCATATTCAATAGGCTCGTGAATGGTAATATTCAAACGGTGCCACCTGACAAGCGAAATGCCTTTCGTCGTAGGAAGCACATCATATGAACCATTGATAGTGATAGGAACAATAGGTAATTCAATGTCTTTTGCCAATATATAAGCACCACGTTTGAAATGCCCCATCTTCCCGGTTTTTGTCCTCGTACCCTCTGGAAAAACGCAAAGCGACATACCACTACGCAATATCTTACGCGCACAATCAAGAGTTTTCGTTGTCTCTATCGTATTGCCACGCTCAATAAAGAGATGATTCGCCTTTTCACAAGCCTTGCCAACAAGAGGAATCTTGCGCAATTCTTTCTTCATCATCCATTTGAAGTTCCTACCAAGAAAGCCATACAGCATCCAAATGTCAAACACACCCTGATGGTTGGCAACAAATATGTATGACCGCCCCTTCGACAAATGTTCTTTGCCATCTACCTCGACGGGAAGAAACAACACCCAACAACAAAAACGAGACCATAATGCAGGTGGGTAATAACTCCAAAAGTCACCGTTGCCAAACGAACAGCCGATGATGGTCGTGAGAGCTGTCAGCATCGTAGCTAGCAACATCAAAGGTATGGCAATGCAAATCTGATAGAGACAATAGAAGAATCGGATTATTGCTTTCATGATAATCTTTTATAATTGACAATCATTTTACACCAATGGAGAAAATATGAACATACTCATCTTCACGCGAATTGAAGAATATGCGGTCGCCATTATGGCTATAAATAGGGTGGGGGTGAGCATCCTGGCCGAGCCAGTCACTATTGTGCTTGCAAAGCGGAATCCACTTCAACGTTCTGCCCTCCCAATCGGGAACAACACGTGAGATATATTCACCATCTTTCTTATGCGGATCAGGACCATTATCAGTACTATTTTCACGCACCTTCTTTACATCTTCAGGAAACTTGAAATAACCATCGCAACAAAGTACCTGCTGATGGTCCATCGTGAAATGGCCATAAGCATTATAATCGGCAGGCAGACTGATTTCTGTCATCTTTGATGTCTGCATTTCATAACGTCCAACCATAGCCAAACCATTGGCATAACCTCCGTGATAAATAATAACACTCCCATCATCACTCCACATCTCATGACACACCCAATCTTCGGCACCCACCTTGCGGATGTTTGTATAGACATCTTTAGCATGGTCGTAAATCCAAATGCGACGAATACCACAATCCTGCTCCGCCCATTCATGATTGAACATTATTATCTCAGGGTTTACAGGGTTGAACTGAACATGAGTGATCCAACATTTCGGGATTCGCTTCTCGTAAAGGAGTGCTCCTGTAGCAGTGTCATAGATACACAGATAACTGCTGAGATTCTCTCTCTGTACACGGCCGTCGATATTATAAACCGGGCGACGATCCAGCCCACTACCTTCCGTCTCGGGGTTATAATCCAAAGCCCGGGCATCTGTCATAGGCACACACAGCTTCGTGCCGTCATTGCTGACATGAGTGAATGCAGTAACACGGTTGTGGGGTATGTCTGCAAGATATTGAGGAAGCCCATCTAGACCTACCTTATATATCTTATCATCCTGAATGTAATACACAATCTTTTGATGAGGGTCGAGACATACGGAAGCTTTACCAAGACCGATGTGAGGAGTGCAATCGAAATAGACATAACTCTTCAATGTTCCGTTCTCGTTGCGTGTGAGCTGTCGCTCTTCGCCGCTCTTCAAATGGCGGGCAAAAACATTTGGTGAGCCACTGCGGTCGGACATCATAAAAAGCCACTCATCATCACTGCTCAACGAAGAGCAAGTAAAATACAGCAGTTGAGTGTTGTATTCTCCTCCCGAAATAAGAGTCTTCTCGCCAATAGTGTTCATAATTACAATATATGATTTTTTTCAGTACAAATTTATGAAAAATAAATGAATGAGTAATGTTAAATCTTGCCAAAATTTCGTGAGATAAAATATTTGTCGTATTTGTCGTACTTTCGCAATGTTGAATACTTGTTTCTACGTTGCTCTCTAGCGTTTTAATTTGTGTTTTTCCATAATAAATAAAGTTAACGGATGAATGAGAGAGTAGAAGAAAGAGAAAGTGAAATTAAGTAGCAAGATTGAAGCAATTTTTTTTACACTTCAATTTTTGAACCTAAACTATGAAACATCTACATATAGTAAATAAGGTGGAAATACTCAAAATGAGTCTCCACCTTATTTATTTCATATCTACTGCTTAAGATTACAATGCAACATCAGCACTCCAATCCTCACTTGCTTTGCGCACGTAAGAGTTATAGCGCAGATGAGCCATACGCTCTGCTTCCTTGAAGAGCTCGTCTGCCTCCTCTGGCTTTGCCTTCTTCAAAGACAAATAGCGCACCTCGCCCATGAGGAAGTCTTGGAACTTACTCCAATCAGGCTCTTTTGAATCAAGAGAGAATGGATTCTTGCCCTGCTCTGCTAACTCTGGGTTGAATCTCCAAAGATGCCAGTAACCACATTCTACTGCACGACGCTCCTCTTCTTGACTACGTCCCATGCCACCCTTAATCTTCAATCCATGATTGATACATGGAGCGTAAGCAATGACAATAGATGGACCATGATAAGCTTCAGCTTCACGGATAGCCTTTAGTGTTTGAGCATTGTCGGCACCCATAGCAATCTGAGCAACATAGACGTAACCATAAGTAGTGGCAATCATACCGAGGTCTTTCTTACGAATGCGTTTGCCTTGGGCGGCAAATTGTGCAATAGCACCAAGAGGAGTTGCCTTTGATGACTGACCACCGGTGTTGGAATAAACTTCTGTATCAAGAACGAGAATGTTTACATCTTCACCACTTGCAATAACATGATCCAAACCACCATAACCGATATCGTAACTTGCACCATCACCACCAATAATCCAATTCGAACGTTTTACAAGATAATGGTCTAATGTCTGCAATTCTTTACATATAGGACAACCCTTTGCTGCACTTTCTGCAATGAGTGGCTTGAGCTTCGCAGCTGCAACCTTTGAAGCATCTGCATCTTCCTTTGACTCAATCCACTGTTGAGCAGCAGCCTTATATTCTGCGGAAGCCTTGTCTGAAGCAATCATTTCGTTAAGCAATACAGTGATGCGCTCTTTCATCTTCTTGCAGCCAAGAGCCATACCAAGGCCAAACTCGCAGAAGTCTTCAAACAACGAATTGTTGAATACAGGACCCTGTCCCTTTTCGTTCTTACAATATGGAGTAGAAGGCACAGCGGCAGAATAGATAGATGAACATCCTGTTGCATTTGCCACCATTTGACGATCACCAAAGAGCTGAGAAATCAACTTTACATATGGAGTTTCACCACAACCTGAACAAGCACCAGAGAATTCAAACAAAGGAGTTGCGAACTGTGAGTTCTTTGGACTCTGCTTGATGTCAATAAGATCCTGCTTTGTATGTACTTTATTTACTAAGTAATTCCAATTCTTGTCGTCTTCGTTAGCACCTGTATATGACACCATCTTCAAAGCTTTGCCCGTCTTAGGATTACCAGGACAAACATCTGCACAGTTACCACAAGCAAGACAGTCAAGAGCACTTATGCCAATAGTGAAATGCATGCCCTTCAAAGCTGCAGGAGCCTTCATCTCTATAGTCTTTCCTTCAAAATCCTTTACCTCTTCTTCGTCAAGAACAAATGGACGGATACAAGCATGAGGACAAACATATGCACACTTATTACATTGAATACAATTATCAATATCCCAAACTGGAACAAAAGCACCTACACCACGTTTTTCGTATGCAGCTGTACCTACCATCCATGAGCCATCAATAGTGTCGTTGTTCACAAAATCAGAAACTTTTAACAAATCACCATTCTGAGCATTCATAGGGCGTACAAGCTCCTTGATAAACTTAGGATCATTGTTTTCGTGTTTTACATCGTCAGCAAGTGACGCCCAAGTAGGATCAACAACGAGTTCCTTATACTCTCCACCACGATCAACAGCAGCATAATTCTTGTTTACAACATCTTCACCTTTGTTGCCATATGATTTTACGATAAACTTCTTCATCTGCTCTACTGCTAAATCTACAGGAATTACACCTGTGATGCGGAAAAATGCACTCTGAAGAATAGTGTTCGTACGATTGCCTAGACCTATCTCCTGTGCAATCTTTGTGGCGTTGATATAGTAAACTTTTATGTTTTTCTCAGCAAAGACACGTTTTACTTTGTTTGGAATGAAATTCACCAATTCGTTACCTTCAAATACGGTATTCAAAAGGAATGTGCCATTTTTCTGAATGCCACGTGTGACATCATACATATTCAAATAGGCCTGAACGTGACAAGCTACAAAGTTAGGTGTGTTTACCAAATATGTTGAGCGGATAGGAGTGTCGCCAAAACGAAGATGAGAACATGTGAAACCACCTGACTTCTTTGAATCATAAGAGAAATAAGCTTGACAATACTTGTCTGTATTATCACCAATAATCTTTACACTATTTTTATTGGCACCAACTGTTCCGTCTGCGCCAAGACCATAGAATTTTGCCTCAAACATACCTGTCCCACCAAGAGCCATCTCTTCAACCTTTGGAAGTGAAGTGAAAGTAACGTCGTCTTCAATACCAAGTGTGAAATGATCTTTAGGTTGTGGCAATTCAAGATTGTTGAATACAGCGATAATCTGCGCAGGAGTAGTGTCATAAGAACCGAGACCATAACGACCACCGACAATCTCAGGACGATTTTCAACATTATAATATGCATTCTTGATGTCAAGATATAATGGCTCAGAGTCTGCACCAGGCTCCTTCGTGCGGTCAAGCACAGCAATACGCTTCACCGTCTTTGGTACTGCTGCCAAAAGATGCTTTACAGAGAAAGGACGGAAGAGATGAACACTGACCATTCCCACCTTCTTACCATTGGCATTCAAATAGTCGATAGCCTCACGAGCAGCCTCTGTAGCAGAACCCATAAGAATGATAATCTTATCTGCATCCTCTGCCCCATAATAAGAGAAGAGATGATATTCGCGACCACAAACCTTTGAAATCTTACCCATCAACTCCTCTACTGCCTCCGGCACGGCATCATAATATTTATTAGAAGCCTCACGGTGTGTGAAGAATGTTTCAGGATTTTCGTTTGTACCGCGAGTAACAGGACGCTCTGGAGTTAGAGCACGATCGCGAAAACGCTTTATGTCTGCTTCATCAACCAGTGGCAAGATGTCTTCATTGTCAAGACGCTCTATCTTATGATACTCATGAGATGTACGAAAACCGTCAAAAAAGTTGATAAATGGTACTGAACATTTCAATGCTGCTAAATGAGCAACAGCCGTAAGATCCATAACCTCCTGTACAGAACCTTCGCAAAGCATTGCAAAACCCGTCTGACGACATGCCATCACATCTTGGTGGTCACCAAAGATGTTGAGCGAGTGCGATGCCAAAGAACGTGCAGAAACATCAAAGACACAAGGGAGTAACTCGCCTGCAATTTTGTACATATTCGGAATCATCAGCAACAACCCCTGTGATGCAGTAAATGTTGTTGTTAGTGCACCAGCTTGCAACGAACCATGAACAGCACCAGCTGCTCCAGCCTCAGACTGCATTTCCTGAACACTCACTGTCTGCCCCCAAAGATTTTTACGGCCACGCGCAGCCCATTCGTCAACATGCTCTGCCATCGGTGATGACGGAGTGATAGGGTAGATGGCAGCCATCTCGCTGAACATATAACTGATATGAGCAGCAGCTTCGTTACCATCACAAGTAATGAATTTCTTTTCTTTAGCCATTTTTCTTTATATTTGATTTAATGATTTTTGTGGTTGTAAGTTTTGTATCTGTCAAATTTTGATTTTCTTATTTAGTTTGTTTATTTGCAATTATGTACAATACATCGTACTTATTTCACGCACAAAGATAGAAAAAAACATAAAATACAACAACAGAAATACATTTTTTTCTCGTTTTTTTGACTACATTTGCATTAAGAAAATTAATTAAACCTAATGATGATGCCTTAATTATATCATATCAAAGACTTCCGTTCTTTGATGCTTATCCTCGCAATCAAATACGGGGTTGATAGAGTAATAATGCTAACAGTAATAAATGACACAAACAAAATATTTATCAATTATATAATATAATGAGCCTCTGTATTTTCAATCCATGGCATGACATGGCTCTCGCTTTTGGCAAACAGCCTTTTACGCCACCCGCCTTTACATTTGATATGTATCTAAAACTAGGCGATATTGCCAATCTGTGGAATGAAAACGTAAAAGATAAATCAAACATATCTCCTTGGGGATGGGATTATTTTACAAAACAATGGCTTCTAAAACAAGGTTATAGTAGGGCTCTCATGCCAAACGATGAAGATATAGACATTCTACGTTCCTTGTCACATCGTCATAGTTTTACTTCTTTACTTCGTGAGTTAAGGCAAATAAGGCAAACGATAGGGGAGACTCGGTTTTTTGTTGAATTGCAGAGATGTTCGCTTGATAATCTGTCTGGATTTGTAATAAAATCACCATGGAGCAGTTCCGGTCGTGGTGTGCGATTAGTCACTTCTGAAAATGATGTAAATTGGGGTAAAAATATTATTCAGCAACAGGGAGGAATACTAGTAGAACCATATTATAATAAGGTAAAGGATTTTGCTATGGAATTTTCTTGGAACAATCACAAGACATCCTATCTAGGATTATCTCTGTTCCGTAATCAAGCTACAACATATATGGATAATATTATTTGCTCGGAAGAATATAAGATAAAGCTTCTTTCTCGCTACATAGAAGAGGATATATTGGAACAAATAAAGCATCATATCATCACTTGGTGTGATGAGAATTTTCAGGCTCTTAATATTGACACACCTTTTGGCGTAGATATGATGATTGTTGAGCATGATAAAACTCTTATGGTTCATCCTTGTGTTGAGCTAAATCTGCGTAGGACAATGGGTTATATCGCATTATTGTTGTATGAGAAGATAATGTCTGATGATATGCACGATTCTGTGCATTTTAAATCTATAGATATTTATAATAGTGATGATTTTATCGGATATTTTTCAATCAATCCAAAACTTGGAAAATGGTATGTTACGTGTGAAAAGTCAGAAATAAATAATTAAGATTCCGAGATTACCTAGTACGAACACCTTTTGAGGAATGAAAGATTAATATTTTTAAGAAACAATTCCTACAACAATATTATTATGTATCTTTTTTTATTAAATCTATATTTAAAAAACAAAATTACAACTTCGTTTTTTTCTTATTTATCTAAAAATAATAAATTATTTTGTTTTTCACTCGCCTTGCACTAACTTTGCAAACGATTTTGTAAAATTGAACATAAACAAAAAATAAATATTAGTTATGGCAGCATTAGGAAAAATTAGAAAACATGGTGCTTTGCTCGTTCTCGTTATCGGTTTGGCACTATTTGCATTCGTTGCAGAAGAGGCTTTCCGCTCATGCGAATCTACAAAGAATCAAACACGTCAGCAAGTAGCTGATGTTAATGGCAAAAAGCTCTCGGTGCAAGATTATCAATCAATGATCGATGAGTATTCAGAAGTGTTGAAGATGACACAAGGTAGAGAAAATCTATCGGATGATGAACTTACACAAATCAAAGATCAAGTGTGGAACACCTATCTTCAAAATCAACTCATCAGCGAAGAAGCACAAGAACTAGGACTTACAGTAACCAACGAAGAATTACTGAATATCATAAGCAAAGGCGATAACCAATTGCTCATGCAGACACCATTCGTAAATCGTCAAACAGGACGTTTCGATTATGCAGAATTGCAAAAATTCTTGTCACAATATAAAAAGATGGATCGTAGTGCAAATCCTCAAATGACAGAACAATATGACAAGATTTACAAGTATTGGAGTTTCATTGAAAAAACTCTACGTTCACAATTGTTGGCTCAAAAATATCAAAGTCTCTTGGCACATTGTTTCCTTTCAAACCCTATCTCTGAAAAGGCAAGTTTCAACGACAATAACATTGAAAGTACTGTACAATTGGCAGCGTTTCCTTATTCTTCAATTTCAGAAGATAAAGTGAATGTTACTGACGAGGACATTAAGAAAAAATATGATGAGCTCAAGGAAACATCCATGATAAAGCTTCCTGTCGAAACACGTGACATCAAATACGTTGCCTACCAAGTGAAAGCTTCTGATGCTGATCGTAAAGCCATCAAAGAAGAAATCGATTCGATAGCAAAATTTGTGCTAGCAGGTGGCGACCCTACTGAAGCTGTACGCAAATCTAATTCAACTATACCTTATATAGGTATTCCTGTAAGCGAAAAGATATATCCACAGGATATACTTGAAAAGATTAAGGCTGGCGAAGGCGAGGTGCCTTTTGAAAATACCAATGATAATACAATAAACTTTGTAAAAGTTTTGTCACAATCACAAATGGCAGACTCAATAAAGTTCCGTGCTATTCAAGTTGTAGGTGCTACGCTTGATGATGTTAGAACAAAGGCAGACTCAATAACAAAGGCCCTAAATACTGGAGCAAACTTTGAAGAGCTTGCAAAGAAATACAATCAAACAGGCGAAGAACAATGGTTGACAACAGTACAATACGAAAATGTTCCGTCAATCGACAAAGATACAAAGTCTTATTTGATGGCTGTAAATACGCTTGGTGTAAACGAGATAAAGAATGTTGAAATGGCAAGTGGAAATATTATAATTCAAGTGCTTGACAAAAAAAATTTCATAACAAAATATGATGCAGTAGTAATCAAGCGCATTTATGATTTCTCAAAGGATACTTATACCGCAGCATTCAATGACTTCTCACAAATGGTAAGTTCAAGTAAAAATCTTGAAGATTTGAAGAAAAATGCACAAAAGTTTGGATATAGAATGAAAGACCAAACTGATATAAATACAGCTATTCATTATGTTGCAAACCTCAAGGCTACACGCGAGACTTTGAAGTGGGTGTTCGAAGCAAGCGAAGGCGATATCTCACCTTTGTATGAATGTGGCAACAATGACAATCTCCTCGTTTGCGCATTGACAAAGGTCCATAAAGCTGGTTATCGTGATTTCGAAGATGTAAAAGAAATGCTTCGCGTATCGGCAGTTGCCGACAAAAAGGCAGAGATGCTTATGGAAAAAGCAAAGAGTGTAAAAGATATAGCTTCTGCAAAGAAGGCTGGTGCACAAATCAGCAATCTTTCTCAGGTGACATTCAACGCTCCTACTTTCGTTGCAGCAACAGGTGGGGCAGAGCCAGCTCTCTCTGGTGCAATCGCAGGCACAGAAAAGGGTAAGTTCTCATCTCATGCTGTAAAGGGAATGAGTGGTGTCTATTTTTTCAAGGTTGTTGACAAAAAGAAGAACGTTGCCAAGTTTGATGCAAAGCAGGAGTCAAATGCTGTTAAACAAAAAGCTATGCAAGCAGCAGGTCAATATATGAATGAACTCTATCTCAAAGCTAAGATAAAAGACAATCGTTATATGTTCTTCTAATCATAATAATAAAATTAAACATAAAAAGGTCGTGTATTAAAAGTGCGACCTTTTTTATTGTTTATATTTCTTAGTTTATATAAATATAAATATTTATTAGGATTAAGGAGAAATTCTATTAATAATAAATTATCAATTCTCAAATTATTTGTGACCTTTAGATTCTTTCGACTTGCTTTATACCTTTTACATTGCGAATTTTGCGAAGAAGAGTCTCTAGGCGTGAAATGTCTTCAACTATCACTTCAAGATTTCCACGGAAAAGACCATCGTCGCTATCTATATTTATTGAGCGTAGCATCATCTTCTCCTCTCCGGAAATGATACTTGTGAGATTGTTCACAATGCCAATATCATCATGACCTATGACGCGAATAACAATACTATATTGCGATGTGCCCTTGCCGCTCCATCTAGCTTTGAGAATGCGATAGCCAAAGCGTTGATGCATATCTTTAGCATTAGGACAATCTTTCCTGTGAATTTTGATGCCACCACTTGCTGTGACAAAGGCGAAAATGTCATCTCCATAAATAGGTTTGCAACATTTGGCAAGTTGATAGTCGATGCCTGTAAGGTTACGATCTATAACAAGTTCATCATTGTTGATTGTAGTGCCAAATTTTGATTTGTTTAACTGGAATGTAGATGCACTGACAACGGATGCCTCTTTCTGTTCTGGCTGTTGTAATGCGAGATAATCTTCAATAATATTATTGATGTCAAGAATCTCGTCTGAAACATCGCGGTAGAATCTTGAGGTTTCTTTATATCCGAGTTTCTTTATCAGCTTTGCAAAAAGTGGCTCTTCTAACTCAATCTTTCTGTTTCGGAAACGGCGCAAGATAAGTTCTTTTGCAAAAGCACTCGCCTTAGTCTCTAACTCATTAAGCACCTGACGGATTTTACTTTTTGCATGCGCAGTACGAGCAATCTTCAGCCAATCATGCTTTGGAGTCTGATTATTGCTGGTAATAATTTCAACACAATCTCCACTATGAAGTTGGTATCGGATTGTGACATTCTTTCCGTTGACAATGCCTCCGGTACAATGACTACCAATATTGGAATGAATGCGAAATGCAAAATCAAGTAATGTACTTTCGGCAGGAAATTTCAGCAAATCTCCTTTGGGGGTAAAAACATAAACATTATTATCATTTGCAGAATTTCCATGTAAACCCTTATAACTCCAATGTGATGCTATTCCGTTCTCGGCAACATCGTCCATCCTCTCTGTACGTATCTGTACCTCAACCCAACGCTTCTTAGGACCAAGAACCGTGATGTGAAGACTTTCGTATCCATTACTCTTCGGCATACTCAACCAATCGCGCAAGCGTTTTGTATTTGGTTGATACATATCGGTGACAATGGAATATGCTTGCCAACATGTCATCTTTTCGCGAGCTAGTGGAGCATCAATGATGATGCGAATGGCAAAAAGATCATAAATGCCATCTACACCGACATGTTGCTTCTTCATTTTCTGCCAAATAGAATGAATGCTCTTCGTACGAGCTTTTATTCTGAACCGAAGCCCAACATCCATCAACGCTTTCTCAATAGGCTGAACGAATTCACATATATAAGCATCGCGGCTCTTTTTGCTTTCGTGAAGTTTCTCCTTGATATGATTGTAAGCATCGGGCTCAAGATATTTTATAGAGTAGTCTTCAAGTTCACGCTTGAGATTGTAAAGCCCTAATTGATGTACTAGTGGAGCATAGAGATATGCAGCTTCGCGGGCAGCATCTTTATTTTCGCCTTTAGATAATACTTCAAGAACGCTTGCGGCCTTAACAATAATGGTCCTTATGTCGCCAGCATATGACAAGAGTAGATTACGATAATTGTCATTATCAATGATTTCGCCTTTTGAATACAACTCATCAATACGAGAAAGACCTTGTGCTATGAGCGCAACATCTTCCTCATTCAAGTTTCCAAGATATGGATGAGCGAGTTGTAGTATCTTTTCTAGATTAGGGCTTATCATGACAAAAAATATATCTTATTGGTGCTCTTTACGTAGTAAGTCGTTAACAGTCTTGACGGGATTAAATGTGATGAGAGGAACCTCAACGAAAATCGTATTCCAATCACTCATCGCACCATTCCACAACCCCGGCAACTCAAGTGCTTTCAGCTCTTTTCCGTTTTTGCTCTTTGAAGAAATAAACCCTGTGGACTTATCTACATAATCAGGCAAGGTAAAATGTTCGCCTTTGTAATTTTTAACAGCACACACTAAATCTACAGGATTGAAATGAGTTCCTTCCTTGAACATACGCATATATTCTGCGTTGCTCTTGTCAATCTGGTTGCTTTCAAGTATCTGCAACGATATGCTACCATCTCGATTGTAGGCGAGGAATGGGCCACCACCTGGCTCACCAACATTCTTCACCATGCCGCAGATACGCATAGGGCGGTTAAGCTTATGCTTCAAATAGTCTGCATCTATTTTTTGTCTCTTAGCTGGATGGCAACATAGTTGCTTTTCTAGAAATTCGGCAATCTCCTTTATCTTCATCTCATCGGCTCCAGAGTCAAGAGCTTTCAAATACTCAAAAGATTTCTGTTGCAAGCTGACGAGCATTCCTGCCAAAAGCTTCTTGTATTTGACCGTTTCACCTTTTAGCCTATCAGGGACAACGTTATCAATATTCTTGATGAAAATAATGTCGGCATCAATATCGTTCAAATTCTCTATCAATGCACCATGGCCGCCTGGGCGGAATACGAGATTACCTTGTTCGTCGCGGAATGGTTCGTTGTTAGAAGTCGCGGCAATGGTATCGGTACTAGGTTTCTGTTCAGAGAAAGTGATATCGTATTTTACTCCATACTTCTGTTCAAAGTAAGGCAGTTTTTCTTCTACCTTATTCATAAAGTAATCTAGATGCTCTGCACTGACTGTAAAGTGAATTTTTACTTTTTTGCCACTATTGGCATACAAAGCACCTTCAACCAAATGCTCCTCCATCGGGGTGCGAGCTCCGTCTGTATAAGAATGGAACAACAACATCCCTTTTGGTAGATTGCCATAGTTAAGTCCTTCTTTTTCCAACATGTTTGCACAAATATCCTTGTACTGTCCGTTCTGTAGAAGTTTATCAATATCGGCTATTGTATTCAGTACCTCAAAGAATGCAAACTGGTGGATATTGGTAAAAAAAGTTTTTTCGAACTCGGTTTCTGGATTGTCATACTTAGCATCAAGGAACGAGAACATATCTTTGAACATCCTTGAAGCAGCACCTGATGCAGGCACGAATTTAACAATTTCTTTTCCGCCAGCAATGTATTTCTCCCATGCTTTGATATAATGTTCTTGCTCACTTTGTGAAGGCTTCTTGACGCCACCATTCTCAATACTTGCAGGAGCATCTATTTTTAGAAATGGAAAACCGGTGCGAAAATCTTTTAGTTGTTGTTCTATATGATTTTCACTAATCCCCTTTTTTGCAATAAGCCTTTTGTCTTTGTTATTTAGCATAGTCATAAAAATTTTTCTATTTGTGCAAAAATAGTTATTTTTCGCAAAAATGACAATAGATTTTAGTAATTTCGCATTCCAAAATTAAAGATAAAAATAAAAAGATATTATGACAATGAGATGTAAGGCCTCTACATGGTTTGAGGCAAAAGTGAGTTACGAAAAAATGGTGGAAGAGGGTTTGATGAAAACCGAAAAGGTGGATTTCGTTATTGATGCTCTTTCATTTGGTGAGGCTGAAAAACGAGTTATCTCGGAAGCAAGTGCATATTCAAACGGTGGTGTGAATGTACTGGCGTTGAAGATTGCAAATTTTAAGGAAGTGGCATTTTCTGATGATGAGAGTGCAGACAAGTTCTATAAGGTAAAAATTAACCTTATCACATTAGATGAAAAAACAGAAAAGGAAAAGCTTACCGCAATATACTATTTGGTGCAAGCTTCTTCTTTTCAAGACGCTAACAAGAATACAGAAGAAATCATGAAGGGTAGCATTGTTGACTACACGATAGCTTCAGTAACTGAAACGAAATTTTTCGATGTGCTTGAATATACTACTGTTGAAAGCGAGAATTTTAAATCTAAAACCATCCGTCAAGAAGAAAGTGCGGAATTGGCTGAAATAGTAGAACCTGAAGACTTAGAAGAATAACGGTTGCTAATACTGGCGAGGACCAAAAATCTTTGTTCCGATTCTTACCATAGAGCTGTGGCATTTTGTAGCGATAAGATAGTCATCACTCATGCCCCAGCTTTTTTCTTTGAAATAAGAAGCATCGGCAAAGTATTCTTTTTTAATTTCGTCAAAAAATTGTGATGCTTGCATAAATTCCTCACAGATTTGTTCTTCATCATCTGTATTTGTTGCAATTGCCATTACACCACAGATACGGATGTTCTTCATATCTTTCCATTCTTTTGCAGCTAGCATTTCTCTACATTCGGCCATACTGAACCCACTTTTTGATTCTTCTTTGGCTATATGAATTTCCAAAAGGATGTTAATAGTTTTAAGGCATCGTTCGCCTTCTTTATTGATTTCCCGCATCAAGCGAACAGAATCTACGGATTCAATCAAAGATACGACAGGCACAACTATACGCACTTTATTTCTTTGCAGATGCCCGATAAAGTGCCATTGAATGTCGGTTGGGAGTGCTTCAGCCTTTTTTGCTAGTTCTTGAGCATGACTTTCTCCAAACACTCTCTGACCTGCATCGTATGCCTCAAATATTGCCTGACAAGAATGGTATTTACTTACGGCAACCAAAGCAACATCAGCAGGAAGACTTTTTTTTATCTTTTCTATTTCCTCTTTAATGGGATACATATTTCTTTCCGTTGCGAATAATTATAGCCGGGCGCATTTCCCCCTTTCTAATACGTTGCCCCATAATATTATATTCTTCATTATTTAAATCTAGTTTCGACTGTATATTTTGAATACCAGATTGTGCACCACCGTCATATTTTAAGTATATGATGCCGTTCTCCTCGCGAATATCTGTAATAGGTTTTCCTTGATAGCCTGTTTTTGTAGTGTAATAATATTTTCTGTTTGAAACATCATACATCACATCTACACATTCTGTAATGACACTATCAATAGCATTTATTCCGGGGTAGGTGTCTCCGGCATGATGGTTCATATATTCGGTGGCATCAAATATAATTAGGGAATCGCCATTATAAATAGGATTGTTTCGCTGATAAGATATAGGTATGAAACCATCGGCAGGAACTAATGTCATACTAGATTGGCTCTTGAAAAACCTCTTTCCGTCTATAGTGACATCTTTATACTTATTATTAGGTGCCATACTGAATCCTTCGTATGTGATATCATATACAAGAAGCCCATGTCCTAGTATGCTAGAGTTGCACCCTGTTTGCTGCACATTCTCAATTATATAATAATGATTTCCTTCGTTTGTGCCTTCGGGATAGATGCGATACGCTTTGCCCCCTTCTTCGGAAAGTGGAATCAGTTCAATGTCATTAGGCTCTGAGAGGTTTTCTATTGTCATCCAGCCAAAACTTTCACGCTCCCATGCTGAATATGCGTTTGGATAAAGGCCATTTTTTGTGTATTCACCACCATCCATCAAATCCCAATATTCGTATGTCTGGTTGAGCATTTGCGCAGTTGTTGATGTTGAATATAGGTCGGGCATTCCTAACGTGTGTGAAAACTCATGACAGAACAAGCCTATCCCCGCACAATGTGGAGTAGGATATGAAGTCGGCTTTCGAATAAGTTCACAACTAAGACCTATTGTTTGTGTTCTCAACCCTTGCCCTGTTTCTTGAATACTTGTTGTCACCTTTGGCCATATCAAATTTGTAATTGAAGTGTTTGAACTCTGGCTATAACTAGCACAAATGAAATATAACAAGTCTATATAACCATCATCATTTAAATCGTATTGCTTGAAACTGACACTATCTTTAATTAGACTTAAGGCATCTTTAACAAGAATACTGACATTATCATTCCCTTCACCATAATAGCCGATTGGTCGTGGCAATCTTATAGGTCCAATAAGGTCAAATTGTGGACGAAACTGTCCAAAACTCATTTCGTTGAAATATTCAGCTACGCTACTATAGTTTTCTGCTAGCGTTCCGTCTGCATATTCTGGATTCAAGGTCTTGCCGTTGAGATAATTGTCAAAGATGGCCTTTTCGTTATTCCATTTAAATGTGGAGTCTTGGAAGTCAACTAACACGACAAGTACTTTAGGGGTACCTATGTGAGGGAAATATTCTGAAGGCACCGGCTCTTTTTTTATCTTGTTGCGTATTTGTGCGTCAAAGCGGTTTGCAAACAACACAAAGTTTTGTTCCTCTATAAGTTCTTGCTCTTGTTTACTTCTATAAACTTTGTCGTGCGCAAGCACGTTGGAACTAACGATATTTCCGTCATCTTTTATTTGGGCAATATAATATGCTCCCTCTGTTTGAATTAACAAAGCTCCATCAAGTGTGGTTTCGTAATATCCCCGTTCGTCACCATGAGCGATGATGGTTAGTGTGGTGCCATCGGCTTGTTTTATCTTTTGAGGAGTAGGGTCTGCTTTTGCTGCATAACTTGCAAGCGCAAATACAGATGAAATAAATATTAAAAATACCTTTTTCATAAATTCATAATTTATTATCAATTATCAATTGTTTCTGCTACAGCATCGGCGCATTTTTCTCCGTCTATTGCGGCTGATACAATTCCGCCCGCATATCCAGCCCCTTCTCCGCACGGATAGAGCCCCTTTAAGCGAATGTGAGAGAGAGTAGTGCTGTCACGCAAAATACGGACAGGCGACGATGTGCGTGTTTCTATGCCTATCATTACGGCTTCGTTCGTTAGGAATCCATGACTTTTTCTTCCAAACTCCTTAAAGGCTTCACGCAGTCGTGCTGTTACTATATCTGGCATCCAAAAATGTAATGGAGAGGAGATGAGTCCGGGGGCGTAACTTGTTTGGGGCAAATCATAACTTAGCCTTGAATTGACAAAGTCGGCCATTCGTTGTGCCGGTGCTGTTTGTTTCATATTACCTTGCTGCCAACAGAGTTTTTCCAACTGTTCTTGCCAATGCATCATAACAAGTTTGTCGTCAGTAATGCCTTGTGAATAAATCACATCTTCCGGTCTGATTTCAACCACCATTCCCGAATTGCTCCAGCGAGTATTTCGTCCAGAAGGGCTCATGCCGTTCACCACAATTTGTTCTTCATCTGTCGCAGCGGGGATAATATATCCACCTGGACACATACAGAAACTATATACACCCCGATCTTTAACCCGAGTGACAAAGGAGTATTCTGCCGTAGGCAAATATTTTCCTCTTCCTTCTTTTCTGTGATACTGTATTCTATCTATTAGTTCCGCAGAGTGTTCAAGCCTTACACCGACAGCAATTCCTTTTGCTTCGATTTCAATATTTTCTGCATAAAGTGTCTTATAAACATCTCTTGCGCTATGGCCGGTGGCAAGAATTACAGGACCATAGAAAAACAGAGAGTTGATATTTGGAATTTGAGAGGATTTATCATACTCTAACCTTTCAGCTTCGATTCCTATTACTTCGCCATGTTTGATGATGAGGTTTGTCATCTTTGTTTGGAAATGCACTTCGCCTCCGCATCTTAGAATAGTGTTTCGGATGTTTTCTATCACCTTCGGCAGTTTGTCTGTGCCGATATGCGGATGGGCATCCGAAAGTATGTTTGTACCAGCTCCGTGTTGGCAAAATATATTGAGAATCTTTTCTACACTTCCGCGTTTTTTGCTTCTTGTATATAATTTCCCATCACTATATGCTCCTGCACCGCCTTCGCCGAAACAGTAATTGCTTTCTGTATTTACCTTTTGATCACGTGTGATGTTGGCCAAATCTTTCTTGCGCTCATGAACATCTTTTCCACGCTCTATGATGATAGGTTTTTTCCCACGCTCTATCAAGCGTAATGCTGCAAATAAGCCTGCCGGTCCTGCGCCCACGATGACAACCTGTGGCTTGTCGGAGACATCTTTATATTCAGTTTGGATATATTCATCATCGTGTGGCATTTCGTTGATAAAGACCTGTGTTTTGAGATTGATAAAAATCTGTTTGTGTCGTGCATCGATGCTTTTTTTCTTCACTCGCACACGACAAATCTCATTTTTGTTAAGCCCTTTGTCCTTGACAAGAAAATCTTTTATCCGTTCCTCATCGGCTGCCTGCTCTGGCAGAACTCTTATGTCAAACTCTCTTATCATATTGCGAAATTAGTAAAATGTGAAGAGAATGCCAAAAATATATTAATATATTTTCACATTTAATTGATGGATAATAATATGGAAAATAAGATTTGACCACAATATATGCAAAAAAATGTGTTCATTTATTTACATCTGCATCAAGATGTTTTCCGCTCGAAGCCTCGTCGTCTTCTATTCATTACCTATGAATTATCGCGACAAGTTTGTTAAATCATCGCGATAAGTTTACTGAATCATCGCGATAAGTTTGCTGAATCATCGCGACGAGTTTGAGGCTTCATGCGTTTGATTTTGAATTGACTTGTGAAAGGCTGTGTTTTTGCGAAGGATGAAAATTGTATAATTTTTAATTTAATATCAAAAAATTTCAAATATGTACTTGCTTTTTCTGCATAATTTTTATTTGTCCATTATTTTCACTATTTTTGCACGATAATAATGTGAAGAATGATTGAGCATGACGGAGTGATAGAAAGTATAGACGGGCAACACATTGTAGTAAAAGTGTTGCAGACGTCTGCTTGCTCTATGTGCAAGGCTTCCTCTTTCTGCCAAAGTAATGAGAATAAAGAAAAACTAATAGACATCTATCTAACGAAAACAAATTTGCACAACAGACAATATGAGGTGGGGCAAGATGTTGTGGTATGCACAACGGAGAAAATAGGAAAGATGGCCTTGCTTTATGGTTTTGTATTGCCATTAGTTGTTCTTCTTGTGGTTTTGCTTCTTGCAATGCACATAACTGGCGACGAAGCAATGGCTTGCATTATGTCCATAATCTCACTTATGCCATATTACCTAATATTGTATATGCTGAAAGGGAGAATAAAAAAACAATTTAAGTTCTTTATCATTCCTAAATTCTAAAATCAAAATTCTAATTCCTAATTATGATAATTGCAATAGTAGTACTTGGATTGATAGGGCTGATCTCAGCATTAGTCTTATATGGAGCATCAAAACGATTTCAAGTAAATGAAGACGAAAGACTTGAAACTATTATTGATATATTGCCTGGGGCAAACTGTGGAGGTTGTGGTTTCCCGGGATGTTCGGGCTTTGCAAAAGCTTGTATAAAGGGTGCTGACGAAGGTAGTCTTAAAGGGCTTGTATGCGTTGCAGGAGGTAATGTCTGCATGCAAAAGATTGCCGATGCCCTTGGGATGAAAGCCGACATGATAGAGCCAAAGGTTGCTGTGGTCCGTTGTAATGGTACTTGTGAAAATCGCCCTACGATAGCACAATATGACGGCAGACAGACCTGCGCAAACATAAATGTTTGTGGAGCAGGGGAGAGTGCATGTGGATATGGTTGTCTTGGATGTGGCGACTGTACAAGAGCTTGTAGCCTCGGCGCCATTATAATAAATCCACAGACCGGTCTGCCAGAAGTGGATGAAGAAAAATGTGGTGCGTGTGGCGCATGTGTGAATGCTTGTCCACGACACATTATTGAACTTAGAAAGAAAGGAATAAAAGGACGTCGCGTTTGGGTGGACTGCGTGAACAAGGATAAAGGCCCTGTTGCAAAGAAAGCATGCAGTGTGGCATGTATCGGTTGTGGGTTATGTGCAAAAGAATGTGCGTTTGATGCCATTACAATTGCAAACAACTGCTCGTATATTGATGCCGAAAAATGTCGACTCTGTAAAAAATGTGTTGAGGTGTGCCCGACAAATGCAATACATACTGCTAATTTTCCAATAAAAGCAATCAAAGATGAAACTCAAAACATTTAAAATAGGTGGAGTACATCCACATGATAACAAGATAACAGCAGAGAAAGTTACCATTCAGGCACCTCTGCCTCGTCAGGCTATATTCCCGCTGTCTCAACATATTGGAGCACCTGCCGTTGCCGTTGTGAAAAAAGGTGATATGGTAAAAGTAGGTACTCTATTGGCAGAAGCCGGAGGATTCGTGTCAGCTCCCATATATTCTTCTGTATCTGGAAAGGTTGCAAAAATTGATAATGTCTTTGATGCTTCGGGTTATCGAAAGCCTGCAATTATTATTGATGTCGAAGGTGATGAGTGGGAAGAAAGTATCGACAGAAGTGATAAGCTTGAGCGCTTAGAGGATCATTCGGAACTTACGGCTGAAGAAATTGTAAATCGCGTAAAGAAGGCCGGCATCACAGGTATGGGCGGAGCCGGCTTCCCAACTTTTATCAAGCTCACACCACCACCAACTGCAAAGGCTGAATGTGTGGTAATAAATGCTGTGGAATGCGAGCCGTACATTACAGCCGATTATAGGCTCATGATGGAACATTCTGACGAGATACTAGAAGGAATAAAAATTCTTATGAAAGCCGTAAAAGTGGAAAAAGCCTATATCGGTATCGAAGCAAACAAGCCAAAAGCTATAGACTTGTTGGAAATGAAGACATATGCTTATCAAAATATAAAGGTTGTTCCGCTGAAAAAGAGATATCCACAAGGAGGAGAAAAGCAGTTGGTGGATGCATGTACGCATCGACAAGTGCCTGCGCCTCCGTCAATTCCAGTAGATGTTGGTGCCGTGGTACAAAACGTAGCAACAACGTTTGCAGTATATCAAGCCGTAATGAAGAATAAACCTCTATTGGAGCGTTATACAACCATTACAGGCAAAAAAGTGCAACAACCTAATAACTTTCTAACAAGAATTGGAACGCCTATCAGCATACTTGTTGAGGCTTGTGGAGGTCTGCCTAAAGGTGATGTTAAGGTGTTATCTGGAGGCCCAATGATGGGACGCGCTTTAGCATCTCTTGATGTGCCTGTATGTAAAGGAACAAATGCTGTGACTATTCTTTCGGGAAAAGAGGTGTTTCGTATAGAAGAATCACCATGTATCCGTTGTGGCAAATGCGTGTCGGCTTGCCCTATGGGATTAGAACCCTATTTGTTATCTTCAATTACTGAACAGGAAAAGCCAGATGTTGATAGGCTTGAGCAAGAAGATATTGTAAGTTGTATCTCGTGTGGGTGTTGTCAGTTTACATGTCCTGCACATCGTCCGCTGTTAGATTCTATCAGCATAGGCAAAGGTATGGTTATGGCAGAGATAAGAAAAAGGCAAGCTAAAAAATAAATAAGATTAGAATATGAATAATTTTATTATATCATCATCACCACACATACATTCTAGCGATAATATCCAAAAGAATATGTATGCTGTCATCATAGCTCTTATTCCAGCTCTTTTAGTGTCGCTATATTGCTTTGGACTTGGGGCTTTTATCGTGTGTGCGACAAGTGTCATTTCATGTATATTTTTTGAGTGGAGTATAACAAAGTTCATCTTGAAGCGTGAACATAACACCATCACCGATGGCTCGGCAATAATAACTGGTATTCTACTCGGCTTCAATTTGCCGTCAAATCTGCCAATATGGATTATCATCATAGGAGCACTTGTAGCAATTGGAATAGGGAAAATGACATTTGGTGGAATCGGTAACAATCCTTTCAATCCTGCTTTGGTGGGACGTGCATTCTTGCTTATCTCATTTCCCGCACAGATGACTTCTTGGCCAAAGGCAGGACAGATTATGAGTTATATGGATGCTCAAACAGGGGAAACACCATTGGCTCTGATAAAATTTGCTATTAAATCAGGCAATCCAGATGTTCTTGAAGGGCTGCCGAAGAGTCTAGATCTTTTGATGGGAATAAACGGCATGGGGTGTATTGGTGAGATTTCTGCTCTTGCCCTTATTCTTGGCGGTATTTATCTTTTGGCAAAAAAGGTCATCACATGGCATATTCCGGTGAGCATAATTGCTACAACGTATGTGCTTTCTGTATTTATGCACTCGTCTAATCCAATTTATGCAGATCCTACTACGGTAATTCTCAGTGGTGGTTTAATGCTCGGAGCAATTTTTATGGCAACAGATTATGTAACATCACCAATGACTCATAAGGGACAAATCATCTATGGCATATGTATAGGTGTACTTACGATAGTCATTCGTAATTTTGGGTCATATCCGGAAGGAATGTCATTTGCAATTCTTATAATGAATGCTTTTACTCCTTTATTGAATCGCTATTGCAAACCAAAACGATTTGGAGATAAATTGCATAAGGTATAAATACATTAAACAAAATCAGTTATGAAAAAAGTAGAATCAAATCTTAAAAACATGGTCATAGTCCTCACTGGAGTAGCTGTGCTCACAGGTGCAGTGTTGGCAATAGTAAACAAGATAACAGAAGAAAAGATCGAAAAACAAGCGCAAATCAAAAAGATGGCTTCTGTTTATGAGGCACTAGCTTCTTCTGCCGACAGCATCACTATTGCAGAGCCTGACACGCTGAAAATGGAGTTTGAAGGTAAAGAGTGCATTTTTGAGGTGTATCGCGCCAACACACTCGATGAGAAAGAATATGGGATAGCTGTGAAGAGTACAACGCAAGGCTTTGGTGGCCCATATACAATTATGGTTGGATTTGATAACGATGGAAAGGTGAAAGGATATAAACTCCTGCAACAGACCGAAACGCCAGGGCTAGGAGATAAATCAAAAACATGGTTTCAGAAAGGAGCAAATGGCGATATTATCGGAAAGCAAGCCGGTGAGTTGAAGGTAAAACAGGATGGGGGAGATGTAGATGCCATTACGGCTTCGACAATTACTTCTCGCGCTTTTCTAAGAGCAGTAAATCAAGCTTATAATGCTGTGATAAACAAAGATAAGGATGCAACAACAGGAGCTTCTAATAGAATTAATAAATGATATTAGATGTAGGCTTTGGTTTGGCTTGCACAATTCACAATAATAATTCCTAATTAATAATTATGAATAATTATTTCACTATAATAAAAAACGGCATAATAAACGAGAACCCAACGTTTGTTCTTATGCTTGGTATGTGTCCGACACTTGCGACAACAACTTCGGCAAGTAACGGATTTTTTATGGGTTTGGCAACGATGTTTGTTCTAATATGCTCAAATGTTGTGATATCTTATATTAAGGATATTACTCCTGATATGGTTCATATACCTGTATATATTGCTGTGATAGCTGCTTTTGTAACAATGTTGCAGATGCTTATGCAAGCTTTTGTACCATCTGTTTATGCAAGTCTTGGACTCTTTATTCCATTGATAGTGGTAAATTGTATAATTCTTGGTCGTGCCGAATCTTTTGCAAGCAAGAACACTCCTCTGCCAAGCATATTTGATGGTATTGGTGTCGGCCTTGGATTTACTTTTGGATTGACCTTGTTGGGAATATGTCGAGAATTTCTAGGTACAGGTCATATTTTTGGCTATGAAATATTTGCCGATCAATATGGTATGTTGATGTTCGTGTTGCCCCCCGGAGCATTTATTACATTAGGCTTTCTTGTAGCACTCTTAAATCATCTTCGCAAGAGTTGATAGTCAAATTCTTAATGAACAATTGGATGGTTTCTAACTCCTAAATAAAAATATTTCATGGAATATTTACTCATATTTATATCAGCAGTTTTTGTCAACAATATAGTTTTTTCACAATTCCTTGGCATTTGCCCGTTTCTCGGAGTGTCAAAGAAAATTAACACGGCTATAGGTATGGGAGCTGCAGTAACTTTTGTTCTGACACTTTCAACTATTGTAACATATCTTGTCCAACACTATTTATTAGATCCTAATGGATTAGCATATTTGCAGACATTGGCATTTATTCTTGTTATTGCAGCTTTGGTGCAAATGGTGGAGATAATATTAAAAAAGGTTTCTCCTCCGCTTTATCAAGCTTTGGGTATATTCTTACCACTTATCACCACAAACTGTTGTGTGTTGGGCGTGGCAATTTTGGTAATTCAAAAAGACTTTACACTTTTACATAGTATCATTTATGCCATTTCAACTGCGATAGGTTTTGCTGTAGCTTTGATTGTATTTGCAGGTATTCGCGAACAAATGGCATTAGTAAAAATACCAAAAAGTATGCAAGGAGTAGCTATTGTCCTTGTAACCGCAGGGCTTATTTCGCTCGCTTTTATGGGATTTAGCGGAGTGGATGGTGGACTTAAAACTTTATTTGGAATACAATGAAACGAATTCTTGTGACAGGTGGTGCAGGCTACATCGGCTCTCATACATTGGTAGAATTAGCTGAGGCGGGTTTTGATTTTGTTGTTGTTGATAATCTTTGCAATTCAAATGAGAAATCGTTGAGTCGTGTGGAAAATATTATAGGGCGTGAAGTGCCTTTCTTCAAAGTGGATATTCGCGACAAAAATGGTCTTTCGCATGTGATGGATGAATATCCTTGCGATGCTTGCATACATTTTGCCGGCCTGAAAGCAGTTGGAGAATCGGTAGAAAAGCCATATGAATATTACGAAAACAATATCGGAGGAACGCTTGTTCTTATTGATGTGCTGAAAAAGCATAACTGCAAAAACATTATCTTTTCTTCTTCTGCCACAGTTTATGGCAAACCGGCACAAATCCCTATCACAGAAGAGTGTCCAAAGGGGAAGTGCACAAATCCGTATGGGCAAACAAAGTCTATGCTAGAAGAGATTTTCATGGACATACAGAAGGCAGATGCAACTTGGAATATTGTCCTACTGCGATATTTCAATCCGATAGGTGCCCATAAGAGTGGTATGATAGGAGAGAATCCTAACGGCATACCTAATAATCTAATGCCTTATATTACACAAGTGGCAGTTGGCAAACGTGCTGAACTTGGTGTGTTCGGTAACGATTATGATACGCATGATGGCACAGGAGTGCGCGACTATATTCATGTTGTTGATTTGGCAAGAGGTCATGTTTATGCTCTTAAAGCTATAGAAAAAGGTTGCGGACTAGCTATATATAATCTTGGTACAGGCCACGGATATTCTGTTCTGGATGTTATAAATGCCTTTAAGAAAGTCAATGGGGTAGATGTGCCATATGTCATAAAGCCTCGTCGTGCCGGAGATATTGCAACTTGCTATTCTCTTCCGACAAAGGTAGAACGCGAACTAGGTTGGAAGGCCCAATATGATATTGAAGATATGTGTCGCGATGCATGGCTATTCCAAAAAAACAATCCTAATGGATATTGATAGAATCACAATATTAATTTTTCCCATCCCCTAAAAAATATATATCATGATTGAGTATTTAATAGCAAATCCTGCAGAGTTCGTTTGTCTTATTTTAGGTATCATTTATATTTTCTTCCAATATAAAGGTAATCATTGGATGTGGATGGTTGGCTTTTTGATGGCGGTCTTAAGTCTTTCTGTGTTTATCAAAAATAAGCACTATGGATTAGCTGCGATACAAGCCTATCAAATTATTATTAGCATTTATGGTTTTTGGAAGTGGCAGTTTGGTTATCGTCGTAAGACTAATGCTAAGCACGAAAAGCCAAAAGCAGAAGAGCAACCAATTACTCATGCTCCCAAAAAGATGATATTATATGCGATTGTGGCTATCGCTGTTATTACAATTCTCTTGGCACAATTCAATGACTATATTTTGAAAAATCAATTGCCTTGGGGTGATGCTTTAGTTACAGCTATAAATATTGTATCAATATGGCTGTTGGCTCAAAAGTATCTTGAGCAATGGTATTTTTGGGTGGCTTATGATGCACTTTTAATTGTTGTTTCGGTGATGGAAGATAAGATGTATTTCTATATTATCCTTTGCGTCATCTATATAATTGCAAGTGTCTTTGGATATTTAAATTGGAAGAAGATGATGAAGGTGCAAATAAAGATTTAATAAAATAATTGTCAATTAGTAATTATTTTGTACCTTCGCAAAGTTTTAGAAAGAATATATTATTAAACTATAAATTTTACAAAACAAATTATGGCTACAAAGAGAGTTTACACCTTTGGAAATGGTAAAGCTGAAGGTAATGCAAACATGCGTGAACAACTTGGTGGTAAAGGGGCCAACTTGGCAGAAATGAACCTTATCGGTGTGCCTGTACCTCCTGGTTTCACCATCACTACTGACACTTGTAACGAATACTATGAAGTTGGACAACAGAAGATTATGAAGTTGCTTAACGATGACGTGGCAGCAGCCGTTAAGCATATTGAAGGTTTGATGGGTTGTCAATTCGGTGATGCAGAAAATCCTCTTCTCGTTAGTGTACGTTCAGGCGCTCGTGCTTCAATGCCAGGTATGATGGATACAATTCTTAATCTTGGTTTGAATGATGTTGTTGCTGAGGGTATGTGCAAGAAGACTAAAAATCCACATTTCGTATATGATTCATATCGTCGTTTCGTTCAGATGTATGGAGATGTTGTTCTTGGCATGAAACCTGTCAATAAGACAGACATCGACCCATTTGAGAAGATTATAGAAGAAGTTAAGAAAGAGCAAGGTGTTGTGCTTGATAAGGACCTTTCTGTAGAATCTTTGAAGAAGCTTGTTGGTTTGTTCAAGACTGCTATTAAGGAGCAAACTGGTGAGGAATTCCCGGAAGACCCTATTGAGCAACTTTGGGGTGCTATCTGTGCTGTATTCCGTAGTTGGATGAACGAGCGTGCTATTCTATATCGCAAGATGGAAGGTATTCCTGACGAATGGGGTACGGCTGTTTCTGTTATGGCTATGGTCTTCGGCAATATGGGTGATACATCTGCAACAGGTGTTTGCTTCTCACGTGATGCTGCAACTGGTGAAGATATCTTTAATGGTGAATATCTTGTTAACGCGCAAGGTGAAGATGTTGTTGCTGGTATTCGTACACCACAACAGATTACAAAGGTTGGTTCACAACGTTGGGCTGAACGCGCTGGTATCTCTGAGGAAGAGCGCATAGCAAAATATCCTTCAATGGAAGAGGCTATGCCTGAGATTTACAAGCAGCTTGATGATCTTCAGACTAAGCTCGAGAATCACTATCACGATATGCAGGATATGGAGTTCACTGTACAAGAAGGTAAGTTGTGGTTCCTCCAGACTCGTAATGGAAAGCGTACTGGTACAGCAATGGTTAAAATTGCTATGGACCTTTTAAAACAAGGGCTCATTGACGAAAAGACTGCAATCGTGCGTTGCGAGCCTCAGAAGCTAGATGAGCTTTTGCACCCTGTCTTTGATAAGGCTGCTTTGCAAAAAGCGAAGGTCATCACTCAAGGTCTTCCTGCAAGTCCTGGTGCCGCATGTGGTCAGATTGTATTCTTTGCCGATGATGCAGAAAAGTGGCACAACGATGGTCATAAGGTTGTAATGGTTCGCATAGAGACTAGTCCTGAAGATCTTGCAGGTATGGCATCTGCAGAAGGAATCCTTACTGCTCGCGGTGGTATGACCAGTCATGCAGCTGTTGTTGCTCGTGGTATGGGTAAATGTTGTGTCAGTGGTGCAGGTGGCATCAATGTAGACTATAAGACGCGTACGGTAGAAATTGACGGCAATATATATAAAGAGGGTGAATATATTTCACTCAACGGTTCCACAGGTCAGGTGTATGCAGGCGAAGTTCCTACGAAGGCAGCTGAACTTAGTGGCGATTTCAAGGCCTTGATGGAGCTTTGCGATAAGTACACCAAGTTGCAGGTTCGCACCAATGCTGATACTCCGCGTGATGCACGTCTTGCACGTGAGTTTGGTGCCAAGGGTATTGGTTTGACTCGTACTGAACATATGTTCTTTGAAGACAAGAAGATTGTTGCAATGCGTGAGATGATTCTTGCTGATAATGCAGAAGGTCGCGAAAAGGCACTTGCTAAACTTCTTCCTTATCAAAAGGCAGACTTCAAGGGTATTCTTGACGCCATGGATGGTTGCCCAGTAAACATTCGTCTTTTAGATCCTCCTTTGCATGAGTTCGTACCGCATGATCAAGCTGGTCAAGAGATTATGGCTAAGGAAATGGGTGTTGATGTTAAGGAAATCAAGAAGCGTGTTGCTTCATTGGCAGAAAACAACCCTATGCTTGGCCATCGTGGTTGCCGTCTTGGCATTACTTTCCCTGAGATTACTGCTATGCAGACTCGTGCTATACTCAGCGCAGCTTGTGAATTGAAGAAGGAAGGTAAGGATCCTAAGCCAGAAATTATGGTTCCTCTTATAGGTATTCTTTATGAACTGAAGCAACAGAAGGCAATTATTGAAAGAGTCGCTAAGGAGGTTTTTGAGGAGTATGGAATTGAAGTTGAGTTTGAGATAGGTACTATGATTGAGATTCCTCGTGCTGCTCTCACTGCTGATCGTATTGCAACAGAAGCTCAATATTTCTCATTCGGTACTAATGACTTGACGCAGATGACG
This sequence comes from Prevotella sp., assembly GCA_045617965.1. Lineage (GTDB taxonomy): Bacteria > Bacteroidota > Bacteroidia > Bacteroidales > Bacteroidaceae > Prevotella. The sequence goes on from JAZLJQ010000069.1 coordinate 35,382, forward strand.
TTCGGTTATTCTCGTGACGATATTGCAAGCTTCCTTCCTGCATATCTTGACAAGAAGATTTTAAAGGTAGATCCATTCCAGGTTCTTGATCAGAAGGGTGTAGGTCAGTTGATAAAGATGGCGGTAGAGAAAGGTCGTGGTATTCGTCCAAATCTTCGCACTGGTATATGTGGTGAGCATGGTGGTGACCCTTCATCAGTTAAGTTCTGTGCAAAGATTGGTTTGAACTATGCTAGTTGTTCTCCATTCCGTGTACCAATCGCACGTCTTGCCGCCGCGCAGGGTGCTCTCGAACAAGAATAGTTAAATGCTGAAAATTAGCAACATAAAGGGCAAGTATCTGGGAAACAGGTACTTGCCTCGGTTCTTTCTATCACGTTCTGCACGTTCCTCAAGCAGTCCATGACGCATTTGTTTTACATGTATTTTACACAAATTCAATATGCGTTTTACACTAAAAAAATGGCACGGCAATATCGAGAGTGTTAGAATCATAAACGTTAAACATTTTACTAATTTTAAACAGTATGGTAAATTTAAAAGCAACAGTTAGAATGAAGACTAAAAGCGGTATTTATCCTGTATATATCCGCTTCATCAAACGAAATCAAGTTTCGTATGTTAAGACTTCATGGGTTGTCAATGAAAAAGGATTGGCTGGACACAATGAGATCATCGATCCTTTTGTCATCCAACAGACCTCTATTTTGATTGAAAACTACTACAATCAGCTCAACCAGGTTGACACATCAAAGTGGACAATAAAGGAGATTGTCCATTATGTTACAAAGTTCAACGAAGACCTATCCTTCTCCGATTATGCGAGAAAGCATATCGGTAAGTTGATTAATCGTGGACAAGAACGCACCTCGCGTAACTATAAATGGGCACTTCAGCACATGGAGCGCTTCGCTCAGACAAACAACATCATGTTCTCACGTTTGACTTCTGCATTTCTAAATCGATGGATAGAATCACTCGCTGAAACCAATCGTTGTAAGGAACAATACCCCGTCTGTATGCGCGAAGTATATAAGTCGGCTCTCAAGGAGTTTAATGACGAAGAACGTGGAATCGTAAAGTTAAGAAATCCATGGTGTAATGTCAAAATTCCAAGAAGTGATGTTCCTGAGAAACGAGCAATTCCAGCAAGTATGTTGCGTAAGTTCTTCAACGTGATTCCCGATAGAAGCAAGTTTACCAACCCTCTAATGGAAGTTGGCCAGGATGTTGCATTAATATCCTTCTGCATGTGTGGCTTGAATGCCGTTGATATTTTCAATGCACAGAAAGGGCAATACGTGAATGGCATTTTTCATTATGAGCGACAGAAAACGAGAAATAG
>JAZLJQ010000070.1:0-29637 GCA_045617965.1 Prevotella sp.
AATCTCTAATTATTTGAGCCGACAGTTATAAATTGTTATATCTGTTTTTATTATTTAGAAACTACTACTCTAACCAAGAGTGTCCCTTCCTAGCATAATTCATGAATGGTTAAGTAAAACCTATACGACTATTCATATTAATAGACACAATTTTTTTATTTTCTTAAATAATATATTCCTATACTCAGCAAATAAGCCCTGACAATAATCCACTAAAAACTACATTTCATTCATAAAGAGAAGCAAGAATTGTTCAGTTTTTTCATGTATTTTAACAAAAAAGAGCTCATTTTTTACTAAAATTCTTTATACCGCTTAACTTAATTTTACTATCGCAAAGACTTAAATTTAATCAAAAAAATCAAACCATCGCGATGCCCCTCGCTAACCATCCTTATGAGCCACGCAAACGCTCCTTACAACACACGCAAACCATCGCGATCAGTACCCATAATGCACGCGATAAAGACACCTTATCATGATAATAAAATCTCGTGCGTTTGATTGTCTAAATTCGTGAGTTTGCTGACTCCAAATCAAGCGTTTTCCTCATACAAATTGTAGTATTAAATATGTTCACTTGTAGCTAAGATCCGAAGTAAGGGATACCATCAAAAATGGAAAATGATGATTAAGTTAAAAAAAATGAGTAAGTTTGCAAACTGAATAATAACAAATAGAAACATACCACAAAAGTGGCAACAATAAAAAGACTATTCCAAGATACGGCAATATATGGATTGAGTAGTATCATAGGGCGATTTTTGAACTATCTGCTTGTACCCCTATATACCTACACACTTGTTCATGCTCGCGACTACGGTATCATCGCCGACCTTTATGCACAAACGGCACTGATATTGGTAATCCTTACCTTTGGTATGGAAACAACATTTTTCCGCTTCATAAACAAGACGGAAGATCAAAAAGAAAAAAAGCGTGTATATTCAACATCGCTCATTCTCGTTGGTGGAGTGGCACTATTGTTTGCTGTTCTTACAATAGTCTTCCTTGACCAAATAGCAGCAGCTCTTAGATATGCCGACCATAAATGGTATGTTGGAATGCTATATCTCTGTGTGGCACAAGATTCCTTCCAGGCTATAATGTTCGCCTATTTGAGAAATCAACACAAGCCATATAAATTTGCCGCACTGAAGCTCCTATTTATAAGCATGAGCATCGGATTGAACTTACTGTGCTTCCTTGTGCTACCTATGCAGAACGCAGATTTTAAAGTAAGCGTGAAATATGTCTTCATCATCAATCTCTTCTGCACAACCATAATATCTCTCTTGATGATTAAAGAATGGACATGCGTGAGATGGGTATTCGATAAAAAAATAGCAAAAAAAATGCTCTCATACACATGGCCGTTGCTCATACTCGGCATAGCCGGAATACTCAACCAAGTGGCTGGGCAAATAATGCTACCAAGAGTATTTGAAAGTTTCTACAACAATCAGTTCGGTGCTGAGCATGCGGGATTTGTTGACTTCATACGCGAATTTGGACGCGATTATGGACGCAAGCAGTTGGGCATCTATGAAGCTTGTGTGAAAATAGCCATGATTATGGCACTCATAACACAAGCTTTCCGATATGCTTACGAGCCAATTGTCTTCGGCAGCGCGAAACAAAAAGACTCAAAAGAACTCTACGCCAAAGCCATGAAGTATTTTATTATCTTCACATTAGTAGCATACCTATGCGTAATAGGATATATGGACATCTTGCAATACATCATCGGTGGGAGAGGATATCGGATAGGCTTAAAAGTGGTACCGGTAGTAATGGCATCAGAGGTGATGATGGGAATAGTATTCAACCTCAGCTTTTGGTATAAACTCATTGACAAAACTATCTATGGGGCATTCTTCTCAATAGCAGGAGCAATAGTACTATTCATAATGAATTGGATACTCATACCTAAAATGGGATATATGGCATGCGCATGGGCGGCATTTGCCGGCTACGGCACTACAATGGTACTCTCTTACATATTCGGACAACGGCTGAACCCTATAAACTATCCACTGAAACAAATTACCTTTTATGCGATTTTAGCAGCAATAATATTTATAATAATGTCGTTCTTAACAAGTCGGCTGAATATGGTTCCTACACTAGCTATAAATACCATACTGATAATATTGTTCTTGGCGGTGGTGGTGAAGAAAGAAAAAATACTAGATGCAATCAGAACTCGTTAGAAGCGAACTGCTCATCGGAGCAGAAGCTATCAAAAAGCTAAGTCAAAGCAAAGTCATCATCTTTGGAATAGGTGGCGTAGGCGGTTATGCACTTGAGATTATAGCACGCAGTGGTGTGGGGTACATAACAATAGTAGATGCCGACAAGGTGGAGATGTCTAACATAAACAGACAAATACTAGCACTACACTCAACAATTGAAAAGCAAAAAATAGAAGTTGCCTTAGAGCGAATAAAAGATATCAACCCTAATTGCAAGACAAAAGGCTTTCACCAGTTTTATCTGCCAGAAAATGCCGATTTTATCGACATCTCTCAATACGATTACGTGGTGGACTGCATAGATACAATGGTAGCAAAGGCTGAACTCATAAAGCGTTGTAGCGAACAAAAAGTCCCACTCATCAGCAGTATGGGAGCAGGAAATAGAACAGACGCTACAGCATTATACATTACTGATATCTACAAAACGCAAGATGACCCATTAGCAAAGGTTATCAGAAAAAAATGTCGCGAAATGGGGATTAAGCAATTAAAAGTTGTTGCAAGTAAAGAAAAGCCACAAAAAATCAAAGAAAACATTATTGCCAGCAATGCGTATGTGCCTGCTGCTATGGGAATTATTATCGGTGGCGAAGTGATAAAATGTCTGATAAATAATTGACAAAATATAAATGAAAAAAATTGGAATCTTTTGTTCAGCAAACGAGAACATACGTACCACATATTTTGATAAAACAGCAAAGCTTGGCGCATACATAGGCAAACGTGGTAACGAACTTGTATTTGGGGGATGTAACATGGGACTGATGGAGTGCATAGCACGTGCAGTAAAAGAAAATGGTGGCACAACACTCGGTATTGTACCCGACAAAATAGAAAAAAACGGAGCTGTAAGCAAGTATGTAGACAAAATTGTACCCGTACATAGCCTCAGCGAACGAAAAGATGTGATGATGCAAGAAAGCGATGTCATTATAGCACTCCCTGGAGGCATAGGAACACTCGATGAGATATTTTCTGTTGTAGCTTCTGCTACCATCGGATACCATAACAAACGTATAATACTCTACAATATGGAAGGATGCTGGAATTCACTTATTGAAATGCTGAAAGACTTACAGCAGACCAACTTCATTCGTGGACACTACACCGACTACTTCCTTATTGCAAACAATCTGGAACAACTGAAAGGAATATTATAATAGCTCATCTTTAGAAAAATGAAAAAAATCTTATTTTCCTATATAGTCTTTTTTGCGATTACAATTAATGCAAATGCTCAAGAATTGAAAACCGAAGTCATCCGCTATGGAAGTAATATAGTGAGAGTGGTGAAATATCCATCACACTTAAAACAAATGCCTGAAAAACATAGTTTTAGTGTCGTCATGAAGCCAAATGACACCGAAAAAATGTCATTCTCATGGGCGATAAATACACAAGGTAACGTGACATTCTACGACATGAAAGGTAACATATTGCTCTCGGAAACAGGCGGAGAAATAACACCTATTACAGATGGGGTAGAAAAAGGCAAATATAAAGCAACACAAACATTTGGTCTTGAAAACAAAGAAGCCATTTTCGGTCTTGGACAACGCGACGATATCGATATGGACCAATCGGGAAAGAAAATACGCATATGGAGTACTAACGGCAGAATCACCATTCCATATTTCACAAGTGAGAAAGGATATGGACTATATTGGGATAATGCCGGACTAAGTTGGTTTACCGACACCCTTACAGCTAATGGCAGACAAACAAAATTCTCTTCCGAAATATCATCAGGAATTGACTATTATTTTCTCTATAGTGATGGCTCACAAGATGGTGTGATGGCTGCAATTAGACAGTTATCGGGACAAGCCACAATGTTCCCACTATGGACATTGGGGTTTTGGCAATGTCGTGAACGTTACAAGAGTTGCGATGAGCTTTGCGATGTAGTAGATATGCATCGTAAATTGGGTATTCCTCTTGATGGAATTGTACAAGATTGGCAGTATTGGGGATGTGATTCCAATTGGAATGCAATGCGTTTCATGAATCCACATTATATAAATAAAATGGGTGATGAGAAATATATGCGCTATTTACCTGATAGTGAAGACCGCAATGTTCGATTCCCTGAACCAAGAATTAAAACTCCACAACAGATGGTGGATTATGTTCATTCGCAGAATGCACATATCATGATAAGCATTTGGGCAAGTTTTGGCCCTTGGACAGACCAATATCGTGAACTCAACAAAATAGGAGCGCTTTATCCTTTCGACACATGGCCACGAAATAAAGGAGTGCTACCTTATGATGCTTTCAACCCAAAAGCACGCGACATATATTGGAAATATCTTAAACATCTGCACAAAATGGATTTTGATGCTTGGTGGAGCGACTCTACCGAGCCTGATCATTGGGAAAAACCTGGCGATCTTGAACACATGACAGCAGCAGGCAGTTGGCGGAGTGTGAAAAATGCTTTTCCACTACTTACCAATATAGGCATCTATGAACACCAGCGTAATACTCCTAGAGCCGACAAAAAACGTGCCGTACAAATGACACGTTGCGGAGCTTTTGGACTGCAACGTAGCGGCGCATTCAATTGGAGCGGAGACATTACTGCCTCATGGGATGTTTTCAAACGACAAATACCATCAGGACTCAACTATACTCTCTGCGGATTGCCATTTTGGAACACAGACATTGGTGGGTTCTTTTATTGGGAATATGACCAAGATGCAAAAAATCCGGCAATCGCAGAATTACAGACACGATGGATGCAGTGGGGAACATTCATGCCAATCATGCGTAACCATTGCTCTAGCCCTATGAAAAGTGAAATCTATTTATATGGACAAAAAGGCAATTGGGCATACGATGCACAAGTGGAAGCTGTGAAATTACGTTATCGCATACTTCCATATAGTTATTCTCAAGCAGGAGCATGCGTTCAGCACAGCGAGACGATGATGCGCCCATTTGTATTTGATTTCCCAACAGATGAAAAAGCAATTCGCCTAAATGATTCATATATGTATGGACATTCCATTCTTGTACATCCTGTCACACAAGCAATGTACACCTATAAAGACGAAGCGCGCCGTGGACACCTCATCTTTCCTGATATAAAAAAGGCTGCCGGTGCAATAAGTGTCTATCTTCCAAAATGTGAAGGATGGTATGATTTTTGGACTAACGAACTATTGGAAGGCGGAAAGACAATAGTAAAAGCCGTACCTATTGATATTATGCCACTATATGTGAAAGCTGGCAGTATTATTCCATTTGGACCTGATGTACAGTATTCTGACGAAAAACCTTGGGACAATTTAGAAATTCGAATTTATCCGGGGGCAGATGCAGATTATATCTTCTATGAAGATGACGGAGACGGCTATGATTATGAAAAAAATAAATTCTCCCTAATTCGTTTCCATTGGAATGAAGCAAAACACACCCTTACAATTGCCGACAGAGAAGGCGAATTTGACACAATGCTTTATGAACGTTACTTCAATATAGTACTTGTAAATAGTACTACGCCATCTGGAGCTATTAGCGCCATAGGGCGTGAGGTGAAATATGACGGCAAAAAGAAAATAGTGACATTCTAAAACCTTGTAATTATTCTTCTTTCGCTCTTATGTTAACAACGACGGAATCAGTTGTACCATAATATTGATATTGATTATAATGAGCCATCATTATAGCATAAATAACATATTGACCCGGAGTCTTGAAAGCATGTTTCAAGGATAATTCAGACACATCATATGACGATGAAATATCACCAATGATACTATCTTCAACAAGCAATGCTGTCGGTTTAGTTTGATGAAACTGCACTCTATCAAGGCAAGCTTTCGTCTTAATCCTTGTCTCTCTATCTATCACCAAGGCTGCCACAGTAAATGTTGCAGTATCGCCAACCATTAAATCTTTGACATTTGATACAAGTGTTACTTCCATGTCAGGAGCCTCCTCTTTGTCAGAGTTCAAACAAGAGGTGAATAATCCTATAGATGACATGATGATAAAAGCAAAAAATAATTTTTTCATGTTTTTCGTTTTTCCTATTCGTGAATACAAATATAATCCATTTTTAGCTCATAACAAGTTTTTGAAGAAAGAAAAAAGCTGAAAGGTGCGTTCTATAAAGAGGCCTTTATCTTATCCAAAGTCAAAGACCATGCCCTTTTCTCTCCATCTACCAATAATTGCAAGCCCTTACCATGATGATAATGAGAACCGTCTTTATCCCAAAGTATTGTGAGACTGTGTCCACGATAAGGCACTCCATCAAGGCAGAAATAATCCCACTTGTCTTTTGGCAACAGAGGTCTTACAACGATACTTCCATCAGCTTGTGGGCGAAGACCAACAAGACCCGTGATGATAAGGTCTGCAAAAGTGGAGTGATTATAATAATAACTACGCTCACGGTCGCCCATAAGCCATGCGCCAGTCTTTTCATCTAAATACTCTCCAATATAAGGGCGTCCACGTTTGTACTGACTTTCAACATAGAGTTCCATTTGGCGGAAATAGGTAGAATCACCAATAATAGGCGAAGGATAATCGTTTATATAGTTAGCAAGAGCGGTGAGTGTTTGCGAAGTGGCGAAAGGCCATACCGCACCATCCCACTCACAAGTACCCACACCATGCGAACGGAACTGTGGATGACGACGCTCTGCCGTAGTAAGACCAAATGGAGCAGAAAAGCCCTTTTCGTCTTCTATTTGCTTCCAAGCTTCGTCATATTTCTCGCTTTCTGGCAAGTTGAAATACCAAGGGATAAATCCTATTTCTTCACGAACAGCAGCAGAGGTGTCGCCACGCAGCGTTTCAAAGAAGTTGTGTTCTGCGTTCCATAACATTTTCTCAACTCTGTGTTTTTGCTCTTTGGCTTGATGCTGATAGAATGTCGCCTTATCATTATTACCTAAGAGGAAATTTATCTCAGCAAGAGCCTTTGCATTGCCATACATATAGCTGTTTATCGTAGGTCTAGCATAATGCTTCTTTCTACCGCCAGAAATGCTCTCTTCCATACCGTCACGCACATCTTCCTGCCAATAAAGCCCATTTTCTAAAAGATGTGTATCTTGCCATTTTGTGTATTCAGCTTCAAGTGATGGAAGAAGACTCTTTAGATATGTTGTATCGCCTGTAACTTTCCACATATCAAAAACAGCAGCCGGATTCCAAGAAGTGAATTTTTCCATTTTTGAAAGAGGCTTTCCTTCATTGCCGAAATACCATGTTTGCAGATTCCCCCGCAAATAATTTTGATTTCTAAGCCAACGCCCTTCCATAATATGATGCCCAAGAGCACAAGCGATGAGGTTGAATTTATCGGAATAACTGCGTTTTATGCTGAACTCTGTAATTCCGTAACCATAAGGAGTTTTAACGATATGCTTGCGGAAGGACCACCAACGGAAGTAATAGATTTGTTTAAAGTTTTCTTGTGGACAATCAAAGTAAGGAATATTACCCTTCATCCAATACTCTGCTTGTGAGTTGGGAATATAAGTCTCGAAAAGTTCTGGCTCCATATTGTTGAAATAGTCCACATAAGAAGAAAGGTCGTCTTCATCTAGAACTGCAAGCGTATAAAGAATATCTTTGGTTGTGATATTGGCAATAGAGAAGGTGGCTTCTTTATCTTCCTCATCGGCGCGTGGCTCGTCATAGAATTGGTCGGCAGGCGTTTCTATACATGGTTTATCAAACAATGCGCCTGTGCGGAATTGCACACGACATAGAGCCTCAACAGGGGTGTCAAATTGGCGTTGACATTTCAACTTTCCATCAATATAATAATATGCACGATGAATAGTCGTTGAGAGTATAGCTTTGACATGATAGATTTTCGCTGTTTTATAGCCTTTAAGCACGGTGCCGTAACGCGCTCCGCCTTTGGCAAGTATATTTCCTGCAGAATCGGCAACAAGGCGTGAAGCCACATTGCCTTTTGCATCAAGAAATTCTATATCCAATTCGCCTCTATCGTGTTGCGAAGCACAAAAGTCAAATTCTACTATAAGTTCTTTTGTTGCCGGAATCACACGCTCTATCTTTGCATAATCATAAGGGTCGCGATCTGAAAGATGTATCCAGTTATCTTCAAGTCTTACCGGTGCTTTCAGTGGAGAATAGATGTTCCAATCGGTCATGCTCTTTAAAGAAGAATATGCCGAAAATGTCTTCGTTGCATGAGATGTAGCATCAAGCTGTACCGGTACAGGGATACGACTCACCCAAATATCTTCTTTATTATGTGAATATGTGACCCAAAGGTTTCCATCATCTGGAATACCATTACCCTCTTGTATTCCACGAACATATTGCGGTCCATAACTCTTGTAAAGCCCCCCATGACGCTCTGGAGTAACATCACCATGAACGAGCGAAAGTGTATTATACTCCAAGCCGTCTTTGCTGAGACTAATAGCCAATGGCCAACGATATTCAGCAGGATTATAAACTGTGGCATAATTACCATCCAAAAGGCGTTGTCCCCAAATCTTGGCATTAGAATTTACAAATCCAGGTGCTCTGTTGCATGGATAACGCCATGTATTGCCACCATCGGCCGAAAGGCTTGTCACAGCATGTTTCCAAAGAGCCACTTTTCTACCATCTGGAAGTGTGTATCCACAGAAAGCCTTATAAGGAGCTGTAAGTGGAAGAATGTCATCATCGCGGTCAGCTTCTTCTACCCATTGCATGCGCTGCATAGGGTCATCAAGTATTTCATCCACAGCTTTAATAAAACCTTTATCTTTACTCTTTTTATAATAAGGGTAAGATGTATTTTTCTCGTTGAACCCATGATTATAATAGATAAAATAGATTGGCCCAAAACTACCATCTTTTTTTATCTCACGCACAACTCGTCCTATGCCGTTTCCGTCATTTGGATCATCTTTTGGAGCTAAGACTATGCCATAGTTACCCGTTGCAATGAGTCTTCCATTCTTGCTGACATAAAATCCTACGCGTTGGTGCATCACGGCTTTTAGGTCTTTGCTCACAATATTAGGATAGGTAGGTTTGGTCACTCCGTCAGGAATATTATATTCCGGGAATAAAATCGTAGGCTCTGTCCATGTATATCCATCAGCACTTGTGGTAAGCATCGTTCTTCCAGGTGCTTCATGTTCGTTGCGAGGATTGGTGAGATAATGTACATAAAACCGTCCGTTCCAATATGCCATCATTGGTTGGTGATTATAAGTCCAAGGCTTTTCACCTCGCATTATTTGGATGTTATGCACACCTACAACGGGTTTTAATCCACCATCATGACGTGCAGGAGTAGCAATAGTTGAGCCAGTATAATGCACTACATCACGATTATATTTTATCAGTCCTTCTACTATTTCTTCAGATGTCATAAACACTGTGCCGTGTTTATGTCCTTTTGGAAAACTGACCTCATCTGTACGATTTTGGAATGTCTTGAAATCTTTTGTGCGATGGGCACCATATGTTCCTTTGCGATAAGTGTCATAATAGATGTAGTACCATTCTCCAACTTTTGCTGTTGATGGCCCTTCAGTAAACTGTTCTGTAAAAGGCTCTGAGGATGCACTCCAAGGCCCATATGGGGTCTTTGCAAATGCTACCTTTATGTTGCGCATTGGGCGAGAATTGTCTTTTACCACCATTACATAGTTGTCCTTGCCTTTTTTTACAAGTGTTGCATCTATGTCGCTGTAATCGGGGTCGTAAAAAAGTTTTTCTTTTGAAAAATGAACGAAATCCTTTGTTGTCTTATAGTACAGACGATGATTATTTCTGTGTTCTTCTTGATAGTCAGGAAATTTTCCCGGAACACATGAAGCCCAAATGATAAGATACTGATTTTTCACATCGTCATAAAACAATTCTGGCGCCCACACATTTACCGTTGTAGTGTCGCTCATAGCATCTATATGGCGTGGCGTAGTCCAATGTATAAGGTCTTTGGATGATGAGTAGCCGAAACCTCTATCGCCTTTCCAACTACATGTCCATACCAAATGGAATATTCCGTCAGGACCACGAACGATAGAAGGGTCGCGCATTACCTTTTCTTTACCTACTGTAGGCTTAAGAAAAGTGCCTTGAATACTATCCCAATGTATTCCATCCTTACTATAGATAAAACGCAATCCTTCATTTGCAGGCTCATGAAAAGAAGTAGAAACATAGATATCTTTTGCAGAAAGTGCTCCGCAAACAGCAATGGCAATAAATACAATTAGTTTTCGCATAAGTCAAGAATTAAAATCAATTAGAAGTTATTAATCATGTATTGGAATTGTTAAGGTGAGTTCTAAAAATTATATTGAGATGATATTAGGATTGTTTTGAGTAGATTTTTGCGTTGAAATTAGGCGCATAGCGAGCTTGCAATTGATAGATATGTAAAAAGATACTAGAGAAGAAACTTAAAGCACTCGAAATAATAGTTATCATCATAATAGCTTAATATCATTTTAGAATTTAGAGAAGACACCTTAAGTTTTATGTTTGAATAATGAAAAATTTACCGAACCATATACACGATGTTCTACAAAGCAAGGATGTGAAGAAAAGTCATAATCTTTTCCATGTTCAAGTATGAATACTCCATCTTTACGCAGTATGGTCTTTTCTTGCATTATAATATCCGGTAATGTAGGTAATTCTTTTAGTGCATAAGGTGGGTCTGCAAATATGAGACCAAAATCTATACGACACGATTTTAAAAAGCGAAAAACGTCTGCACGAAGTGGTATGCACTGTTTGTCATCAAGTTGTTTTACACAATCTACGATGAAACGATGATGGTCGCGATCCATTTCTACGCTTATCACAGGCTCACATCCACGTGACAGTAGTTCAAGCGTAATACTTCCTGTACCAGAGAATAGGTCTAATGCTGCGACTTGTTCAAAGTCAATATATCGACGTAGGACATTAAAAATATTTTCTTTTGCAAAGTCAGTTGTAGGGCGTGCCTTAAAACTGCGTGGCACGTCAAACATTCGCCCCTTATATTTTCCTGTGATAACTCTCATACTACGAAAAAATGCTTTTTACAATGAGTACGAGTAACAGAACGGCGATAGCAAAGAGCGCTATGTTAATCCACTTTATCATTTTTCTTTTTTGGCAGATGAGACTGATGTTTGAACCACCGCTGTTTGCGTTCCTCATAGTCTTCTCGTGCTTTTTCAAGATAATTGTCAGCCATTTAAATCAATTAGAAATTATTAAAATAGAAAAAGTCCACTTTTTCTGTCTTATTTTACCATTATCACAAGATACTTTGATGTGCGCCAAAACGATGTAGGGTCAGTGATTTTCAAGATGTATTGTCCCTTTGAATCCGGTTGTAGCATATAACTACCCGAAGAGTGATGAGTCAGTATGCGTGCTGACTTGCTAAAAAGTTTAATTTCGGTATCTACTCGAATATCTATCTTTGTGAAATAGTCTTTGTTTGATTCGGAGAATGTAAGTGTGTTGCTGTCAAGGATATGTTGTGTTTTGAGTTCTTTTTTTGTGCCGAACACATAAAAAGCTTCGTTGAGTTTCTGCTCTTGTTGGGCAATGGTTGTGTTGTTTGATGCTATGAGACGTGCTTTTTCGCTATTGTCTTTTGATGCGGCAACAAGTTCATCTGCTGTGCGATCCAATTTGTCGTCAAGTTCACGAATTTCAATATCTTTTGCAGAGAGTTGTGCTTTGAGCATATTTATTTCTTTGTCTTTGTCGGCAAGTTGTATGATGTAGTTAGCCACTGTTTTGCGAAGTTGTTCAGAGTCGTAAGAACTTTCTTTTACTTGTTGTTGCAGTTTTTTTATGAGTTCTCGGTTTTGGCGCATACGCTTTTGTATGAACTCTATGTTTTCCAATATAAATGTTTGGCGGTCGATACCTTCGCTGTTCTTTGCTAGTGTGATACGGTCTTCTGTTTCGTTGATAAGGCGGAAACATTCTTGTATTTCGTTGAGTGTCCCCATCATGTTATTTATTTCCCGATCTTTTTTGTGGATGATGTTATTCAGCGAATCTGTGGTTTTTTCGCCGGTTATGATAGTCTTGTTGGAATTTTCGCCATTATGACCACAACCAATAAACAATACGATGATAATAACTAATGATAATAGATTTTTCATAATCGTTTTCCTTCCAATATTATGACAAACTCACCTTTGGGAGGTGTTTCTGTAAAATGTCCATATACTTCTTTTAATGTACCTCTCACACATTCTTCATGAATTTTTGAGATTTCTCTTGTGACACATACTTTTCTCTCATCGCCCATCACTTGTTTGAGTTCTTCGAGAAGTTTTATTACTCGATAAGGAGATTCGTAAAAGATTATGGTTCTTTGTTCCTCGCTAAGTGCTTTTATTCTGTTTTGTCTTCCTTTTTTCTGTGGCAAGAAGCCTTCGAAGCAAAAGCGGTCGATAGGCAAACCCGAGTCAACGAGTGCAGGCACGAATGCTGTTGCTCCAGGCAGGCACTGCACAATAATTCCTTCTGCCACAGCTTCTCTTACTAGAAAGAATCCGGGGTCACTTATTCCTGGTGTCCCAGCGTCGCTTATGAGAGCTATTGTAGCTCCCGCTTTTAGGCGTTCTATGATGCCTTTTGTTGTCTGATGTTCATTAAACTTATGATGAGATATGAGATGCGTGTGTATATTGTGATAGTTCATCAACTTTGCTGATGTTCTAGTATCTTCAGCAAGTACTAAGTCGGCTTCGTTGAGTATTCTGACGGCACGCATAGTGATGTCTTCCATATTTCCAACAGGTGTTGGCACGATATACAAAATTCCCATATTCAAGATTTACTCCATTCGCGATGAGTGCAAAAGTAAAAAAAAGGGGGGATTTTTCAAAGAAAAATAAAACTTAAATCCTCTAATACTTTCATCTTATTATTTTGCATATAGGTTTGTTGTTATCTAACATTTTGATTACTTTTGCATTTATATGGAGCAGAACATGAATGGAGAGTCTTTAAGGCCTGGTAGAATCGAAGTGATTTGCGGGTCAATGTTTTCGGGTAAAACAGAAGAGCTTATTAGACGGCTGAAGCGCGCTAAATTTGCAAAGCAACGAGTTGAAATCTTTAAGCCGACCATAGATACGCGCTATTCCGAAGCCGATGTTGTGAGTCATGATAGAAATGCTATAACTTCCACACCGGTAGATTCTTCGGCTGCGATTTTGCTTCTCGCAACAGATGTAGATGTTATTGGCATTGATGAGGGGCAGTTTCTTGACGAGGGGTTAGTTGAAGTGTGCAACGAACTTGCCAATCGTGGTATTCGCGTAATCATAGCCGGACTAGACATGGATTTTCGTGGAGTCCCTTTTGGGCCGATACCGGGATTGTGTGCCATAGCCGACGAAGTAACAAAGGTCCATGCCATCTGCGTAAAATGTGGTAATTTGGCTTATATATCGCATCGTCTTGTGCAGAACGACAAGCGCGTGCTATTGGGAGAAACGATGGAATATGAACCATTATGTCGTGAGTGTTATAAAAAAGCCCTAAAAGAAACTTAAATGAAAAGCATTAATGATCCTATTACTTTTGACCGCTTTGCGCGGTGGATAGCAATTACAGTAATCGTCGTTGCCAGCATCTTTTTGTTAAAATATTTAAGCAACGTCCTTTTGCCCTTTTTCATAGCTTGGCTACTGGCATATCTGCTTCATCCTATTGCAGAGTTTGTTGAAAAAAAGATGCATATAAAGTTCCGTTTTATTTCCATTCTCATTACGGTGCTTGGTATGCTTGGTGTACTTAGTGCCATCATTTATCTCATCATCCCTCCTATGATTGAGGAGTGTCTAGCTTTGAAAGATATTATCTTAGACTATTTGTTTCATCATAATATTGTCAAGGGTGGTCTTTTTGCTGGATTGCAAGAGTGGTTTGTCACGAACATGACAAAAGATAATTTATATCGCTATTTAGCTGAAGGTGATATGACAACGATAGTGAAATCTTTTGCGCCCACATTATTTTCTTTTATAAGTGAGACTTTTAACACACTTATAAGCCTCATTGCTTCGTGTATCACATTGCTATATTTATTCTTCATATTGCTCGACTACGATGAGCTGTCGGAAAAAATAGTCCTTTTACTGCCTCATTCGAAGCGTCATTTTGCCCAAACGCTCAAAGATGATGTCTCGAGTGCGTTGAACAATTATTTCCGCGGACAGTGTCTGATATCGTTTATCATGGCAATATTGTTTGCTATTGGTTTCATTGTGATAGATTTCCCTATGGCAATAGGTCTAGCATTGTTGATTGGTATCATGAATCTTGTGCCATATTTGCACACTTTAGCATTAGTGCCTACAGTTTTTCTGTCTTTGCTCAAGGCTGTTGGTACGGAGCAAAATTTCTGGTTTGTGTTTCTTTCTGCATTAGCAGTTTTTGTTATTGTTCAAATTATCATCGACCTTATTGTGACTCCACGCATTATGAGTAAGGCCATGAATTTGAAGCCTGCTGTTATCCTACTCTCCTTGTCGGTATGGGGTATGATACTCGGCTTTATCGGGCTGATAATAGCCTTGCCACTGACCACAATATTGATTTCATACTATAAGAGGTATGTTATCAAAGAAAACTCTATAAAAATACAAAAAGATGAAAAAATATAAGAGAACATTAGTTACTTCGGCTCTGCCTTATGCCAACGGACCTGTGCATATCGGGCACATGGCGGGTGTTTATATTCCTGCCGATATTTATTGTCGTTATCTCCGCCTAAAGGGCGAGGAGGTATTGTTTGTTGGGGGTAGCGATGAACATGGTGTACCTGTTACTATTCGTGCTCGTAAAGAGGGTTGCACACCACAAGATGTTGTAGATCGCTATCATAACATAATCAAAAAGAGTTTTGAGGATTTCGGCATTTCATTTGATGTTTATTCTCGTACTACTTCTTCTGTTCATCATCAATTTGCTGCAGACTTTTTCCGCAAACTTTATGATGATGGCAAATTTGTGCAGATGGAAAGTGAGCAATATTATGATGAGAAAGAGGGAGAGTTTCTCACCGATAGAAACATCCGTGGCACTTGTCCTCATTGTGGCAACACCGAAGCTTATGGTGACCAATGCGAGAAGTGTGGTCGCGACCTTTCGCCAGAGGAATTGATAAGTCCTTATAATGCAATCACAGGCAATCCGCTTGTCAAGAAGGCCACAAAGCATTGGTATCTGCCATTGGATGAATATCAGCAATGGCTTGAGCGATGGATTTTAGAAGAGCATAAAGAATGGCGCCCAAATGTATATGGACAATGTAAGAGTTGGCTTGACTCTGGCCTTCATGCTCGTGCTGTAACGCGTGATTTGAAGTGGGGCATCCCTGTTCCTGTTGAAGGTGCTGAAGGAAAAGTGCTTTACGTATGGTTTGATGCGCCTATAGGATATATTTCCAATACGAAAGAACTTTGCGATGCTCATCCCGATCAATATGGTAAATGGGAACAATGGTGGCAAGATAAAGATACTCGCATACTTCATTTCATCGGTAAAGACAACATTGTCTTTCATTGCATTGTTTTCCCAACAATGTTGAAGGCTCATGGTGGTTATATCCTTCCTGATAATGTGCCTTCGAATGAATTTTTGAATCTTGAAGGTGATAAGATCAGTACCTCTCGTAATTGGGCTGTATGGCTCAACGAATATTTGGAAGAAATGCCTAATAAACAGGATGTTCTTCGCTATGTGTTAACGGCTAATGCTCCCGAGACAAAGGACAACGATTTTACATGGAAAGACTATCAAGCTCGCAACAATAATGAGTTGGTGGCTATTTATGGCAATTTTGTTAATCGTGCTTTGCAGTTAACAAAGAAATATTACGATGGAATCGTTCCTTGTTGTGGGCAGCTGACTGATTACGATAAGCAGACAATAGAGGAATTTTGCGATGTGAAAAATAGGTTGGAGTCGTTGCTTGACCAATTTAAGTTCCGCGATGCGCAGAAAGAAGCAATGAATCTTGCCCGCATTGGCAATAAGTATATAGCCGACTCTGAGCCGTGGAAAATTATAAAGAGTGATGCTGAGCGTGTAAAAACAATCATCTTTATTTCTCTTCAGCTTACCGCCAACCTTTCTATTGCTTTTGAGCCGTTCTTGCCTATGTCAAGTACAAAACTACGCAAGATGATAAATCTTCCAGAGGCTGTTTGGGCGAGTCTTGGCAGTATGGACTTGTTGCCTTGTGGAAAACAATTGGGCGAGCCGTCATTGTTGTTTGAAAAGATAGAAGATGACATTATTCAATTGCAAATAGATAAGCTTGATGCTATCAAGCGAGTTCGCGAAATGGAAAACGTAAAGGCAACCCCTATCAAGCCTTTGTGTAGTTTTGATGATTTTGAGAAGTTGGATATTCGTGTTGGTACCGTCCTTGAGTGTGAGAAAGTACCAAAGATGAATAAGTTGCTTCGTTTCTTGATTGATGATGGCATTGAAAAGCGTACTATTGTCAGTGGCATTGCAAAGTTCTATACAGAGCCATCGGTTTTGGTAGGTCGGCAAGTGCTGTTTGTTGCCAACTTTGCTCCAAAAGAGTTTAAGAATGGGTTGGTGAGCAATGGGATGATTCTTTCTGCTGTTGATGCCGACGAAAGTCTTGTTCTTGCAGGTGTTGAACACCAAGTAAAACCAGGAAGTCAAATAGGCTAATGGCGATAAAGTAAGTTAGAAAAAATTAAATGGGGTGCGTTTGCATCCCATTTTATTGTCATAATGATGTGGTTAGATTTTTGTAAAAAGGCGAAGTGTGTTGATATCACTCGCATTATTACATTTCATGATTGTGCTTTTGTCTTTATTTTTTAAGCCTCGCTACATAAACAGCCAATCCATTTCGCTGTCAGCGCTGCCGATGCGGGCATCGCGTTGTTGTAAAGACGAAGTCGTAAATCCAGCCACCATAATTATGCCTTTTGGCAGAGAAATCTCATGATGTCCTGCGTCAAAGTGATAAGAATGGATGTTTATTCTCGGCATGCCACTGATAGCAATAGCATTAGTGATTACAGGTTCAGCCTGACCATATTCGTTGCCTGCGGCGTCTGTTTCCAGTTTTGGTGGAGCAGCAAATTTGTTTTGGTCGTCAACGAAAAATCCTACGAGCATATTTACAGGCTCGTTTGTAGTGAATGACACTTTCAGCCCACGAGTGCGCACAATATCACGATTGAGCATCAGAGCCTCTAGTTCTTCGAGTTCCGCAGTTACTTCTTCTACCGCTTCGTTCCGTCCTTCAAACAACAATGCGCCTTTGGTGAGTTTCGTTGTTAGGTTTCTTGTTTGTTGATTGGAAGCTAAGTCGTCGAGTTTTGCTTTGATAGCCACTTCAATGGCATCTTCTTGTTGGGCATCGTTATCTTGAGAAAGTTTTACGATATTTTTTTTCAATGCTTGCAGTTCACTTTCATAAACAGGGAACATTTCCGCCCAAGTCTTAAATTTTCCGCCGTCGCCACCTATTGGGATGCGACGTTGTGAAGTCTGCATGGAATTGGCATATAGGTAAGTATCTTTTGTAAGAGTCACTAGTCTTTGCCACGAGGAATTACTCTTCTCAAGCAGAGATTCGGCTTGGTGGAGGCAGTCTAAATTTTTTGTCCATTTGAAATCCAAAACTTTTGCGGCTGCCAACACTTTGTAGCGGAAAGAAATGGCGAATTCATGATAGCACTTCATGTCGTTTTGCAGTCTAAGGAACTCATCTTTATGTCGTGTTACTCCCGAGATAGCTTTTTCTATAGCAGATGTCGCCTTTTGCCCATGTGCTACACACTGGTTGACAATATCTAAAGGAAGTTCGCCTGTGTGCTTTTCGCCTTTAAATTCTTTTTCAGCCCACTCTATAAGCTTTTCGCCTTCAGGTCCACAGCTTTCATAGAATCCCGGATAGATTGTATATTTATAAGGATTTACAAGTTCTGTCATTTTCATGCCGAGCAATAACGTCTGTCTATTACCCTCTGTGATTCCAAATCGGCGAATCAGTTTTGGAGCTATTTCTCCACTTTCGTCATAGGCTGTAAGAATGTCTTTTGCCGTCTGTGTAGTGCATCCGTAGTAGTCGGCAAGAACATTCAACCAAAAATCTTCATCCGTCTGCTGTGTATTCCCCCACGCATAACGTCCCCAAGCGGCATACCACATCCAGTCGCGATCCATTTGTAATAATCGTTTTCCGTTTATGTTGTCGGCGCTATATGGCCAATCCCAATATGAAGCCTGTGGATAGAGGTGAAGACCTCGTGCGTGATGCACTTCTTTCATGGCTTTTATTGTTTTTCTGACAAAGGCAGGCGAACTCCAACGCCAAGGCTCGAGGTTTGCCAAGATGTGTACGTTGCTGATATGCAGTGGTGCAGCGGCTGCAAGCTGACGGTGTGTTTCTGCCCACGGTCCGCGAGGTTCATAGGTGGTAAGACTTTCGCCTGTATATTTTGACATTGTGTAGATATTCTTGTAAAGTGGTAGAGATGCGGCAAGTACTCTTGGCCCGTCTGTATCGTGAGAGCGTAGGATGATAGGTGGTTCATCGTTGCGGTTGGAGGCTTTCAGTCCGTCACGTATGCCGGGTATGATAGTCTTTGTCATCCATTCTATGTCGGTGTCTGTTCCCTCCATAGCCTCACCCAGGCAGATGAGCAGACCCACATTGGGATATTTTTCAATGAAAGCAGCGATGCTCTTGCGTGTATAGTCGGAAATGATCGGTGTTATTGGTCTGTGACGGTCTTGTGTTGCTATGCCGTAATGGTCGGCAAATGGCTTTGAGACGATGATGTTATAGAACATTTGTATCACCATTATGCCTCTCCGTGAAGCTTCGTTGGTAATGAATGAGAACATCTCTTGATTCTTCTGCATCGTAGCATCGTCCACTTCTGGAGCAAAGGGATAGTCTTTCAATTTCACAAGTGAAGCGAAGGGATGTCCATTCCAAAGATATACAGCATTATAGTTGTTTGTGGCGAGCATGTCAAGGTATTTCACCCACATTTGTTTATCGTAGAACCATGGGAAATTTTCCGGTGTATAAGGATATTCATATACTTTGTGTCCGGGTAGATATTTTGTCTTTTGCATTCCGAGACAAGTGCCACGCAATTTCATCTGTGGTACTTCCGTTATAGGTTGTTTAAGAGCTTTGTTTCCGTTCAGACGCAGATATTCTTTCAATCGGTTAGCTCCATATATACATCCCGCAGCGTCATTGCCTGAGATAACGAAAGAAGACTTTTTGCTATGTAGTGTAAACCCTTCTGCTTCGCCTTTTCCCGCCACTTGTATAATTATATTTACTTTTTCATCTTTCAGTATTGAAGATGCGTATTGTGTTTGTGGTGTTTTGTTTTTTAGTGTTACTTTTGCTTGTCCAATAGTCGCCAAAAATAGTAGGCTAATAATCAATAATGACTTTTTCATTTGGATTTATTTTTATTTCTTGTTTTCTGATTTTTAATATGCCTTGTCCTCCGTTGCTTAGTATTGAGATTTGGTGTCGATTCATTTCTATGTGTATATTTCCCCAAGGTGTTGGTACGGTGCCTTTCATCCATTGCAATGTGCCTAGGTGTGGGCAGATTTCATATTCTTCGTATCCTGGCTTTGTAGGCTTTGCTCCCAGATAATATTTGCCTAGAAGATATATTGGGCTTGCTCCCCATGCGTGGCAGAGGCTTTTGCCGTAAGGTCGCCCATACATAGCGAGGTGTTGTCTTGCAGTCTCGGTTGGTATATATTTTTCCCAAAATGATGTTGCTCCTTGTCGCAGCATTCCTCCCCAATATGATTTTATTTCACTAAGCACTTCGTTTTGCATTTCTGCTTGGCACAATGTTTCCAGTTCATAGAATCGCATATAAGGTGTTGTGATAGCTTCCACTTTTTTGTTGAGCATCACATTTTTCATGATTTCATCGCGTCTTTTCTTATCAGCATAACCATATAGAAGTGCAAACATATTAGGGAATTTCGTTATCATTTCGTTCAGTCTGCCGTCTTCAAGATTGTGCAGGAAGGCATGATGTTCTTCGCTCCAAAATGTTTTGGTGAACATTTTGTACAGGTGTTCGGCTTTTTGTGCATAGTCATTTAAATTGTCGCCAACTAGTGATGCGCAAAGAGCCATTGTTTCTAGAGCTTTACAGAATAGTATTTGTTCAAAGCACATCACTCCTCGCTTGTGCATAGGGAAATCCACCCAGTCCACAAATATCCAGTCGTCAGCTTGTCCTTCTGCCATTCCGTTTTCATCCGTTCTCTTTAGGCAATAGTCCATTAAAGTCTGCATTTTCGGGTACATTTCGTTCAGAAAATCTTTGTCGCCAGAATAGAGGTAATAATCGTAGATTCCATTAAACCAGTAGAAAGTATAGTCCATTATGGTGTTAATGTGTGCTGTCACCGGGTCTTTACCTCTCAGCAGTCGGATGGTGCGCTTTACGCATTCCAAGTCAAAGAATAGGTAGTAGTTCATTAGAAAACTTTGAACGGCATCGCCACTCCACACCCAACGATCGCGCTTTATACCGTCCATAAAAAATTCGCGTGTGGTCAGTTGTAGTGTGTATTCTGCCACGTCCCAAATTTTGTTCAGTTCGTCATCGTTGCATCGGAATGTGCCGAGTTTTTTCTCTGGCATATATTCGTAAAGCATTGAGAGATGTGAAATGCTTGTATCCTGCTCGAAGGTCAGTTTTACATAGCGGAAGGCTTTGCTGAATGTTAGTTGATAATCTCCGCCTTGAGCAATTTTCTTTGTTAGGTTATGTCCAAGGTCGGTGATGAGTCCGTCTTCTGCCACCTGCAGTATGTCCAAAGTTTCGCAATGTGCACTGTCTTGTGCTTCTTCTGGGCTTTCTCCGTAGTAGATATGTATTTTTCCTTTGCCTTTTATATTATGGAAGATGAGATAGCCTATTGTCTCACGCCCAAAGTCGTATAGCATTCCGTCGTCTAAAACTCTGCTTTCTATGGCCTTTTGTGGCTCAACAGTAAGATGGAACTGTGATGGTGGCGATAGTGGGTCGGTAAAGTTCCAGCATCCAGCCTTCACATACACTCCCGATCCATGTGCTTGTCCGTTTTCATCTATCCATATTTTGTCTTCAAATGTAACTAGCCACGAGGAGTTTGTCTTTATTGTGTTTCCTCTTATCAACAAGGCTGGTGGTGTGGCTTGGTTTACTACTTTTATGTTTATGTCGTGGTGTCCACTTGGCACAACAGCCTTTTGTGGCATTCCAAATAGTTTTTCTCCGTCTATAGCAACATTGTATTCACCTTCGACATAGATTTCAATTTCTTCTTCTTGTTCAAGCTTTATTTTTGTTGAAAATTCCACCATTGGATAATGGCTATCTTGCTTCCAAAATGTTGGAGATATAGCTCCGCGCTCTGTGCGCAGGTTGTTGAATCTGTTGCCTAGCCATATTTCAAAATCGCCTGGATACCATATCCATTTTGCTTCGTTGCCGTGTTGTGATTGAAGGTGTGTCATTTTTATTTCTTTTCTTTCCTTCCGCTTAATTTAGTGATTTCATCGCTGACTTGTGGCCCGTTGTTTATCCAGTTATTATCTGGTCCGTTAGCGTTTTGCAGATATTTTTCTGTCGGTGTCCAGTTGTCTTTCACTGTGATATGCGAACTTCCCTCATCTGTGTAGAGGTAGAACCAATGTTGAGGGTCGTGGGCATAGCTTGGCGTATATATGTCGCGCACTACGTTGCCCGAGATGAGTGTTCGTGGCTGGTTGCCTAGGGTGTAGATGCCTGCTGTATCATACATGTGTCGGGCATAATGGTGTATGAGGTTGCCACACACTCTATTGTCTTTCATCACGCATGGCTGTCTATTCCACCCCCATCCTAGTGAGATGCCTGTGTATGACACTTCGCAGATCTCATTGTGGAGGATTTGTATTCCGTTCACATAGCCTGCTCCTATTCCTACGCATCCCCAATCTTCGTTGGCAGCATCGCGTATAAGATTATTTTCTATTCTCAACTCTGTGCATGCTATTCGCTCGTCGGAGGGCGAGAACGGCAGATGCGCCTCGTGTCCTTCTGTGCCGAATGTCCCAGCAAGAATAGCATTGCCTGCAATGTCTGTAAAAGTGCAATCGGTGATGGCTCCTCCTTTTGTGAAGAGGTGGTAATCGAGTGCCGTAGCCCCTGTATGTCGGAAAGTGCAGTTTGTGAAGTTGATATTTTCAGCATAGTTCACTTCTACTGCCGATGCAGGGCGCCCCACCCATCCTTGATTGTCGAGCTTGTGGTCGTCAATGCGTTCTATTTTCGGCTTCACTTTGTAGGCTTCTATCATGTACATTCCTTCTTGTAGCGGAGCATGTCCGAGCAGAGAAGGGCGCATCCATGTAGATTTTTCAAACACCACATTTTCCACTGTTATATTTCTCACCATTTCGTCTGCTGTGCCTTCTGTCTTCAGCAATGTCTCCACGGCGGGAACTTCTATTTCAACATCGGTTTGGTCGGCTTTCGGAAGGTAATAGACGAGGTGTTTTTCTTCGTCGAGCCACCATTCTCCTTCTTCGTCAAGCATATCTTGGCCCATGATGTAGAATGCTGAGTTGTGTCCCGTCTGTGTTACCATTGGTGATGGCCATGGGTGCATGAAGTGTATGTGGCTTTCTGGCTGGTGGAAATATATGGCTGCGCTATCGCCTAACATTTCTACGGCTTTTATTCTAAGGTTTGCCACGCACCACATTTCGTGTAGCACCAGCTCGGATGCGAACAGGTGTTTTAGCTTCTTTACGGCCTCTTTCGGCACATACAGACATTCTTTTTTCTTATCTACCGACAGTATGCGTGACATCTTCTCAAAGTCTCTCACATCTCGCGCTCTGATGGCTTTCGTACCGTTTGTGTAGAGTTGGCGAAAACTCAAATAACGACCATTGAACATTGGCTGTGGCGCTACCAATAACTTTCCTTTCTTCTTCCAACCATGAATTTTTATTCCGCCACTTATTATTGCTCCGTCTTGGCCGACGATTTGCGTTCCGTTGTCTTCAGGTCGTAGTATTACAGGCTGGCATAGTCGATGTATACCTTTTTTGAGTATGATTGTTGCCTCTGTGGAAAGATAGTGTATTTTGTCAAGGCGTGCCTGTTGCAAGGCGTTTTGTATGGCAAATGGTCCGTTTTCGGGGTTGACTATATAGTCTTTTGCCCATATCTTCAATGTGAAGAAAATCATTATGGCAAGTATGAGCCACAATTTGTTGCAATGGTGCATTATATTAAATTTTATTCTATGATGATATATACACTCTTATGGCTACCTATGTGTTGGATACTTTTATAGACTTTTGGTATCCTTTTATTTTATCAAGGAAGATGTTGATTGTCAATATGTTCCTGTTATCCATACCGACATTTCACCTTTGCCACGGTTGCCCCATGCATAATAGGGCACAAGTCGTATTTTTGTGGTTTTCTTTTTTGTATTCAGTTCGCGGTATAGTGTTTTCTCCCATGAGTCGGCATTGCGGCAGATAGCTTCTGTCTCGAGTGCTACGATGCAACTTCCGTCTATCTTTGTCTCTACGATGTCGAATTTTGCATTGGCAGGTATTACAACATCGTCTATTCTCACTTTTTCAAGGTCTTGGCTTTCTAGACAATATATTATTGGTCCGCGTTGGACGGCCACTTGTCCGCGTGCTTCTTCCACCAATGGGTTGGCTTCAATCAGCCGTGTGCGCATTTCCATTTCGAGACATATCTCATCGGCTTTTTTCCATGTGCGTTTTATCTTGGCGTATCCTTTTTCCACACTTGGCTTTATGCTCTCGCCATTCACTTGTATTTCGTATTTGTCGCACCATTCAGGTATGCGCAGAGCCATAGTGAAATTCTTTTTTCCTTTCAATTGGCTTATGCTGAGTCTTATGTTGCCATCCCATGGATATTCGGTTTGTTGTTGCAGAGTGATTTTTCCTGTTATGTTTGTTTCCGTCTGTAGTGTGTTGCCTCCGTAGAGATTTACATAGATGCCATCTTTGGCTATGGAGTAGGCATAGTCTTGTACTTGGCAGAGTGTGCGTAGTGTGTTTGGAGGGCAGCAGAAACAGCTGATGTATTCTTTTCTTTCTTTTGGCCATCGCAGTGTGTAAGGCAGGTCGTCCGTCACCCGTAGCGGATTGGTGTAGAAATAACGTTTTCCATCTAAGCTGATGCCACATAGGATAGAATTGAAGAAACAGTTTTCTACTAGGTCTGTGTATCGTGCGTCAGCTGTAGCCTCGAATAGTCGCCAGTTGAACAGCATGTTTCCGATGTTGGCACAGGTCTCATTGTGGGCTGTTGATTGTGGCAGTTGGTATGGTCGTCCATAACTCTGATGTACTTTTTGAATAGAATCAGGTTTGTAGCATGTGCCGTCGGGCGATGTTCCGTCATAGAGTGCTCCGCATGCTCCATTGATATACATTTTTCTCTTTACGATATCTTCCCATATTGCCAAGAGGTTGTTCATGAGCTGTGTTTCGCCTGTCTCTAGGTAGAGGTCTGCAACTCCTGCGTATAGATAGTTGGCGCGTACGGCATGCCCCAAGGCGTTGTATTGGCTGCGGAATGCATTACGGTCTTGGTTGTCGTCTGTTCCTCCTTCCACGCTGCCTCGGATGTTGATGAGTCTGTTTGCAAGGTCAAGATATTTCATTTCTCCCGTTTCGCGATACATTTCCACTGCGGCCATGTAGTGTGATGGGCAGACGGCATTTTTGGCAAGGTTGTCGGGGTTGTTGTTTGCAAAGTTGCAAAGGAAGTCGGCAGCTTTTTTTCCTGCGTTGAAGAGTGTTGTCTTGCCCGTAGCGCGTTTATGTATGATAGATGCAGTGATGAGATGTCCGAGGTTGTATGTTTCAAAGTTGAGTTTGTTGCCGAAGGCTCCGTCTTTGCCTGTGCCTACTGCTGTTCCTATGATGGTGTTGTCTTGATCTTTTTCAAGGTTACCTTTATTGAGTTCTTCTATCACTACGGGTGTGTGAATGTATCCGTTTGGCATTTGTGATTTTACTACGCATGCTATGAATCGGTCCATTATCGTGTCTAGTTCTTTGTCGTGTGTTATAGCATATACCGATGCCACAGCTTCGAGCCATTTATACATATCTCCGTCATGGAATGGCGGTCCATGGTGTTTACCTTTTTTTTCTCCTGCTGCAACGAGGAAGTTATGTAGTCCGTGTGAACGATCTGACTGCCATGTATTCCACATTGATTTTACGGAGTTATGTGAAAACACATTGAATCTTTCTGCCCAGAATCCGTTTGTCCAGTGTACGGCATTGATTGTTGTGGGTGTTAATAGTGCGTAGCTACTGTTTTTTGTGTCGTTGATTCCGCTGTGTTGTGCCGAAAGTGTTGTCGGGATTGTGATTAATAGTAAGAGTAATAAGGTTTTTTTCATCAGTTTTCGTAATAATTAGTCATTAGTGCAAAAATAGTAAAAAAATGCGGAATTTGAAAATTTTCACATCTATATTTGCCATGATTCATATTTATCTGCGTGTTGTTACAGAAGATGCGTGGCAGAGGCTTTTGCCGTAAGGTCGCCCATACTGAAATAGGAGGGTATTTATGAAAAATGACACTTTTCTTTCTATTATTGGTCGACAATTTATCATAATTTTTCTTTTTTATTGCTCTTTTTTATAGGTTTTTTCTTCATTTATTGATAAAAAAGTGGAATTTTTCATAGGTTTTTTTCTCCGATCATGGATGAAAAGCGGGAAAAATCCTACGCAATTTATAATAGATTTATTTAAAAAAATGATAAAAGAAAATAACTAATACACTATAAATCAATGATTTAAATTGTCATTTGTCATTTGTCATTTGTCATTTTGGACGCATTTTTCAGTTCCTGCAAATTAGGCTTCGGCTCGGCATAATTGAAATAATTTTCATTCTGCTCTCACCTTGCACTAATTTTCATTTTTACCCCCTCCACGCATATCTGTGTTTGGGAAAAATTGAAAGTTTTTGATAAAACTATTGCAAATGACATCTTCTTTTATATATCTTTGCACCAACAAAACTACTAACTTTAATAAATAGGTATTTTATGAACTTTGACAATTACAAACAAGCACTAGAAGCACACAAATCAACGCTTATCCGTTTGAACAAAGAAAGCGAAAAGGCTGAAGATTACATCTTCGCCATGTTGAAAAAGAACTACGGAAAGACCTTTAACCTGCAAGAAGGCAACTACTCTCTACAACTCGCAGAAATAGGCCTGAGCGTATTTGGAAACTTCCTTACTCTCTACCTAGTTCGTAACAATCTTGAAGGTATTCAAACAACCGAAGAACAGCGAACAGCGTACAAAAATTACCTCTCGGGCAAAATCAACCCATCGCAACTGCTCTCTCTAACTGAAATTACATAT
Source organism: Prevotella sp. (assembly GCA_045617965.1). Classification (GTDB taxonomy): domain Bacteria; phylum Bacteroidota; class Bacteroidia; order Bacteroidales; family Bacteroidaceae; genus Prevotella. Next base: position 26,718 of record JAZLJQ010000070.1, read on the forward strand.
GACGCAAACCAAGACGCTGATGACTGCGACCCGTCGCATCAAGACACTACACCAATTGTTTTTAAACTCCATAATCGCATCGACGAAAACGTGATATTTCAATGGCTAGATAAGGACAGTTTACAAGTGTCATTTACTAATAACGAATTCTCCGTTGATTAAGAAGTTTTACTCTATTACAATAGAATAGAATGGAATTAGAGCAAAATATTATTAGAGCAAAATATTTATTTGTCTGCTTTGCTAGTCTTCGCTAAGCGAATACTACGATGTTATGAGCCTGAAAATTACTTGCAAGCAAGCTTGCAGATAATTCAGTTCCTGCAAATTAGGCTTCGGCTCGGCAGAATTGAAATAAATTTCATTCTGCTCTCACCTTGCACTAATTTTTGCTTTGTCACTTTGTCATTTTTGCTTATTTTTGCACTAATGACTAATTATTACGAAAACTGATGAAATCATGTAAATAAAAAAATCATTATGGAAGCAAAAAAAATAAACTTACTCGATTTCGAACTTACTGGATTTGGAGCAAATGGCGAATCATACAACAAAAAAGATAATGACGAAGTAATGATAAAACTCTACTTCAAACAATTCAATAAAAAAAATATAGAAAGAGAACTACAACTAACACAAAAAATCTATAAAATAGGAATACCAACACCACAACCAGGAGAATACATCACAGACGGAGAAGGACGCTATGGAATAATGTTCCAAAGAATAAAAAATAAAAAATCCTATGCCAGACTATGTGGAGATGACCCACAAAACGTAGAAAAATATGCTAGAAAATTTGCCACAATGTGCAGAAAACTACACTCAATAAAAATAAAAAAAGGATATTTAGAAGACGAAAAACAAAAACAACTCAAAAGACTTAAAGAAAATTTATTTCTCTCTTCAACAGAAAAAGAATTTATAAAAAAAACAATAATAAATACACCCGAAGCTAATTCACCTATACATGGCGACCTGCACTTCGGAAATGTTATCACAACAGGTGAAAAATGTTATTTTATAGATAATGGCGATTTCTCAATGGGACATCCTTATTTCGATCTGGGCATGGTATTGATGACAACCATATTTGAAGAAGAACAGTTTCTAAAAGAACAATTCCACATGGAATTTGATACAGCAAAAATGTTCTGGCACTATTTTATAAAAGAATACTTCGGAGAAGAACAAGACGAAAAAATATGGATAGAAAAACTGCGACCATACGCCGGTGTAAAACTATTGATGATGGAAGAATATTCAGGAATAAAATTTCCAAACTATCATAAGTCATTATTACATGAATAATTACTAATATGAAAATAGGCAATACAGACTTCGGAGAAAGACCTGTTTTCCTGGCACCTATGGAAGATGTAACCGACACAGGCTTCAGAATGCTCTGTAAAAGATACGGAGCAAAAATGGTATATACCGAATTCGTAAACGCAGATGCCATAATAAGAAATGTAAAAAGCACTATAAAAAAATATCATATTAATGATTATGAACGTCCTGCAGGTATTCAAATATATGGAAAAACTGTAGAATCAATGGTAGAAGCAGCAAAAATAGTAGAAGAAAATAAACCTGACATAATAGATATAAATTTTGGATGCCCCGTAAAAAAAGTCGCATCAAAAGGAGCAGGAGCGGGAATGTTGAGAAATATACCACTAATGCTCGAAATAACACGCGAAGTGGTAAAAGCTGTAAATACACCAGTAACAGTAAAGACAAGACTAGGATGGGACGAAGAACATAAAATAATACTTCAACTTGCACAACAACTACAAGACTGCGGAATAAGCGCACTCACAATACACGGACGCACACGATGCCAAATGTACACAGGAAATGCCGACTGGACATTGATAAAAGAAACTAAAAAAAATTCACGAATATATATTCCTATAATAGGTAACGGAGATATAAAGACAAAAGAAGATTGCAAACGAATGTTTGACGAGTGTAAAGTAGATGCCGTAATGATAGGACGAGCAGCAATAGGACAGCCATGGATATTCAGCCAAATACAAGATGATAAAGAAGAATTATCTATCCATGAAAAAATAAATGTCTTGCGAGAATTATTAAACATTAACATAGAAAGAATAGATGAATATCGCGGTATTCTGCATACTCGAAGACAACTGGCAGCAACACCATTATTTAAAGGAATACCTAACTTCCGTGATATAAAAATAAAAATGCTTAGAGCAGAAACACAACAAGAATTAAACGATATTCTTAATAAAATAGAAGAAATACTCATTGAACTGCATAAATAATTTTTTTTCTGTCTTAGCAATATATTTTAGGTGTGATCTATAAATTCTAAAATGATATAAACACTAATTTATAGAACCCACCTTAACACGATTGGGACAGCCCGCAAGAGCTGTCCCTTTTGCACAAAAAAATTACAATAGAATAGAATGGAATTAGAGCAAAATATGGAGCAGTGGCAGAACCACTAAATGTGGTGATGCTTGCGACGACTGGAGGTTTATCTCCACAAAGGAGTCCCTGTTTACAGGCAGCAGAGATAAGCTTGCTTAATCTATGCCGAGTCGCGACAGAGGAAGACGAAGTCACAGAGGAAGACAAAGTCACATATTAAGACGAAGTCAAAATATTTTTGTTTTTATCAGATTTCATCTTTTATATTAAAATGAAGATCAAAATATTTAAAATGCTTCTTATTATGGTCTTACTTAAGGTGTGTTCTATAAATTCTAAAATGATATAAACACTTTTAGTAGCTACTATTTCGAGTGCTTTCAGTTTCTTTTTGGCATATTTTTGCGTATCAATCAGTTGCATAGCTCGCTATGCGCCTGCTCTCAACACAAAAAATCTACTCAAAAACATTCCTAAAATCATCTCGATATAATTTATAGAACCCACCTTAAGG
>JAZLJQ010000071.1:0-43308 GCA_045617965.1 Prevotella sp.
GCCCCCATGCGTGATATAGAAAACTGCTGTTCATAATTGTACATTTGTTTGTGGTTATTCAAATATACAATAAGTTCAGCGGTTTTCTTCTATTTTACATAATTAATTACTTCCTATCACTCGAAATGTCGGATGAACCGAATTTGATACATTTTGTCCCATTTTTGAGCGTTTTCATCTTAGGGGCAGTTGGTTTTGAAATGTCGTATTTCATTGTAATTCTGCTTTTTAGGTGAATAATTCGATTAATTTTTTTACTTTTTTGTGACAATGTGACAGTGTGACAATTAAAAATAAGGTACCTCTATTTTGTTCATTTTCCTTATTTTATATATATAATTATCTATATATTAGTAAGTTATAAGAGTATATGAAAAAAATAGCATGGTCTAAAAACAACTGTCACAACTGTCACGCAAACCAATTGTCCAATTGTCCGAACAAACTAATTGTCCGATTGTCCAATTTCGCTCAATCATCAAACGGCTCTAACGATTTTTCATATATGAGGCCTGCTATAGCAAGGAGTTCTTCGGCTGCTTCTCGGCAGAGATGGTTATACTGCCACTATCTAGACATCTTTCTATGGCGCTTTGAACAATGCCGTTCGTGAAGGTATGCTCAAAGACGATACTATGAAAATTATTCATTGGCCATACGCATATTTGCCATCATTTATTTCGCGTTTAGAAAAAGAAAATGCCTCAGAAACTGATTTCTTTTCACATGAAAAAGTTTCGGAATAATTAGTTCACTAGGAAAGTCTAATTTGAAAGATTATACCGTTAAAGTACATATAAAGTTAATGTTCATATCAATAGTGCGGGCTTACCGAAAGTGATAACTATCATACTCTTACTTGCCTTAACTACACACATCATGGCAAAGAAGATGCGATTTATATTGATTCGCCATACAATACAAGTAGATGACGCAAATATGTATTATAAATACGACAAATACTATCATATTTGTTAAAAAAAATTAACAAGGACATAAAATATTTGTATCTTTTGGTTTAGAAATAGAAAAAATACTTACCTTTGCATCCGCTTTAAGCGATGGTCCCTTCGTCTATCGGCTAGGACGAGAGATTTTCATTCTCTAAAGAGGAGTTCGACTCTCCTAGGGACTACTAATAAAAAATAATTAAAAAATTAAATAGTTAGAAGATGGCAAATCATAAATCATCTATCAAGAGAATACGTCAGACTAAGACTAAAACTCTGCACAACAAGTATTATGCTAAGACCATGCGTAATGCAGTGCGCAAGTTCCGCACATTAACAAACAAAGAAGAGGCAGCTGCACTCTATCCAAAATTGCAGAAGATGCTTGATAAGTTGGCAAAGACAAACATCATACACAAAAATAAAGCTGCAAACTTGAAATCAGGTCTCGCGTTGCACTTAAACTCTTTGTAAAAAGGATAAAAATAATTATATTACAGAAACCGCTACTAGTTCGTAGCGGTTTTTTTATACCAAAAACATAGAAGAAAAAGTTAGAAAAAAGCATTGTTATTTATAAGGTTTTTTGTATCTTTGCATAGTTTATAACACCTATTATAAGACAGCAATATTATATGTCAGAAGAAGTAAAAATTAATGTCGAAAACTATTCTGCTAGTAACATCCAAGTACTTGAAGGATTAGAGGCCGTGCGCAAACGCCCGGCAATGTATATCGGCGACATCTCGGAAAAGGGATTGCACCATTTGGTCTATGAAACAGTGGACAACTCTATTGACGAAGCTCTTGCAGGCTTCTGTACTAAAATAGAGGTCTCAATAGAAGAAGACGGCTCTATAGTAGTGCTCGACAATGGACGTGGTATTCCTGTGGATATGCATGAAAAAGAACACAAATCGGCGCTTGAAGTCGTAATGACCGTATTACATGCCGGAGGAAAGTTTGATAAAGGTTCATACAAGGTATCAGGTGGTCTGCATGGCGTAGGAGTATCATGTGTTAATGCTCTATCTCGCCACATGATGTCACAAGTATTCCGTGATGGCAAAATATATCAGCAAGAATATGAAAAAGGTATAGCACTATATCCTGTAAAAGTTGTAGGAGAGACTTCATTGCGTGGTACTCGTCAGCAATTTTGGCCAGACGGAAACATTTTCACCACAACAGAATATAAGTATGACATCTTAGCTACACGTATGCGCGAATTGGCATACCTAAATGCTGGTCTTAAAATTTCGCTTACAGACAAGCGCAGAGATGATGAAGGCAACATACGCAAAGATGAGTTCTACTCTGAAGGCGGTCTGCGCGATTTCGTACGCTACATAGATCGTCATCGAAATCACCTCTTCAACGATGTGATATACATAAAAACTGAAAAACAAAACACCCCTATTGAGGTGGCCATCATGTATAACACCGACTATAGCGAAAATTTACACTCATATGTAAACAACATCAACACTATTGAAGGCGGCACGCATCTACAAGGCTTTCGCATGGCATTAACACGTACACTAAAAAAATATGCCGATAATGACCCACAAGTATCAAAAACGCTTGAAAAGGGCAAAATAGAGATTTCTGGCGAAGACTTCCGCGAAGGTCTCACAGCTGTAATATCAATAAAAGTGGCTGAGCCACAGTTTGAAGGTCAAACAAAGACCAAGCTTGGTAATTCTGAAGTAGCAGGAGCAGTACAACAAGCCGTTGGAGAGGCTCTGCAAAACTACTTGGAAGAGCATCCAAAAGAAGCAAAGTTTATTGTAGACAAGGTGATACTTGCAGCACAAGCACGTATTGCAGCACGCAAAGCACGCGAGAGCGTACAGCGCAAAAACCCTATGACAGGTGGCGGACTGCCGGGAAAACTAGCCGACTGTTCAAATAAAGACCCACACGAATGTGAGATATTTCTCGTCGAGGGCGACTCTGCAGGTGGCTCTGCAAAGCAAGGTCGTGACCGCGTATTTCAAGCCATATTGCCTCTGCGCGGGAAAATCTTGAACGTAGAAAAAGTCATGCGTCACAAAGTGTTTGATTCAGAGTCAATCATGAACATCATCCAAAGTATCGGAGTACGCTTTGGGCTTGAAGGTGATGACAATGCAGTTGATCTCTCAAAACTGCGTTATAACAAGATTATCATCATGACCGATGCCGATGTTGATGGACAGCATATTGACACGCTCATCATGACGCTTTTCTATCGATTCATGCCAGAAATTATCCAACAAGGCCACCTATACATCGCAACACCCCCACTCTACAAGTGCACAAAAGGAAAGATAAGCGAATATTGTTATGATGACGTTCAGCGCCAACGCTTCATGGATAAATATGGCGATGGTACAGAGACCGGCATACACACACAAAGATACAAAGGTCTTGGAGAAATGAACCCTGAACAATTATGGGAAACAACAATGGACCCTAAAACACGTCTGCTGAAGCAAGTTAATATAGAAAATGCAGCTCAAGCTGACGAAATCTTCTCAATGCTTATGGGCGATGATGTTGAGCCTCGTCGAGAGTTTATTGAAAAGAATGCTCATTACGCAAATATAGACGCTTAAATCATTTGATTTAAATTTCTACGCCGACATCCATCATTAAAAGTGAGTGTCGGTTTTTTATTATATAAATAGCCATAGATGAAAAAATAAGAAATTAAAATTTGGAATAATTACAAAAAAAAATATCTTTGCATATAAATAAATAGACCATGTGTATAGAATGTCTAGAGAAAGCCGAAAATAAACTTCGTGAAATGTCGTTGTCTGTAACGATGCCTCGGAAAGTGATATTGGCATACTTGATGAATCATTACACACATCCAACTATTGACACCATCTACTCCGAAATACATAAAGAATATCCGTCGCTTTCACTTACAACTGTATATAATACGGTGCAAGCATTAGCTCGCGAAAACGCAATACAAATACTTACAATAGATGGTCAAAAAGTAAACGTTGACGGAAATACCATCCCACACGGACACCTTATATGTCGCAACTGTGGGCATATAATAGATATTCCCTTGCGTGGCATAAGTTCCAATAAAGCCTGCAAGCCTTTCACTATTGAGGGTCATCGAATAGAAGAAGTACAACAATACTACAAGGGTCTATGTAAAGAATGTATGAAGAAAACAGAAAATATAAACAACTAATTATTCACATTATTATAAACAATAGAAATTTATTATTATGACTAAATGGATTTGTCCAGTTTGCGGATATATTCACGAAGGTGGTACCGCTCCAGAGAAATGCCCAATGTGCAAAGTGCCAGGAACGAAATTTAAGAAGATGGATGATAATGCACCATTGGATTTCATTACAGAACATAAATTAGGAATTGCAAACGAAATTCCTGAAACAGAAGATGGAAAATTCGTACTACAAGGATTGAAAGATCATTTTATGGGCGAATGTACAGAAGTGGGTATGTATCTTGCTATGAGTCGCCAAGCTGACCGCGAAGGCTACCCTGAAATTGCAGAAGCCTTCAAGCGTTATGCCTATGAAGAGGCCGAGCACGCTTCACGCTTTGCAGAAATGTTGGGCGAAGTTGTTTGGGATACAAAGACAAACGTAGAAAAACGTATGCTCGCAGAACAAGGTGCATGTAAAGGTAAAAATGACATTGCTCTTGTAGCAAAGAAACTTGGGCTTGATGCTATTCACGACTCCGTTCATGAAATGGCAAAAGATGAAGCACGTCACGGCTCTGGCTTTCAAGGACTTTTCAATCGTTACTTTAAGAAATAAACTCTATACATATCTGTAATACAAAACACTGTGGGGCTACAAAGAAAACTTGCAACCCCACATTTTTATTCCTTCTTAAGAACATTAATAAGGTATTGATATAAAGCATCATGCTCATTCTCTACTAAGCCATCAAGAATAGCATCCTTGAGAATCTTTTTCAAACGGCCAACCTCTGGACCGGGCTCAAGATTAAACAACTCCATCAATTCATCGCCATCAAGACAAGGCTGTAGCAAACGTTTATAGTCCTTTTCTTTCAAATCGGTAAGTTTTTCACGCACGATGCGGAAATTTTCTAAGAAAAACTTTTTCTTAAACGTATTCTTCGTTGTCAAATCTGATTCACAAAGAGTCATTAAGTCATCTATATCATCACCAGCATCACTCAACAGACGACGTACGGCACTATCGGTCACCTTATCGTCAGCAATATTTATCGGCCGCATGTGTAAATCAACTAGCTTAGCAACATAACCCAATGTACTCTGGTCTAGAGGCATTTTTAAACGACGGAATATATCTTTTACCATTTTCGCCCCAACAGCATTATGATTATGGAAAGTCCAACCCAATCGCTGATCATAACGCTTAGTACGCACCTTACCGATATCGTGAAGCAAAGCAGCCCAACGCAACCAAAGCAACGATTGTTTTTGAACCTTATCATCTGCGTCCATCATACTCTGCTGCGTCTTCACTACATTATCAAGCACCTGCATAGTATGAAAAAAATTGTCTTTATGACCTTTACCATCGTACATCTCAACACCAAGAAGAGCAGAAACTTCGGGAAGAATATACTCAAGTAGTCCTGCACGCTCTAAATCTACAAAGCCCAAACTAGGAGTAGGACTCAAGAGAATCTTATTTAACTCCGTCAAAATACGTTCACAACTCACGATTTTTATTCGTTCACGATTGTCATACAATGCCCGAAAAGTATCTTCCTCTATAAGGAAATGCAACTGTGTAGCGAAACGAATACAACGCATCATGCGCAAAGGATCATCAGAAAATGTAATGTTTGGGTCAAGCGGCGTAGCAATTATGCCATCTTCAAGGTCCAAAAGTCCATCAAATGGATCTATCAACTCTCCAAAACGAGCATTATTTAAACATATCGCCAAAGCGTTTATAGTAAAATCGCGGCGGTTTTGATCATCTTCCAAAGTACCATCTTCAACAATAGGATTGCGCGACAGATGATGATAACTCTCTCTTCGTGCACCCACAAACTCTATTTCTAGTCCGTGATATTTCACTTGCGCAGTACCATAATTGCGAAATACCGCAAGATTAGAGCCTCGCAATTTTTGATGTAAAACCTCAGCAATCTTGATTCCAGAACCAACAACTACTACATCAATATCATTTGATGCACGTTCAAGAAACAAATCACGCACATACCCTCCTACCACATAACACTCTAATGACAATTCGTCAGCAGTTTGGGATATTAAACGAAATATCTTATTGTCTAGTAGCTGAACAAATTCTTGTTTTGACAGATTTCGAAATGCCATTTAAACATATTTATTTAATAAAATAGTAAGCCACCTGCAAAGCCACAATATAACAACATACGAATAGGTGAAATATGCCACACCTTTACACCAGCAAATGCTGCAAGAAAAAGAAAACAACTTACACCAAAACGCCAAGCATCTTTCGACGGAGAAGAGAAATTCTCTTCCGTAAGCATCAATAGAAATGCAGTAGCAAGCAAACCTAAGACCACAGGCTTCAAAAAGCTCATTGTCGATCTCACAATACTATTGTCGCTATAACGCATAAAAAAACACGAAATAGCCAACACTAATAGCACAGACGGAAGCACTAAGGCAAACGTTGCCACAAAACTTCCAAAGATACATTCTAATGTTGAAGCCCCAACGGTTGACAATGCTTCATAACCACAATATGTAGCAGAATTGATGCCAATAGGACCCGGTGTCATTTGTGAAATAGCAACAATATCAGCAAACTGACCAGATGTTATCCAATGATGACGCACTACTACCTCGCTTTGAATCACAGATAACATACCATAACCACCACCAAAAGAAAAAAGACCAATCTCAAAAAACGTGATAAAAATATTTAAATATAGCATTCTATTCTCTAACCTTTCCTAATATATAACCCACAATACCAGCAAACAAAATGATAAGTATAGGCGAAAAGCCAAACCATGCTATCATAATTGCCACGATAATAGGAATAATGCTACCACGCCATGAGATATTCATATGTTTTGCCAATGTGAATACCGGAACAGCTATCAACGCTACAACAGCAGGGCGCAAACCTGCAAAGATGGCAGCAATAACTCTTATATCCTTAAATTGTTGAAAGAACATCGCAATTAACAATATAATAATAAACGAAGGCAACACAGCACCCAATGCCGCAACAAGAGCAAGAGGAGTCTTCTGCATTCGATATCCTATGAAAATGCTAAAATTCACAGCAAACACACCCGGGCAAGTCTGCGCCAATGTCAAAAGTTCCGTAAAATCATCCTTCGACAGCCAAGAATGGCGATTTACCACTTCCTCCTCTATCATAGGAATCATGGCATATCCGCCACCAATAGTAAAAAAGCCTATCTTGAAAAATGTTATAAAAACTTGAAACATATTGTCTATATTACCTTCATACCTCTTGAGGTTTATCCTTCTTTCTAATATTAGCTACTACCAACCATATTACTGCAAGCACAAGAACAATTAAACCCACATAAGCAATTGTCTCCGTTGTGTCAATAGATTTAGGGAAGAAAGATAACTCAACTTTATGATTGCCACCATTAATATTGATCGCACGCAAGACATAATTAACACGACTTATAGCCACATCTTGCCCATCAATAGTAGCCTTCCATCCAGGATAGTATATTTCAGAGAACACGAGAATACCCCCATCTTTACCTGCATGGACATCGTAAGTAAGATGATTTGGCTCATATTCAACGAGGCTTACAGAACGTTTTCTATCTCTACATTTAACATCTCCGAGCTGAGGTGCAAATCTCTCATCAGCTACTGCAATATGCTTTAAATCAATTTTAGAGAGAAGGCTTATTTCTTCATTTGCATTTTTCGCATAACGTACATCATCTACAAACCATGCAGCACCTTGCGCATAAGGATTTAACACAGGCTGTGCTAAACCTTGTTGTGTCGAAACAATAAAATACTTTGTATTGAGCATATTAAGCACAGGTGAAATGGTACTATCGGTCAACTGAGCCATCTGATTTGGAATCAAAGCAATGTTAGACAATAAATTCTGCATTTCAGATTGAATATGAGTATTAATAAGATCATTATAACGGCCGAGCTTAGCTGCATGATATCCACCTATGCTCTTATGGTAATAAGATGTAGTATTATCATTGAACGTACTTACTGTAAAATTCAGTACACGATAGTCTAAAGTTTTATCTTTAAGTATTTCCTCATCGGCAGGAGTCTTAGGCTGAGGAGCATCACGCTCATAAGTAGAGACAAACATATCATCATGAAGATAACGCTTATCCACTTGCCACATATCTATCAAACATACTATCGTCATAAAAATTACTGCATATGTCGTCTTCATCTTTTTTGCTTTCATCAGCAAAAGTAGCACTACACCTACAAGAATAATCAGCATTGAGCGAGAAGCATCTGCCGAAAGCATAGCTTGACGCATCTTACGTAAACTCTCGCAAAGCGGAGCTAAATACTCTTGCGGGATATTTGCTTGCAGAGCACTCATTTCGCCCGTAGATATGAAATCACCTGCAAGGCTTGGTATCGCCCAAAGCAACATACAAGGAACAATGGTTAAAAGTATTGACACAACAAGGCCTACTTTGAATCTCTTCTTACTGAAATCCTCACTTGGAAAAGCGATCTCCTTTAGCCCCAGCATTGCTAGCAATGGAATAGTAAACTCTGCAACTACCAATATTGACGATACCGTCCTAAACTTAGAATACATCGGCACCCAATCAATAAAAATATCGGTAAACCACATCATATTTCTACCCCAAGAAAGCATAACACTCAAGATGGTAGCTGCCAATAAAGCCCATTTCATCGGGCTTCTTAAAACAAATAACGACAAAATAAATAGAAACATTACAAACGCACCCACATAAACCGGACCTGAAGTACCAGGCTGTTCGCCCCAATATTGCGTCAACTGATGATAAAGTGGTTCAAAATTAGAATCAGCCTTCAGCATTGCCTTTTCATTCAGCGACAACGGAACAGAAGCTCCACCCATATAATTAGGTATTAGTAGGGTCCATGTCTCACCTATTCCATAACTCCACTGAGTTATATATTCACGAGAAAGTCCAGAAGAGATTTGACTATCTTCATTTTTATTTTGCGCAACTAACTCGCTCTTACCACGCATCGACTCTTTTGAATACTGATAAGTATGGTATAAATTAGAGATATTAATACTTATGCCAATAACTCCGGCTACGATGCATGTAAGGGTTGACTTTAAGAAAGGCTTCCAATCTTTCTTTTTTGCAGCTTCTATCAAATAAGCAATAAACATGAAAAGCATTACAATCAAGAAATAATACGACATTTGCACGTGATTGCTTCTCACTTGCAAGGCCACGAACAATGCCGTAAGCACTCCACCTTTCAAATACCGTCCACGATAAGCTATCACCATACCTGCAATAGTTGGTGGGATATAAAGTAATGTCATTACCTTCCAAATATGTCCTGCTGCTATAATAATAAGGAAATAACTAGAAAAAGCCCAAATAATAGCCCCTAGTACGGCCATATACTGACGAAAATCAAATGCACGCAACAAAATATAAAAACCCAAAAGCGATGCAAATAGATACCACACATAGGTCGGTAGCCAAAGGTGATAAGCATCTTCCACCGTCTGTAACATCTGCATACTAGTATATGTTGGCGACATTTGATAGGTTGGCATACCTGAGAATAATGCCCCCGTCCATCGCGTTACCTCGCCCGTACGTTTATGATAAACACTTGACTCTACACCGGCACCTTTTCCTGCACTTGCATCATGTTGATACAGTATTCTACCTTCTATATCTGAAGGAAAAAAGTAAAGAAAAGAAATGCATACAAATATCACAACTGCCAACACATCTGGCAACAAAGTCTTAAAATTGGCTTTTTTCATGTATTTTCACTTTTCATTTCAAACAACTTACAAATATAGCGCAACGTAATGGAAAAGTCAAATTTATTTGACTATTTCCACCCGTCTTCTATTCTATGCACAGCAAAGGCAAAGATAGTTGATGTATTCTAAAACATTTTCATAAAATTTAGTTTAGATAACTCCTTTTCATACCTCATTTCTATTGATTTCTTGTATAATTACAAGAACAAACGTAAATTTGTACAATAAAGACTATCGTTCATGATTAAGAAACTATTTTTACTTCTTTTATCACTAATGCCATTCGCAGTATTTGGAATTCTATATTTCGCCATGAAATACTTTCCAAGCTACGAATTCCATACAGTGGATATCCGTGGACTATACGAAGCAGAACTATCACTTTTTGGAATTATCCCAAGCGAATATTTCGCCACACATAATTGTATTTTTGCTGATTTAATTGCAGGAATATCATATCTCTGTTGGGTGCCTTTACCAATAGCTTTTGCCATAACCCTATTTCTAAAACGAAAGACAGAATGGTGCATTCATTTCACCCTATGCTTTTTGCTATGTAATATAATTGGATTTTGTATCTATTACATACACCCAGCAGCTCCTCCTTGGTATGTAATGTACTATGGATTTGACTTCCAAATCAATACTCCGGGCAGTTGCGCAGAACTGATTCGTTTTGACGATTTAATTGGAATTCCTATATTTCAGTCCATTTACTCTGGAAATAGTAATGTATTTGCAGCAATTCCATCACTTCACGCAGCATATATGCTCATTACCACAATATATGCAATACTGAGCAAGCAATCCAAAATCCTCATCAGTACCTTTACCTGCATAACAATTGGCATTTGGTTTGCCGCCGTCTATAGTGCTCACCACTACATTATAGATGTAGCTCTTGGCATTGCAACAAGCGTCATAACTATTATATTACTAGAAAAATATTTATTGCGCATAACATGTATTCACAGATTTGTTGATAAATACATTATATTAGTTAAAGAATAAAAAGTTGGGGGATGCTGATAAAATATTTTTAATACCTGCTCTAAAACAACATCGATATTCTATTCCTAGACATCCTCTTGCACTATCTCAAAGATGACAAAACGATAGAAAAGTGTTGTTAAACTTTATAATATCAAATAAATGAAAATACCAATAAATAGAAGAACAATTATAAGACGAAGATAATTGTAAAGCCACTGAATTTTTCTTGCTTTTTCTTTATTCATATCTGAATCTCCATTTTGATTACGATACAAATATCCACATTGCATATTTCAGAATATTTACAATCATATTTCATTTTGATTACAACACAAGTTGTTATAGTATCTTAATGTATTTGTAACAAGATTGAAATATATTAGCAATATCTTCGCGATGAAATTATAGAACATTAATATGGATACTTTTTTTAATATATTATCTCTCCTTGGCTCACTTGGTTTATTTCTATTCGGAATGAAGACAATGAGTGAAGGGCTCGAAAAGTTTGCCGGCGATCGTCTGCGGAACATTCTCGCAGCAATGACAAAGAATCGCTTTATGGGCGTTTTAACAGGTATCATCGTGACTGCGCTAATTCAGTCATCCTCAGCCACAACGGTTATGGTGGTATCGTTTGTCAATGCGGGCCTAATGAACCTTGCACAAGCAATCGGCGTTATTATGGGAGCAAATGTCGGCACAACTGTTACAGCATGGATTATTTCCGCTATCGGCTTTAAGGTAAATATCGCAGCTCTCGCTTTACCTTTAATTGCATTTGGCATTCCTTTATTTTTTAGCAAACAAAATAAACGTAAGTTCATTGGTGAATTCGTTTTTGGCTTTGCATTTCTCTTTATGGGTTTGAGTTTCCTACAACAAGCCGCTAACGATTTAGATATTGGTTCGATTGTAGCGACAATTCTTGCAGAACTAGCTGATGGAGAATTCTTCACTATCATTTTATTTATTATTGTCGGGACTCTTGTCACCATGTTGGTACAAGCTTCGGCCGCAACGATGGCTATAACACTCATGCTTTTTGATATGCAAATTCCGGGTTTCGGTCTTGAACAAGCAGCAGCCCTAGCTATGGGGCAAAATATTGGTACCACCATTACTGCTCTTATGGCATCTCTGACAGCAGGGACACAAGCCCGTCGCGCGGCTCTCGCCCACCTGTTCTTCAATGTTTTTGGCGTAGTTGTTGTACTATTAATGTTCTATCCATTCTGTCGAACCGTAATTTGGTTTGTGGAAGATGTTATGACAGTAGGCAATAATGACTTATTCAAACTCTCCATGTTCCATACAGCATTCAATATCTTCAACACTATGCTACTCATAGGGTTTGTTCATCAAATAGAAAAATTCGTTTGCTACATTCTACCAATCAAAGAAAAAGAAGAGGAAAAGAGATTAAAATTCATCTCTGGAGGTATCTTCTCTACAGCCGAACTTTCTATGCTTCAGGCTCGAAAAGAGATTGTACATTTTGCCGAATGTTGTCAGAAATCTTTCAATTGTTTACTCTCTATGCACGGAGTAACAAAAGAGGACGAATTCCGAAAACGATTATCCAAAGTTGAGCAATATGAAAACATTACCGATGACATGGAGTATGAAATTGCTCACTACCTACAAAAAGTTAGCGAGGGACATATCTCTGATGATGCAAAAAGGCAAATTCAACGTATGTTTCGCGAGGTGGATGATTTAGAGAGTATTGGCGACTGTTGTTTTTCACTAGCTCGTACTCTCAGTCGTAAGCGGGAAAATTGCCGTGAGCACTTTACCAAAGAACAATTAGAACAGATTTCACGCATGGAACAATTCATCTCCGAAGCCCTATCAATGATGACCGAGACCTTGCGCCAACCAGAAGGAAATGGTCATGACATCACTCGTAGCTACACCATAGAAAAACAAATAAACGATCTTCGCAGTCAACTCCGGAATGATAATTTAAACAATATAGCCTCCGGGTTGTATGACTACAAGCTCGGTGCTTTTTACATTGATTTCATTAATGGCCTTGAAGAGCTTGGTGACTACATTCTTAATGTTGTACAATGTAAGGCAAGACAAAAGAGATCATAATAAAAGTTCTTATAATTTGCAGAAAAATATTATTATTTGTTTGTAAATATATAACTTCGCAATTACAAAATGTAATTCTTATGTTAAGAACAATCCTCATTGTTGATGATGAGCCCGATATCTGTGAGATTCTTCGTTTTAACCTTGAAATGGAAGGATACGAAGTTTTGACAGCAGAAGGTGCTAAAGATGCACAAATAATCATAAAACACAACACTATAGATCTCATTCTTTTGGATGTTATGATGACACCCAAGTCGGGCTTTGAGTGGGCGAAGGAACTGAAGGCAGATATGCGTACAGCAAGCATCCCCATCATCTTCTGCACAGCTAAGACAATGGAAAGAGATCTTCTGCAAGGTTTTGCTATAGGTAGTGATGATTATATCTGCAAGCCCTTTCGCATTAGCGAAGTTAAAGCAAGAGTAAAAGCGGTATTAAGAAGAACGCAACCTGATTCTAGCACAAATTCAGCAGATAATCTATCTTCTGTCAAAAATATTCTCAAATGTGAAGGAATCACACTCAACCTTGAGCGCAAAGAATGCTATATAGATGGCAAGGAAGTAATATTTACAAAATTGGAATTTGAATTATTGGCGTTACTTCTCTCTAGACCTGGGCATGTATTTTCACGTGAAATGATTTTGCATACTGTTTGGCCTAGCGATTCCGTTGTATTGAATCGAACCGTAGATGTTAACATCACCCGCATACGCAAAAAAATCGGCCGTTACGGCAAATGTCTGCGTACTAAGTTCGGCTATGGATATACTTTCAGTCGATGAAACAAACACGATTCACCAATAAAGTTTTTATCCTAGCAACCATCCTTGCTAGTTTGTTCACGCTTTTCTTCGGCATATACGAGTACAATCGCGAACACGACTTTCGTGTTGATATTCTGCATTCACAATTGCAACTTAACAATTACCACTTCATTGAAGGACATGGCGACAAAAACATTCGCGTCACTATTACCGACATCCAAGGGAATGTACTTTCCGACACTGAAGAAAAGGACGTTAGCAACATGGGCAACCATTTTCAACGTGAAGAAATACAAAAAGCTCTCCGCGATGGAGAAGGCTTTGCCATCAAGAGGGCATCAGAAACAAATGGCGACAAGTATTTCTATTCTGCCACACGCGTTGGTAATAGAATCGTGCGATCCTCTGTTCCATATTCTGCAGAGCTCACATCCTCTCTAGAACACGATTACACTTTTTTATATTATACCACTAGCATACTCATCCTTATTGCAGTAGCAATGTATTTCCGTCATCGTTACGAATATAGCGAACAAGAGAAACAGCGCATCAAACGACAACTCACCGAGAATGCTGCTCATGAACTCAAGACTCCAGCTGCCACTATCGAAGGTTATCTTGAAACATTGGTCGCCAATCCATGCATACCGGAAGAAAAGCGTCTTGAATTCCTTGAGAAATGTCATGCACAAAGTCATCGCATGAGTAGGCTTCTCGCGGACATGGACACATTAACACGTCTTGACGAGACGCATATCGTACGTCCTATAACGCAAATAGATGCTACCGACATCCTTCATCAAATTCAAGAAGAAACATCATCACAGTTCCATGAACAAAACATTCAGTTACAATTAAACATCCCCAAATCGCTCCCTATGCAAGGTGATGCATCTATCATCTACTCCCTGTTCCACAATATTTTCAATAATGCAATTGCTTATGCTACAGAGGCGACATATTTCCAAGTACAAGTAGAAACATTTGGCAACCACTATCATTTCATGTTTATTGATAACGGAATTGGTGTACCAGAAGCACACCTACCACATATTTTTGAGCGTTTTTATCGCATAGACGAAGGTCGCTCTCGCCGTTTAGGTGGCACAGGGCTTGGTCTTGCTATTGTAAAGAACATAGCCCTTCAGTATGGCGGTTCAGCCACAGCTACACACACGCCTGGAGGTGGCTTGACTATTGAAATAGATTTGGCAACACATTAAGTGAGAGATTATCGTCTCTAAAATTTGGAATATTTCTTGCGAATCTCTTATTTTCCTAGTATAAAAAGTTGAAACAAAGAAAATACTACAGTTTTATTGGATTTTATGACACGAATTATCGCTAAAAAACTTTAACTAAACTTAATTTTTCAGTCTTGATTCTAAAATAATAAATTATTTTTTTGCTATTCTCTTAATTTGCAGTAATTTTGTCGCCGCAATAAAAAATAGACATATATGTATATCAATTCAGAAAAGAAAAAAGAGATCTTTGGACAGTACGGAACGTCTAACACTGATACTGGTTCTGCTGAGAGCCAGATAGCATTGTTCTCATACCGTATTTCCCATTTGACGGAACATCTTAAAAAGAACCGTAAAGATTATACCACAGCAAGAAGCCTTACTAAGCTCGTTGCAAAACGTCGTGCTCTACTCAACTATCTTTATGATAATGACATTGAGCGTTATCGTGCTATCATCAAGGCTCTTGGTCTTCGCCGATAAAATAGCAAGACAGGTAATGAAAAGAAAAGTTCTAATCCACAAAGATTAGAGCTT
The DNA here is from genome assembly GCA_045617965.1 of Prevotella sp. Classification (GTDB taxonomy): domain Bacteria; phylum Bacteroidota; class Bacteroidia; order Bacteroidales; family Bacteroidaceae; genus Prevotella. Next base: position 15,582 of record JAZLJQ010000071.1, read on the forward strand.
TTCTTTTCATTACACCTTATATATTAATGTATCTAAGAATAATAACTACGCAATCAACGATAGAGCAATTCATTTTCTTTCTTTATTAAGCCTCACGTTCAAAAGAGATCTCATAATAGGCTTTAATACCATCACGATAGAAAATCCACTTAACAAACCACTCCACTAAATACCAAACATAAAAATAAACAACATTTTTCGTTGTTGCATAGTATAGATTATATTCATGATTTGCCATTTTAGGATCTAATTTCTCTCGAGAAAAGATTTTACCACAAATATTAAAAGTATAAAAGTGTTTACCCACCATTAAAAATGGCGAACAACAAATACTTTCATCTTATCACATTTTGGCTTATTACTAAAAATTCTATCAGCTAGTGGCTTTCTTTTGCAAAGATATTGCCAAAACTGAATATACACCCAAAATAATAACAAGCAATGTCTGTACAGTATGTACGATAAGTACAAAATATAACGCATCAGTAGTAGCCACACCATACAACACCAACATAGTCTTTACCGCAAAATGCCAAGAACCAGCACCATTTGGAGTGGGCACGATAACAGCAATACTGCCAACAATAAAGCATACTATCGCACACATCAAACCCAAATCTTGAGTAAAATCAAAGCAAAAGAACGTGAGATAGAAATGCAAGAAATAGCTCACCCAAATCCCAAGAGTAAAGGATATAAATAGAGGACAATTTTTTACTTCGCGCAACGACATGATACCTACCGTCATACTATGCAGAGCACCTTTAAAGCGACTATTCACACTCAAATGCTTCATCAAGAACACTACAACGCCGACAACCATTATACCACAAATCGCCGTCACAATCCAACCCGCAGTAGTAAAACGGTTGATTATTTCATCAACACTCACACCCGTTTGATCAAAGAAAGTACCAAAGACTTTCATCTCCAACAGAAGTACAACTATCGTAATTATGAGAATAAGCAACGAGTCTATAATGCGTTCTACAAAAACTGTCCCTAAAGCCTTTGCAAACGAGGTCCTATCTTGACGCGCTAGTACACCACAGCGAACAAACTCGCCGATACGAGGAATAATAAGACTGACAGCATATGATAAAAAAACGGAATTGACTCTAGTCAAAACCCTAGACTTCTCTCCCATTGGCTCAAGCATCTGCTTCCAACGCCATCCTCGAAATGTTTGTGCCAATATGCCAAAAGGGAAAGATAACAACATCCACGTCCAATCCATCTCTTTAGACATAAAATCCCACAAATGGTCAAAATCAAAGCCACGATACATCCAATAAAGTATCGCGCCACAGAATGCAAGTGAAAGTATCACTTTCAGGCATATCTTAATGACATCTTTCATAGAATTATTCATCCAATAGATGTATATAAGTGTACAAAGGTAAGAAAAGTTTATGAAAGTATCTCACATGTTTTAGTGTTTGTACTTTCTTAGTTCTCGTGCCAACTCTTCCAATAGTGGCAAAGCTTCTGCGCCTGCTTTCTCGCCACATTTTATCATATCTATGATATTCTGCCTCTTAAAGTCGGCTGCGCTAAACCCTTTTAGGTCGGGATTAATATAAATATCTACATCTTTGATATTTCTATTATATTTTATAAGGTCAGGACGTTCCTTTACCCAATGAATCATGCGCTTGAAGCGCGAACCTTGCAATGAAAATGACTTCATTGACGCACTATCTAGATGCTCTTCACGTTTGTTTTGCGTCAAATCGACTGCTATGACGATATCTGCACCCATTGCACGCACCACATCAACGGGGAGATTATTCAGCATCCCTCCATCCACTAATAACATACTATCTTTGGGTATCGCTTTGAACACACCAGGAATAGACATTGAAGCTCGCATTGCAAAAGGCAAATTACCATCCTTGAACACAATTTCTTTCATCTGCAGAATATCAACAGCTACGCAACGATAAGGAATTGGCAAATCATCAAACGAGATAGAATCATGCTGATTTGTCAAAGCCTCAAATTTGCTTAGGATACTATCTCCATGAATAATACCGTGTGAGCGAAGGACCTTTTTTGCCTCCTTTGATAGTTTTTTTGAAGAAGTCACATCACTTTTAAGGGCAGAAATATCTCCTTTTTTAAGATTTTGTTCCTTTGCCTGTTTTTGATTTGCTTCCTTCGTATTCAAATCGGAAGCATAATAAATGCTATCATTCTCTACCATGGTTAGAGAGACGGAGTCAAGATGTGACGAAAAAAACGTTTTAAATTTCTTCACGATTTTATCTACACCTGAAGTCCTAATGGGAAAACCAAAAACATAGGTAACACCATCACGGACAAAAATAGCCTTTGAAGACACAGAATCTTTGCGGTCTGTCAACAAATTCACCCAAGCCTGCGACTTGAATAGCGTATCAAGGTCGCCTGAGCGGTAGCCCGAACTATACAAGCCTCCAACAATAGAGCCTATGCTCGTACCTGCAATGTAGTCAATAGGTATGCCCACTTGCTCAATATATTTCAGCACACCCACTTCTGCAGCTCCCTTTGCACCACCGCCACCAAGCACAAGACCTATTTTTGGACGTTTAGTTTCTTTCTTCTTTGCATAAGTTGAAACACTCACACCAAAGGCAAGCATCACTATTAGCAAGGTTATAAAATTTCGCCAAACTTTATCGAATAAACACGTTTTCATTTTCAGTTCCTTTATTTTGATGCAATTTTAAGCATTTATTTTGAAATAATAACCATTAGGCTCATAAAAATCCATCTTGCACCCCGATTTTGAATCTAGGCGTCAAAAAAGGAGAATCTCTTACTCTTATAAAATATAGCGAAGGTATACAAAAGACTCTTTTCCCCCATTTTTATATAACTTCTTTGCACCTTAATACCACATAGCTCGCGCACCCTCCAAACTTACGTACACAATAAAAAAAATAGACCCATTAATTTCATTCCTTAAATCTACTTTTTATAGCAGTGCATTATAAGCCAATTAAATATAAAATACGAGAATTGCATAAATATAAAGGAAGGATACAATAATATTGAGACAAAGAAAATATGTTATTCGAGCATTTAATTTACCACTCACCATGCAAAGATATTCATGAGGCGCGAGCGGAATTAACTTTGAGAAATATACCATTCAAATAATAACAATAATTTTGAAAGAAACCATTTTCCCTATACCTTTGTAGGCAGAATGAAACAAGTAAAGCCAAAGAAAAATCTCGGGCAGCACTTTCTGACTGACTTGAGCATTGCACAAGCCATTGCCAACACCATAGATGCTTGCCCCAACATTCCCGTCTTGGAAGTTGGTCCGGGAATGGGCATTATGACACAATATCTAACCGCAAAACCACGAGAAGTTAAAGTAGTTGAAATAGACCGCGAAAGTGTGGTTTACCTCAATGAGACATTCCCCAAGCTACGCGACAACATCATTGGCGAAGACTTTTTGAGAATGGACCTAAAAAAAGTTTTCGATGGTAAACAATTCGTGCTTACGGGGAACTATCCATACGATATTTCTTCACAAATATTCTTCAAGATGCTTGACAATAAAGAACTTATTCCTTGTTGTACAGGAATGATTCAACGCGAAGTAGCACAACGTATTGCTGCTACTCCAGGGAACAAGCGATATGGTATCTTGAGCGTACTAATTCAAACATGGTATGATGTAGAATATCTTTTTAGCGTAAACGAAGATGTCTTCAATCCGCCACCAAAAGTAAAAAGCGCCGTAATAAGAATGACACGAAACGACACGCGAGAACTAGGATGCAACGAAAAACTTTTCCGTCATATTGTAAAAATGGTATTCGGACAGCGTAGAAAGATGCTTCGCGTAAGTTTGAGGCAAATACTTGATGACGTGCAAGCACTTGGCGAATGCCCTCTCCTAATGTGTCGTCCCGAACAGCTCTCAATCAAAGAGTTCGTAGAACTGACAAATATGATAGAAAGAGTAAAATAAAGGCAAGATTTTGTTTTTCATTTTCTTTTTTATACTTTTGCAACGCAAAAATTTTTTTTAAAAGTAAAAATGGACGATTATCACGCGACAAATTTAGAGCAAAAATTCAAGGGGGAAGCCCATTATAGAGCCTAGTGGTGGCGGAATTATAATCACCTAAACTAGAATTTGGCATAAGGCTCATCCTCTATAGCAAAGAACTTTTTTCAAGGATTGGCTTATGAGAAGATTCTGGAACATTAATCAAAATCTTAGTGTAATTGACAAATGGCAACCAGGTTGTTGGACCCAAGTTACATGCCCCACACAAGAAGATATAAAGTGGCTGAATGAAAAGTTTGAAATACCTGACTACTTCATCTCAGATGTTTCCGATAACGATGAGCGCGCACGTTACGAATTTGAAGATGGATGGCGACTCGTCATCATGCGTATTCCACACGCAAAAGAAGTGCACAGCCGTACACCATTTGCAACTGTTCCGCTCGGATTCATCCAAAAGGGCGATGTAATCGTCACAATCTGTTTTCACGAAACAACAATGATGATAGACTTCGTGAGTTATCAGCAGAAACGTGGTGTCGGCTTTACCGACTATGTTGATATGATATTTCGTCTGTTATACTCTTCTGCGGCATGGTATCTAAAACGACTGAAACAAATTAGCGCAAGAATAGAAAAAGCAAAAAAAGATCTAGACCGCGAAGTAAACAACGAATCGCTAATAAATCTCTCCCGTCTGCAAGACTCCCTAACGTATTTCATAACATCTATCCGTGGCAACGAAAACCTTTTGCAGAAATTGAAATTCAAACTGCAAGTTGATGAAGTTGACACCGACCTTATTGAAGATGTCGGCATTGAGATGAGTCAAGCTCGTGAGACAACAAATATTTATTCCGACATCTTGGAATCAACGATGGACACATATTCAAGCATCATCAATAACAACGTATCTACAGTAATGCGTACAATGACTTCTGTCTCCATCATCCTAATGCTTCCAACGCTTGTCGCAAGTATATTTGGAATGAACTTAATAAGTGGGCTTGAAAATACTCCGTGGGGATTTTGGTTTGCCATAATCTTATCCGTAGTTGTAGCAGCGGCATTATGGTGGTTCATGCGTAGAAAACGATTATTATAGCATGTGCTAGTTTAATCATGTTAAATAAAGTTAATTAACAAACTTTAAGCAATAAACTTTTCCTATCTTTGTACAAATTGTATTTAAAGTACTGATACTATGACCATGGAAGACTCTCAAGACAAAATCACTCCTCAGGAGCAAAGTGTGCCACAGATGGGACCTGTAGCAGAAATTATGGAAGAAAAGGTGGAAGACACTATCGTTACAGATGTGCCAATAGAAGAATTTGTTGTAGAAACCCCAACAGAAGAAAAAACTAGTAAAAAAGTTTCTACCGAGCCGCAAAATGGCAATATGCCACAAGAAGAGCCCATTGAAAAAGTCATTTATCAAACAAAAGAGGAAGTACTGAAGCGAATCAGCGAGCTTGCTCATGGAGAAGAAACTCCAGAAAAGGCAGAAATTGATTTACTAAAAACTTCATTTTATAAATTCCATCTTGCAGAACGCGATGCACAATACAAAAAATATATCGAAGATGGTGGAGCCCCTGAAGCTTATACAGCAACTATATCTGAAGTTGAAGAAGCATTTAAAGCAGAAATGACATTGATACGCGAAAAACGAGCAGAGGCATTTCGCAAAAATCAAGAAGAACAAAAAGAAAACTATGAGAAAAAGCTCACCATTATCGAACAAATAAAGGCAATGGTAACTTCTCCTGAAGAAGCTAACAAATCATACAAGCAATTCCGCGAATTGCAACAGAAATGGCGCGAAATCAAAAATATTCCAGCAGAAAAAGCGAACATACTTTGGCGTAACTATCAACTCTATGTTGAGCAATTCTATGATCTGCTGAAACTAAACAATGAGGCTAGAGAATATGACTTCAAGAAGAATCTTGAACTGAAGACTCATCTTTGTGAAGCTGCTGAGAAACTAGCTGATGAAGAAGATGTTATAAGTGCATTCCACCAGTTACAAAAGTTACACCAAGAATTCCGCGAGATTGGTCCTGTTGCAAAAGAACTCCGCGACGAGATTTGGAATCGATTTAAAACAGCATCTACCATTGTAAATAAACGCCATCAAGCTCACTTTGAAGAGTTGAAAGGTATGGAGGAAGAAAATCTCGCAAAGAAAACTACACTTTGTGAGCAAATGGAAGAAATCGCTAAAAAAGAAGTGAAGAATGGGAGCGAATGGGACAAACTCACTAAGGTGGTACTTGAAATACAAGCAGAGTGGAAAAAGATTGGTTTCGCCCCACAGAAGATGAATGTCAAGATATTCGAGCGTTTCCGTATAGCTTGCGATTCTTTCTTTGCAAAGAAAGCAGAATATTTCTCTGAGTTGAAGACAAAATTTGCAGAGAATGCTGAAAAGAAGCGTGCACTCATCACTCGTGCGCATGAACTTGAAGATTCTACCGACTGGAAAAAGACTACAGACGAGTTCATACAACTACAAAAAGATTGGAAACAGATCGGCATGACAACAAAGAAACTTGGCGATGCATTATGGGAAGAATTCTTAACCGCATGCAACAAATTCTTTGAATCAAGAAATGCTGCAATTGGCGACAAATTCAAAGAAGAACGTGAGAACCTTGCAAAGAAAAAAGATGTTATCCGTCGCATGAAGGAATTATGCGAACAAATTGGCAACAAAGCAAGCGATGAGACAAAAGATATAATGGACAAACTCATAGCAGAATTTAACGGAATCGGCCATGTACCATTCCGCGATAAAGATAAAATCTATAAAGAATATCGCGAAATCTCTGACAATATTCGTCATCATCTAAATATTACATTCGGACAAAAAAGCATAGAGAATTTCCGTTCAAAAGTAAGAAATATCGTAAAGAATGGCGAAGAGGCAATCCTTGACGAAAGAGCTCGCTTGATGCGTCAATACGAATTGATAAAGCAAGAGGTACAAACCTACGAGAACAACTTAGGATTCCTTAATGCAGCAAGCAAGACTGGCAATTCGCTCATTGAAGAGATGAATCGCAAAGTAAACAAACTTAAAAGCGAAGTAATAGTAATCTACAATAAGATTAAGGCACTTGATGAAGAGCGCAAAATGGGAAACACAAGTGAACCAAAACAAAAAGCACAAGAAAATCCCATAAGCGAAGAAGAAACAAAAGAGTAAATCTCCGTATGAAACAATAATAAAGCCCTCCTTAAATTTGTGGAGGGCTTTATTATTACCACTCACACTATTAGCATCTATACAATATATTTATAAATAAACATTATCTTTGCATATAAAAAAATAATCATTTGATTATGGATAGCATAAAAGCAATTTATAAAATTGGTTATGGACCCTCAAGTAGTCATACTATGGGGCCACACAAAGCGGCTGAGATGTTTAAAAAACACAACCCTAATGCCACGAGATTTCGTGTAACACTATATGGTAGTCTAGCCGCCACAGGAGAAGGGCATTTTACAGATAAAGCCATTCTCTTTGAGTTAAAACCAATACAAACCGAAATCGTTTGGCAGGCTAACATAACACCTGATTTTCATACAAATGGTATGTTGTTTGAAGCTTTTGATGCTAATGACACTATATATGACACATGGAAAGTATATAGTATTGGTGGAGGATCTTTAGCAGAAGACCCCAAAGAGGGTTTCAATCGTATCTCTACTGAGGATACAGAAGGTAAAGACATCTATAGAAGAAATATGCTAAACGACATCCAACAATTTATAGAAGAGCATGGGCTTTCCTTTTGGGAATATGTAGAATATCATGAAGGCAAAGGGATATGGAAATTCCTTACAAAAATTTGGGAGCAAATGCAAAAAAGCGTGAAAGAAGGGCTGGAAAACGACCAAGTCATTCCGGGATGTCTGCACCTTCGTAGCAAGGCTAAACAATACTATGTGCGTGCATCAAGTTATAAACCTTCCCTACAAAGTCGTGCACTCGTAACAGCGTATGCCCTAGCCGTATCTGAACAAAATGCTCGCGGTGGTATTGTAGTCACAGCGCCTACATGTGGCTCATGTGGTATAGTGCCAGGAGTGCTCTACCATATGAAAAAGAACCACGGATTCTCTGACATTGATATTCTAAAAGCATTGGCTACAGCAGGCCTGTTCGGTAATGTGATTAAGACCAACGCATCAATATCTGGCGCTGAGGTCGGCTGTCAGGGTGAAATTGGAAGTGCTTGCGTCATGGCTGCTGTTGCTATCAATCAATTATTTGGAGGCTCACCACAACAAATAGAGTGCGCAGCCGAAATGGCAATGGAACATAACCTTGGGCTCACTTGCGACCCAATTTGTGGCTTAGTGCAAATACCATGCATCGAAAGAAACCCTATTGCCGCACTACGTGCACTTGATGTAAGTTTTTATGCACTTCTAAGTGACGGTAAGCATCTTATATCGTTTGACAAGGTCATAGATACCATGAAGCGTACAGGCAAAGACCTACCAAGTCTCTATAAAGAAACGGCACAAGGTGGACTCGCTACTCTAAAATAGAAGAAAACTATTATAGGCTCTCATAGATAATCTGCAAAATACTTCAGGGGAGAGATCATAAGGTATTATCTACTCTTTCTATCTTGCTTTTTGGGTCATATAACAAACCTGTGCAAATACACATATTACAATTATGACTCTTCAAAATGTCATAATGCGAACACCCTTTACAACCACTCCAGAAATCAGGGTCTTGAGTAAGACTTGTAAATGGTACTGGGTGAAAGCCTAAATCATAATTCATCTTCATTACTGCAGCTCCAGTAGTAACTGATAAAATCTTCGCATTTGGATAAAGTTTACGAGAAAGATCAAATACCATTTCTTTTATTCTATGACCTACACCCATATTACGAAATCTTTTTACAACAAATAGTCCAGAATTAGCAACAAAATTCTTTCCTTTCCAAGATTCTACATATGAAAAACCTACCAATTCGCCTACTTCGGAAATGGCAATAACAGCATGATTTGCAAGGATCTTCTCGCGTATATAATCTTTGGATCTACAAGCAACACCTACATTCCTTCCGTGTGATAAAATCAATAACTCATGGCATATGCTTTCTACATATCGCAAATCATCACTATTCGCAACATGCACTATAACCTTAGAAACCCCAAATAAATTACGGATTTTATTCTCTATAATATCTATTTGACAATCAGTACTAAGCATCGCAAGAACAGTATCATCACCTGCTATTGTACCCATGACACCCGAAATATTAGCATCATCCAAATGCGCAGCTACCACGGATGCGAATCCTGGCTTTGAATGTAACACGCATAATTGCCCAGATATTTCTATTCTTGTGACATCAGCACATCTATGGATGGAAGAAGTATCATTCAATTCATAAAAGCTACCTGTAACGCCATTAATACCCCTTTTTATTGCCCCTAGTTCTCTAATATCACGTGACAAAGTAGCTTGAGTAATATTTATGCCTCTCTTTAATAATTCTTGCAAAAATTCCTCCTGCGTATGAATCCTTTGGGAGCGAATTAAATCAGCTATTACTTTCTTTCTATTTACCTTATCATTCATAATAATTAAATTTTATGTAAAGATATGCATAAATATTCACAATACTACATAAAAATAAATACAAATAAATTTCTAGAAAAAAAAGACCTTTGGATTTATCCAAAAGTCTTTTTTTACCAATAACTTATTGTGTTATAAATTATTCAGATGGAGTTTCTTCTGCTATGGAATCCTCAAGAGCAGCCTCTTCTGCTACAGGGATTTCATCAGAAGAAACAACTTTCTTTGTGCCACTTCGACGAGTACGTTTCGCCTTCTTTTCTGTCTTCATCATATTTTCATCATAATCAACGAGCTCAATGAAAGCCATAGAAGCAGCATCACCTTGACGTGTACCAAGTTTAATAATACGAGTGTATCCTCCTGGACGATCAGCTATCTTAACAGCTATATCCTTAAAAAGCTCTGTAACAGCCAACTTATCTTGCAAATAGCCAAACACGATACGACGAGAGTGTGTGGTGTCTTCTTTGGCCTTTGTAAGGATAGGTTCAATATATACACGAAGAGCTTTAGCCTTAGCCAAAGTGGTTGTGATACGCTTATGGCGAATCAGAGACACTGCCATATTGGCCAACATAGAGTTGCGGTGAGCAGATGTACGGCTTAAGTGGTTGAATTTTTTATTATGTCTCATTTTGTTTAATCTTTATCCAATTTATACTTTGTAATGTCTGTTCCGAACGACAAATTCAAACTTTCCAATAAATCATCAAGTTCTGTAAGCGATTTCTTACCAAAATTACGGAACTTCAAAAGATCATTCTTGTTGTATTTGACTAGATCTCCTAATGTATCTACATCTGCTGCCTTAAGGCAGTTAAGTGCACGTACAGAAAGATGCATATCAATAAGACGAGTCTTGAGAAGTTGACGCATACGGAGAAGTTCCTCATCAAATTGCTCATTCTCTTCTTCTGCAGTTTCCTCAATATCAATTTTATCATCAGTAAAGAGCAAAAAATGCTGAATTAGAATCTTGGCAGCTTCTTGAAGAGCTTCCTTAGGTGAGATACTTCCATCAGTGTCAACTTCGATAGTAAGGCGGTCATAGTCAGTCTTCTGTTCTACACGATATTGATCAACAGCATAGCGCACGTTGCGTATAGGAGTATAGATAGAATCAATAGGGAGAACATTTGTATCAGTACAGTATTCACGATTCTCATCTGATACAACAAAACCACGCCCCTTATTAATAGTCAGCGTCAACTGCATTGAAGCTCTCGGATCCAAATGGCAAATCACTAATTCCGGGTTTAACACTTCAAATCCAGCAAGATATTTGCTAATCTCACCAGCCTTGAACTCCGTACAATTCTCAATATCGATAGTGACTTTTTCATTATCGAAGTCTTCTACAATCTTTTTGAATCTCACTTGTTTGAGATTCAATATAATGTTGGTTACATCTTCTATCACGCCCGGAACGGCTGCAAACTCATGCTCAACACCAGAAATACGAATGGTGTTGATAGCGTAGCCTTCAAGCGATGAAAGTAAAATGCGACGCAAAGCATTACCAATAGTAATACCAAATCCAGGCTCAAGTGGACGGAACTCAAACTTTCCGAACTTGTCGTTAGCCTCCAACATTATTACTTTATCGGGTTTCTGAAATGCTAATATTGCCATTATTGAATGATTTATTTATTACTTAGAGTACAACTCGACTATTAACTGTTCCTTAATATTCTCAGGGATATCGGCACGCTCTGGTTTATGAAGAAGCTTACCGCTCTTGGAATTTTCATCCCATTCAATCCAAGGATATTTGCTATGATTGAAACCAGCAAGAGCATTTTCAACAACTTCAAGAGATTTAGATTTTTCGCGCACTCCAACAATTTGACCTGGCTTAACAGAATAAGATGGAATATTAACAACGGAACCATCTACAACAATGTGTTTGTGGCTCACCAACTGACGGGCTGCCGCACGTGTGGGTGCAATACCGAGACGAAATACCACATTGTCAAGTCTGCACTCCAAAGATTGGAGCAAAACTTCACCGGTAATGCCACTTTGACGAGCTGCCGCATCAAAGAGATTACGGAACTGACGTTCCAAAACACCATAAATGTACTTAGCTTTTTGCTTCTCTGCCAACATGCTACCATACTCAGACAACTTTCTGCGACGGTTGTTACCATGCTGTCCAGGAGGGAAGTTCCTTCTGGACAAAACTTTATCCTCGCCAAAAATTGGTTCCCCAAAGCGACGAGCGATCTTTGATTTCGGTCCTATATACCTAGCCATAATTATAAAAAATAAAATTCTTTTTTAATCCTTTAATTAGGAATACATTAATACTATACTCTACGTCTCTTTGGAGGACGGCAACCATTATGTGGCAATGGAGTAACATCAACGATTTCTATTACTTCTATACCTGCGCCATGTACGGCACGAATAGCACTTTCACGACCATTGCCTGGCCCCTTGACATAAGCTTTCACCTTGCGCAAACCTAAGTCAAAAGCTACTTTTGCACAATCCTCTGCAGCCATTTGAGCTGCATATGGAGTATTTTTCTTTGAGCCACGGAAACCCATCTTGCCTGCTGAAGACCATGAAATTATCTGACCCTCAGAATTTGCTAATGAAACGATGATATTATTGAATGAGCTATGAACATGGAGCTGTCCAAGAGCACTCACCTTAACGTTTCTTTTCTTCTGTGTTGCTGATCTTTTTGCCATAATTCAAATCTTTTGAAAAATTAATTACTTAGTGGCCTTCTTCTTATTAGCAACAGTCTTTTTCCTACCCTTACGAGTACGAGCATTGTTCTTTGTGCTCTGGCCGCGAACAGGAAGACCATTACGATGGCGGACACCACGATAGCAACCAATATCCATCAGTCGCTTGATATTCATTTGTATCTCACCACGGAGATCACCTTCAACTTTATATTCAGCACTGATTATTTCACGGATTTTTGCAGCTTGATCATCTGTCCACTCGTTAACCTTGAGGTCACGATCAACACCAGCCTTGTCCAATATCTTTGCTGAACTACTACGACCTATACCAAAGATATAAGTCAATGCGATTTCGCCACGCTTATTTTGGGGCAAATCTACTCCAACAATTCTTATTGCCATGTTTTGTTAATATTATTTGTTTTGAATAATTGATGTCAAACATCATTTATACTGACTGTAAATTAACCCTGACGCGTATTAAATTTAGGGTTCTTTTTGCAGATTGAGAATAAACGTCCCTTTCTGCGTACCAAGATACAATCAGCAGTACGTTTTTTTACGGATGCTCTTGTCTTCATATAGCTTTTCTTTTTTATTTATATCTAAAGACGATCCTACCCTTAGTGAGATCATAAGGAGACATTTCTACCTTAACCTTATCACCAGGCAGTATTCTAATATAGTGCATTCTCATCTTTCCCGAGATATGCCCTGTAATCTCATGACCATTCTCAAGTTCAATTCGGAACATTGCATTAGATAATGCTTCTATAATAGTTCCATCTTGTTCTATTGCACTTTGTTTAGACATAAGTCTTATTATCTATCGTAATTAATAACCACTACGGCTACGAATGTGACCTGAATTTAAAAGTCCATCATAATGACGCATCAACAAATGTGATTCTATCTGCTGAAGAGTATCTAATACAACTCCAACAAGTATCAATAATGACGTCCCTCCAAAAAACTGAGCAAAATTCTGTTGAATACCAAACAATCTTGCAATTGCAGGCATTACTGCGATAAATGCAATAAACAATGAGCCTGGTAAGGTAATGCGTGACATCACTTGATCTATATAATCAGCCGTCGGCTTGCCTGGCTTTACACCCGGGATAAATCCATTGTTGCGTTTCATGTCCTCTGCCATTTGAGTTGGATTCAATGTAATTGCTGTATAGAAATATGTAAACAATATAATAAGTAGTGCAAACACAATATTATAAAGCAATGTATTTTGATCCATCAAAGAATGAAGCACTGGATTCATAGTTTCAGGTGAAGTATAACTCATCAAAGACAATGGAATGAACATCAATGCTTGAGCAAAAATGATAGGCATTACATTAGCAGCAAAAAGCTTTAAAGGAATGTACTGACGAGCACCACCCGCTTGTTGACTTCCAATAAGACGCTTTGCATAATTTACAGGCACCTTACGTACTCCCTGAACTAGAATTATCGATGCACAAATTACAGCAAGCAGAATTAAAATCTCTACAAGGAACATTACAAGTCCACCGCCTGAAATGGCACTGAAACGTGATGTGATTTCTTGAAAGAATGCTTGAGGCAAACGAGCAATGATACCTATCATGATGATAATAGACACACCATTACCGATTCCTTTATCAGTAATACGCTCACCAAGCCAAAGTATAAACATTGAGCCGGCTGCCAAGATAATGATTGCAGGCACATTGAACTGAGTCCATGAAATTCCTGAAGCAATAGCTGCACCTGATTGCATACGCAAATTTATCAAATATGCAGGAGCTTGGAATATCAAAATAGCAACAGTCAAATAACGCGTATACTGATTGATTTTGCGACGACCACTCTCGCCTTCACGTTGCATTTTTTGGAAATAAGGTACAGCAACAGCGAGAAGTTGCATAATGATTGAAGCTGTGATATAAGGCATGATTCCCAACGCAAAGATTGATGCATGTGAGAAAGCACCACCTGAAAACATATCCAACAACGACATCAAACCACCACTAGTCTGATTAGACAAGTCCTCCAATGCACCAGGGTTAATACCAGGCAAAACAATGAAAGAGCCAAAACGGTATATCGCAACAAATAGTATTGTGATGAGAAGACGATCACGCAGATCCTCAATTCTCCAAATGTTCTTGATTGTCGTTACAAACTTTTTCATTATCGCTAAATTATAGTTACCTTGCCACCTGCTGCTTCGATAGCTACAACAGCTGTTTTAGAAGCAGCATTTACTTCAACCTCAACAGCGGCTTTAATTTGCCCCATGCCCAAAACCTTAATAAGTTCTGTTTTCTTAGCATATCCTGCTGCAACAATATCGGAGATGGATATTTTGGTCAAATTATTAGTTTCAGCTATCTTCTGTATAGTAGAAAGATTCACAGCCAAATATTCCTTATGGTTGATATTTTTGAAGCCTCCCTTTGGAAGACGACGCTGTAATGGCATTTGACCACCTTCAAAGCCGACTTTCTTCTTATAACCTGAACGAGCTTTAGCACCCTTATGTCCACGAGTTGAAGTACCACCATAACCAGAACCAGTACCACGACCTATACGACGTTGAGAATGAGTAGCTCCTTCTGCAGGTTTCAAATTATTTAATTTCATATCTTCTAAATTTTATTTTCGAAAAAACATTAGTCAACAACCTGTACGAGATGACGGACCTTGCGGACCATACCACGCATAGTAGGAGTATCTTCAATTTCCACGACTTGACGGATTTTACGAAGACCGAGTGCATCAAGTGTACCCTTTTGATCTTTCGGAGCTCCAATACGGCTCTTTATCTGTTGTATTTTAATTTTTGCCATAATTCTTTGTCTCCTTTATCCTTTGAATACTTTTTCAACTGTAATTCCACGAGTCTGAGCTACCATATAAGCATCGCGCATCTCACTAAGAGCCTTAATAGTAGCTTTTACAAGGTTATGTGGATTTGAACTACCCTTTGACTTTGCAAGAACGTCTGTTATACCAACACTTTCAAGAACGGCACGCATTGCTCCACCAGCAACAACACCAGTACCTTCTGATGCTGGCTTTAGAAACACTTCTGCCCCACCATATCTTGAAATCTGCTCATGTGGAATAGTTCCTTTCAATACAGGAACCTTTACAAGATTCTTCTTTGCAGCCTCAACACCTTTAGCAATAGCAGCCGTAACTTCGCCTGCCTTACCCAAGCCATAACCAATAACACCTTTTCCATCACCAACAACTACAATAGCTGCGAATGTAAAGGTACGTCCACCCTTTGTTACTTTTGTAACACGATTAATGGCTACAAGTCTGTCTTTCAATTCGACATCACTATTTATCTTAACTTTATTCATTGCCATAACGATTAGAATTTAAGTCCACCTTTACGTGCAGCATCAGCTATTGCCTTAACTCTTCCATGATACAAATAGCCATTACGATCGAATACAACTGTAGTAATACCAGCCTCTTGAGCCTTTTGTGCCACAATTTCGCCGACCTTTTCAGCTTGTGTAATTTTTGGCATAGTTTCCATACCGAGAGAAGATGCAGAACAAAGAGTCTGACCTGTCAGGTCATTGATTATTTGTACATAAATTTGCTTATTACTTCTGAACACGCTCATTCTTGGGCAGTCAGCAGTACCATTCACCTTTTTACGAATTCTAAATTTTATTTTAATTCGTCTTTCCTGTTTCTTTGTTGTCATAACTTTCTTACTTTAAACAGTTAATAACCGGTTTACTTAGCCGCAGCTGACTTACCAGACTTTCTACGAATAACTTCACCCTTAAACAAAATACCCTTGCCCTTATAAGGTTCCGGCATACGGAAAGAACGAATCTTTGCACAAATGAGTCCCAACAACTCTTTATCACAAGATTCCAAGATAATCTTCGGATTCTGATTTCTTTCAGAAAGGGTTTCAACCT
Organism: Prevotella sp.; assembly: GCA_045617965.1. Lineage (GTDB taxonomy): Bacteria > Bacteroidota > Bacteroidia > Bacteroidales > Bacteroidaceae > Prevotella. The sequence continues at coordinate 31,854 of JAZLJQ010000071.1, forward strand.
TGACTTCCTTAGGCAATTCCATATAGATAGGATGTGTATAACCGAGTGCGAATTCAAGAAGATTTCCCTGATTTGAAACACGGTAACCAACACCGACAAGTTCAAGTTCTTTCTTAAAGCCCTCACTTACACCAATAACCATATTATTGATAAGTGCACGATACAAACCATGGAAAGCATGCTGTTGCTTAGCTTCAACTATCGTTTGTTCAGCATCCATCTCAACAACGACTTTTGCTTCTTCAATCTTTACGATGATTGATGGATTCACATATTGTGAAAGTTCGCCCTTAGGGCCTTTCACAGTCACTACATTGTCCTTAAGCGTAATAGTAACGCCTGCAGGGATTACAATTGGTAATTTTCCTATTCTTGACATAACAAAACCTCCCAATTAATAAACATAACAAAGAACTTCGCCACCAATCTTGAGATCAGAAGCTTCTTTATCTGTCATAACACCCTTGGATGTAGATAAGATTGCAATACCTAATCCATTTATTACTCTTGGCATATCCTTATAACCGGCATATGTACGCAAACCCGGTCTTGATATGCGCTTCAAACATGTAATGGCATTTGACTTATTGTCAGCACCATACTTCAAGGCAATCTTGATTACTCCTTGAGGACCATCTTCAACGAATTGATAATTCAAGATATAGCCTTTTTCAAAGAGAATCTTTGTGATTTCCTTCTTCAAATTTGACGCAGGAATTTCTACAACACGGTGTTTAGCCTGTATTGCATTTCTAAGCCTGGTCAGAAAATCTGCTATTGGATCTGTCATTTTAAAATGTTTTAATTGATTGGGACTACCCCAACAATATTAATACTTTTTATTTTTTAGTTTAAATTACTATTTACCAACTTGCCTTCTTTACTCCAGGAATAAGGCCAGCTGACGCCATCTCGCGAAACTGTATTCTTGAGATACCGAATTGGCGCATGTATCCCTTTGGACGACCTGTAAGCTTGCAACGATTGTGCAAACGAATAGGATTGGCATTCTTAGGGATAGCTTGTAACTTACGAGCTGCCTCATAAGCCTCAATAGGATCATCGCTCTTATTAACGATTTCCTTAAGTGCCGCACGCTTTTCTGCGTAACGTGCCACCAAATAAGCACGTTTTACCTCGCGGGCTTTCATTGATTCTTTTGCCATATAAATTCTCTTATTTTAAGCGTTTTTAAACGGAAGTCCAAATGCTTTCAACAAAGCATAACCTTCTTCATCGGTTTTAGCCGATGTAACAAAAGTAATATTCATACCCTGAATGCGATCGATTTGATCAAGGTTGATTTCTGGGAAGATAATCTGCTCTTGGATACCAAGAGTATAATTACCACGACCATCAAACTTACTTTCAATACCCTTGAAGTCTCGGATACGAGGAAGTGCAATGCGGACCAACTTCTCAAGGAATTCATACATACGCTGACGACGCAATGTTACCATTACACCGATTGGCATTTTCTTACGCAATTTAAAGTTTGCGATATCCTTTTTTGAATAAGTAGTAATAGGCTTTTGGCCAGCGATAATAGCTATTTCATTCATAGAGACCTCTATGAGTTTCTTGTCTTGAGTAGCATCACCGAGCCCCTGATTAATCACTATTTTCTTCAACTCAGGAACTTGCATAGGAGTCTTATACTTGAACTGCGCCATCAAAGCTGGAGCAATCTTCTCCTTATATTCTTTCTTTAATTGTGCTGTATTCATTACTTTATCTCCTCTCCTGATTTTTTAGAATAACGAACTGTTTTGCCTTCAGCATCCTTCTTTCGTCCTACTCTCGTAGCCTTGCCACTTTTAGGGTCTATAAGGCTAAGATTAGAAATATGAATTGGAGCCTCTTGCTTCATGATACCACCTTGAGGATACTTAGCGCTTGGCTTTGTGCTCTTTGAAACCATATTTACGCCTTCAACGATTGCACGCTGTTCCTTTACGAGTACCTTTAACACTTTACCGGTCTTACCCTTGCTATTTCCAGACAAAACATAAACCGTATCATCTTTCTTGATATTTAACTTAATCATGTCTTTATCAATTTTTATTGGTTAAAGAACTTCTGGTGCTAAAGATACGACCTTCATATTCACCGCGCGTAATTCACGGGCAACCGGACCAAAAATACGACTACCACGAAGCTCACCTGCATTATTAAGAAGTACGCAAGCATTATCATCGAAACGGATGTAAGAACCATCAGCACGACGAATTTCTTTCTTCGTACGAACTATCAAAGCCTTTGATACTGCACCTTTTTTCAATTCACTTGAAGGGATGACATTTTTCACTGATACAACGATGATGTCTCCCACACTTGCATAACGGCGACGTGTTCCACCGAGAACTCTAATACACAAAGCCTCTTTAGCACCGCTGTTATCGCATACTGTAAGTCTTGATTCTGCCTGTATCATAATTACTTAGCTTTTTCAATTATTTGAACTAATCTCCATCTCTTCATCTTTGACAAAGGACGGGTTTCCATAATGAGTACAGTATCACCTATATTGCACTCGTTATTCTCATCATGAGCATGGTATTTCTTCGTTTTTTGAACGAACTTACCATAAATAGGGTGTTTCTCCTTAAACTTGGAGGCAATAACAATGGTTTTATCCATTTTGTTGCTGATAACGACACCCTGTCTTGTCTTTCTTAAATTTCTTGTTTCCATTTGGACCATTGTTATTATTTATTCTCAAGTTCTCTTCTGCGGAGTTCTGTCTTCATACGTGCGATAGTACGACGTGCTTCCTTAATAAGAGAAGGATTCTCAAGCGGAGTAATGGCATGGTTTGCCTTAGTTTGGCTATATCTAGTTGATTCGGTTTTGATTCTCTCGACCAAATCTTCAGTTTTAAGCTCTTTGATTTCTACTTGTTTCATAATCTAAATCCTTTCTATTTTTAAGCATTCTTGTCGTAATCACGACGAACAACAAACTTAGTCTTAACAGGTAATTTTTGAGCAGCAAGACGCAAAGCTTCTTTTGCGACATCAAATGGTACACCCTCAACTTCAAAGAGGATACGACCTGGAGTCACTGGAGCTACCCAACCCATAGGATCTCCCTTTCCTTTACCCATACGTACGTCAGCAGGCTTACGTGTGATTGGTTTATCCGGGAATATTCTAATCCAAACTTGACCTTCACGATTCATATAACGATTGACAGCGACACGAGCAGCTTCTAACTGACGAGAGTCAAGCCACTTTGCTTCTAATGTCTTGATTCCGAAAGAACCAAAAGCAAGAGTCGTGCCTCTATGAGCGTTACCTTTATTACCGCGTCCATCTTGCGGTCTTCTATATTTTACTCTTTTAGGCTGTAACATGATAACTTTCTTTTTTAACGATTATTATTTCTCTTGTTACGACGTCTGTTACCACCACCGAGATTACCACCACGAGCATTACTCTTTTCTTGAGCAAAGTTTGGAGCAAGATCTTTTTTACCATAGACTTCTCCACGGCAAATCCAAACTTTGATTCCAAGCAAGCCGACTTTAGTCAAAGCTTCGGTTTGGCAATAGTCAATGTCAGCACGAAGTGTATGTAGAGGAGTACGGCCTTCCTTATACATTTCGCTACGAGCCATTTCGGCACCGTTCAAACGACCACAAATCTGAATTTTAATTCCTTCAGCACCCATACGCATCGTATTAGCAATAGCCATCTTGATAGCACGACGATAAGCAATCTTACCCTCTATCTGGCGAGCGATGTTATTACCAACGATGTTAGCATCGAGTTCAGGTTTCTTTACTTCGAAGATATTTATTTGTATCTCCTTATTATAAAGTTTCTTTAGTTCTTCTTTTAGTTTGTCAACTTCTTGACCACCTTTACCTATGATAATTCCTGGACGGGCAGTACAGATAGTAATAGTGACAAGCTTCAACGTACGTTCAATGACGATCTTTGAGACACTTGCATTTGCAAGACGTTCGTTAAGATACTTACGAATCTTTGTATCCTCAAGAATATTATCACCAAAGTTCTTTCCACCAAACCAATTTGAATCCCAGCCCTTTACGATGCCGAGACGATTGCTAATCGGATTAACTTTCTGTCCCATACTTATTTATTGTCATTAGGTTTTACATCAACGAACATAGTAATGTGATTTGAACGTTTGCGGATACGATAGCCACGCCCCTGAGGAGCCGGACGCATACGCTTCATTGTCACACCTTCGTTTACAAATACTTTAGTGATATAAAGTTCACCTTCGTCTGCCTTGCGATCATTTTTCACTTCCCAGTTAGCTATAGCTGAGCGTAAAACCTTTTCTACATTTTCAGAAGCAGCTTTCTTAGAGAACTTCAGCACTGCCAAAGCGCGATTCACCTCCATGCCACGGATTAAATCCACTACATAGCGCATTTTTCGTGGAGAAGAAGGCACACCATTTGCTTTTGCAAAATACAATGTCTTATTGGCCTCTTTTCTTTTTTCGGCCGATACTCTTTTTCTCTTGCCCATTATATTATTCTTTTATTTTCTGTTGGTTGCCCCCTTATCTCTTATTACCAGCATGGCCACCGAACTTACGTGTTGGAGCAAACTCGCCCAACTTATGTCCTACCATGTTTTCCGTAACATAAACAGGGATAAATTTATTTCCGTTATGAACAGCAATAGTATGACCTACAAAATCAGGAGATATCATTGATGCTCTGGCCCATGTCTTTACGACATCTTTCTTACCATTTTCATTCATCTGAAGAATCTTCTTCTCCAAAGAAACGCTGATATAAGGACCTTTTTTTAATGAACGACTCATAATTTTACTCTAATTGACTTATTTCTTATTAGCTCTTTCGATGATATACTTATTTGAAAGCTTCTTTGGTGCGCGAGTCTTAAGACCCTTTGCATACAAGCCCTTACGAGAACGTGGATGGCCACCACTTTGACGGCCTTCACCACCACCCATTGGGTGATCATGAGGGTTCATAACAACACCACGGTTGTGAGGACGTTTACCCATCCAACGTGTACGACCAGCCTTACCAGACTGTTCAAGAGCGTGATCAGAGTTACCTACACTACCCACAGTAGCTTTACAAGCACTAAGAATTTGACGTGTCTCGCCTGAAGGAAGCTTAATTACACAATAGTTTCCATCACGAGAAGTCAACTGAGCAAAATTACCTGCTGAACGAACCAACAGGGCACCTTGTCCTGGACGCAATTCAATATTATGAATTACTGTACCGACAGGAATATTCTCTAAAGGAAGCGCATTTCCTACTTCAGGAACAGCGTCCTTGCCTGACATCAAAGTTGCACCTACCTGCAATCCATTTGGAGCAATAATATATCGCTTCTCACCATCTGCGTAATACAACAATGCGATACGAGCCGAGCGATTCGGATCATATTCAATTGTCTTTACTACAGCTGGAACACCATCTTTCTCACGTCTAAAATCAATAAAGCGGTATTTTTGTTTGTGACCACCGCCCATGTAACGGACTGTCATCTTACCGGTGTTATTACGACCACCTGTAGATTTCTTTCCGTAGACGAGAGATTTTTCTGGTACGGATGCAGTAATCTCTTCGAACGTACCAATAACTTTGTGTCTCTGTCCCGGTGTTACGGGTTTTAATTTACGTACTGCCATTTTTAATATTATATATTGCTATAAAAATCTATTGTTTCGCCCTCTTTGAGAGTAACGACTGCTTTCTTATATGCAGGTTTTTGTCCTTTTACTAGACCTGTTTTAGTCCAACGACTTTGACGCTTGCCTGCATATTTCATTGTATTCACATCTACAACATTAACGTTGTAAATCTTTTGAATTTCTTTCTTTATCTCGAACTTGTTTGCATCTGGAGCAACAATAAATCCGAAACGATTATTTTTCTTGTCTGTGATGCTTGTCATCTTTTCAGTAACAAGCGGTTTGATAATAACTGCCATAATCTATTGTCTCCTTATTTTGTTAAAGTTGCCTCAACTGTAGCAAGTGCATTTTCTGTAAAGATTACAACATCGGCATTCATTACATTATAAGTATTCAATGTTGATGCTTCAGCCACCTTTACGCCCTGCAAATTACGAGCTGAAAGATATACATTATTATTTTCATCTGCTAGATACAATACAACCTTCTTGTTTGCGACATTCAATGCTTTCTGCATATCTACAAAAGCCTTTGTCTTTGGTTCTTGAAAATTTAAACCTTCAACAATCATGATAGCTTGTTCTTGAGCCTTATATGTCAAAGCGCTCTTACGTGCAAGCACTTTAACTTTCTTATTGAGTTTGAAGCCATAGTCACGTGGCTGTGGACCGAATACGCGGCCACCACCTCTAAGAACTGGCGACTTAATATCACCATGACGAGCACCGCCACCACCCTTTTGGCGACCAAGCTTCTTTGTTGAACCTGCGATCTCACTTCTTTCCTTAGACTTTGCTGTGCCTTGACGCTGATTTGCCAAGTATTGCTTTACGTCTAACCAGATTACGTGGTCATTAGGTTCTACTTCAAACACTTCCTTGTTCAAAGAAACAATCTTACCTGTTTCTTGACCATTGATATTTAAAACTTTAATATCCATAATTACATCTGAACTAAAACTGTTGAACCATTATGACCAGCAACCGATCCCTTTACAAGGATGAGATTATGTTCTGGTATCACTTTTAACACCTTAAGATTCTGAGTTGTGACTCTGTCACCACCCATTTGACCACCCATGCGCATCCCTTTAAACACTTGTGCGGGGTAAGAACATGCACCAATAGCTCCCGGCTTACGTGCACGGTCATCCTGACCATGAGTAACCTGACCTACACCACCAAAACCATGACGTTTAACAACGCCCTGGAAACCATGGCCCTTTGATGTACCAACTACATCAACAAAATGTGCCTCGTTAAAAATTTCGACTGTAATAGTTTCGCCCAACTCATGTTTTTCGTTGAACTTAAATTCAGCCAAATGTTTTTTCGGGGTAGTTCCGGCTTTTTTAAAGTGGCCCATCATTGGCTTAGAAGTCTTCTTTTCTTTTGCTTCTTGGAAACCAAGTTGGATTGCCTCATAGCCATCTTTCTCCATGGTCTTCACCTGAGTGACGACACAAGGACCAGCCTCGATAACTGTGCACGGAACATTTTTTCCGTCGGCACTGAAAACGGATGTCATTCCGATTTTCTTTCCTAATAATCCTGGCATTTTCTTTATGTTTTAAAAATTAAATATATACTTTTCTAAATTCTGAAAGCCCATCAGATAGACTTACATTTATTAATCAACTATACTTTTATTTCAACTTCAACACCACTAGGCAATTCTAACTTCATCAAGGCGTCAATAGTCTGTGGGGTAGAACTATAAATATCAATCAAACGTTTGAAAGATTGAAGCTGGAACTGCTCACGTGACTTCTTGTTTACAAATGTTGAGCGGTTTACTGTAAAGATACGCTTGTGTGTTGGAAGAGGTATCGGACCACTAACAACTGCATTTGTAGCCTTTACAGCCTTAACGATTTTTTCTGCTGACTTGTCAACCAATGTGTGGTCGTAACTTTTCAGCTTGATTCTAATTTTTTGACTCATAATTGTTTTTAATGTTTTATTATTTTTTATTTCTCTTTTAAGATGGGACACTCTTAAGAGTCATTTTCTAAGTATGTCGCCCACCTTATTATATATACGCGTGTGCGTGTTATACCAAATCTGCCCTTCCTCCTATTTCGTCAAGCACAGTTTTTGCTAATGTACTTACTAGTGGGGCATGATGATCATATTCCATAGAACTTGTTGCACGACCCGAGGTTATTGTACGCAAAGCCGTTACATATCCGAACATTTCAGAAAGTGGCACTTGCGCCTTTACAATACGAGCACCTGAACGTGCTTCATCCATACCTTCGATTTGCCCACGGCGTTTATTCAAATCACCAATGACATCACCCATATTTTCTTCAGGTGTTACCACCTCAAGTTTCATAATAGGCTCCATCAAGACTGGAGAACACTTGGCCATTGCATTTCTATAACAGTTGATGGCTGCTAGTTCAAATGAGAGTTGATCTGAATCCACAGGATGATAACTTCCGTCAACCAAGGTCACTTTTAGTGATTCCATAGGATAGCCACCAAGAACACCATTCTTCATAGCCGACTCAAAACCTTTCTGTATAGATGGAATGAATTCTTTTGGAATGTTTCCACCTTTAACTTCATTAACGAATTGCAGACCGCCCTCTTTGAAATCCGCATCAACAGGGCCGATGTTTACAATTATGTCTCCATACTTACCACGTCCACCACTCTGTTTTTTATAAGTCTCACGGAAATTTGTCAAAGAAGACTGAATTGCTTCCTTATAGTTTACCTGTGGTTTTCCTTGGTTACATTCCACTTTAAACTCACGTCTCAAACGATCAAGAATAATGTCAAGATGAAGTTCACCCATACCTGAAATTATTGTCTGGCCGCTTTGTTCATCTGTCTTTACAGTAAACGTTGGATCTTCTTCCGCCAATTTTGCAAGGCCTAATCCAAGCTTATCCAAGTCATTTTGAGTTTTTGGCTCTACTGCGATTCCAATTACTGGATCTGGGAAGTCCATTGATTCAAGCACGATAGGATTACTTTCATCACAAAGAGTATCTCCTGTATGAATATCCTTAAATCCAATTCCCGCAGCTATATCACCAGCCTCTATCACTTCCATTGGATTTTGCTTATTTGAATGCATTTGGAAAAGGCGAGAGATACGCTCTTTTTTGCCAGAACGTGGATTATAGACGTAACTTCCAGCTTCAATCTTACCCGAATAAACACGGAAGAATACCAAACGGCCAACATAAGGGTCTGTCGCAATCTTAAAAGCAAGTGCAGAGGTTGGCTCATCAACGATTGGCTTACGATCTTCCTCATCACCCGTTTCTGGATTCGTGCCTACGATGTTATTAGTATCGAGCGGAGAAGGCAAGAATGCACAGATATCATCAAGCAATGTCTGGACACCCTTGTTTTTATATGAAGAACCACATACTACAGGGCAGAGATCAAGCGAGCAAGTACCCTTACGAATGGCTGCGATAATTTCTTCTTCTGTGATTGTTTCTGGATTTTCCAAATATTTATCCATCAATACATCATCAAAATTAGCAGCATTCTCAAGCATCTTATCTCTCCACTCTAAAGCCTCATCCATAAGATCTGCAGGAATTTCTTCTTCCTCATATTCCGCCCCCATTGTTTCATCATGCCAAAGGATTGCTTTCATTCTTATGAGATCAACAACGCCCTTAAAGTTCTCTTCTGCTCCTATAGGAATCTGCACCGGACATGGGTTTGCTCCTAGTACATTATGCATTTGACTTATGGTACTGAAGAAGTCTGCACCTGAACGGTCCATCTTGTTCACATAGCCAATTCTTGGAACATTGTACTTATCCGCCTGACGCCATACAGTCTTGCTTTGAGGCTGAACACCATCGGCAGCAGAATAAGCCGCAACAGCCCCATCTAGAACACGCAACGAACGCTCAACTTCTGCAGTAAAATCAACGTGTCCCGGAGTGTCTATGAGATTAATTTTAAATTTTTTCTCATTCCATTCCCAATAACATGTAGTAGCTGCTGAAGTAATTGTGATACCACGCTCCTGTTCCTGCTCCATCCAGTCCATAGTGGCCGCCCCATCATGCACTTCGCCAATCTTGTGAGTCTTACCGGTATAGAACAAGATACGTTCCGACGTAGTAGTTTTACCTGCGTCGATATGAGCCATAATGCCTATATTGCGTGTTAGATGTAAATCTTGTTTTGCCATTCCTTTTCTTTTACCCTGAAACTATATACCTATATACCTGTACCTTATTTATTTTTAGAAACGGAAATGTGCGAATGCACGGTTAGCCTCAGCCATACGATGCATATCTTCCTTACGCTTGTAAGCACCGCCTTGGTTGTTATAGGCATCCATTATTTCTGAAGCAAGTTTGTCTGCCATCGTCTTACCACCACGTTTGCGAGCGAAAGCAATCATATTCTTCATAGAGATGCTTTCCTTACGATCTGGGCGAATTTCAGTTGGCACTTGGAAAGTTGCACCACCTATACGACGTGACTTTACCTCTACCTGTGGAGTAATGTTATCAAGAGCCTGCTTCCAAATTTCGAGAGCGCTCTTCTCAACATCCTTCATCTTTGTCCCTACTTGGTTTAGGGCAGCATAGAAGATTTCATATGATGTATTCTTTTTTCCATCATACATCAAATGGTTTACAAACTTTGATACTTTCTTGTCATTAAAGACTGGATCTGGCAAGATTAGTCTTTTCTTTGGTTTAGCCTTACGCATTTTTCTTTAATTTTTGGTTGTTTGTTAATTGGTCTTCAACTCTTACGCACAGAGTTTACTCAACCTTTGACTTTTTCTTTTTTGTATTCGCTTATTTTTTAGGGCGCTTTGCTCCATATTTAGAGCGACGCTGAGTTCTACCCTCCACACCTGCAGTATCAAGCGTACCACGAACGATGTGATAACGTACACCCGGAAGATCCTTCACACGACCACCACGAACAAGCACGATTGAGTGCTCTTGTAGGTTATGTCCCTCTCCTGGGATGTAAGAGTTCACTTCTTTCTGATTTGTCAAACGAACACGAGCGACTTTTCTCATCGCTGAATTAGGCTTCTTCGGAGTTGTTGTGTAAACACGAACACAAACACCACGACGCTGTGGACATGAATCCAAAGCTGGTGACTTGCTCTTGTCAACCAATTCCTTACGGCCTTTTCTAACTAATTGTTGAATAGTAGGCATAATTTTAACTTTTTAATTGATATTTTTTATTTTCAACTTCGATATTAATAGAACGTCGCTTCGGTCGGCGCGAGAATGACTTCCCAAGACTTGTTTTCTCTCTTACGCATATATATGCGTGCGCGCACTGCGAAATTCGGGATGCAAAGGTAGCAAAAATCTTCGGACCGCCAAAAGATTCTCGCCCTAAAATCACAAAACCCACAAAAATTCGCCTTATTTAAGGTTTTTTAACTATTTCGTCTATTTCATTGATGCACAAATGGCACAATTTCTGCAATAAACTTATAGCAACAATTTCAGATGACGCAAAAAAAATAAATATCTCAAAAAGCAACACTTTAAGAGCCCATAAAACTCAGAAAAACCAACACCATTGTACACACCGATAAACATCCACATAAATCCCGTTCAAATCGAACAGAATCAGCGCTCTCGTCGTTTCAAAATCTCAGCAATAGCAGACCGAATATTATACTTTGGGACCCACCCCAATTGACGTATTTTCGTAGTGTCGAACACAGCCCTTTTTATAGGGGTAAACTGGCGAGAACTCTCCTTATCCGACAATTCAAAAACGACCTTACATCCACAAGCATCTGCTATTGCTTCAGCAAATTGTCTAAT
>JAZLJQ010000072.1:0-19993 GCA_045617965.1 Prevotella sp.
ATCACTTATGGTCCAATGTTGTTCACATTGAACGAAGGTGCAACAGAAGTAGAATTGACTATACCAAGTCCTATTTATGTACAGAGTATTCAATTTACAGATTCAGTAGTTGCTCGTCAGGATGCAACTGCAACATTTGCAGAGGCTAAGGTTGCAAAGGCAGTTGATGAAAAATTCCGCAATGAACTTACAGTTTCTTATGAAGACGCTGTTGTGAACTACACATCATCTAATACTGATATTGCTACAATCAACGAGACAGGGGCTGTCACTCCAGTTGCAAATGGTAAGGTGATCATCACAGCTACTATATATGCTAACGATACATATAAGCAAGCTCAGGCATCTTATGAACTAACAGTTGGTGATGGAATCTATTATAAGCCATTCACAACATCAACTATTGTTAAGTCACCAGATGTAATCTTCCAAGATGTTGCGGGCAAGTATGCTCCTGCAAATAAGTGGGCTATTGCTGAAAGCTATCGTGATTGGGTTACATACAGCAACGAGTCTTCAGCAAACGAAGTTCAGACTAACAACCGCAACGTATTTATTGACCCAGAAACAGAACTTGCATGCGCTGGTCATGTTTACATGTCAACAGACGGCAAGAATGATAAGAGCATCGTTCTTCACACAGCAGCTAGTCAAAATAAGACTCTAACATTCTATGTAAAGGGCATCAGCGGTGCACGCTTCTTCTACTCAGGCTCTGCATCTGATGGTGGCCAGCAAAATTGGAATGTAAAAGCTGTAGCAACTCCTAATGACGGCTCTGCAGCAACAGAAGAACTTGGCGGTCATGCAGTAGGCAAGGGTATTGCTTCAAGTTCAGTATTGCTCCAAGGTTTGAACCCAGAACTTGGCTATAAGATTACTCTCTCTGCTGTTGAAATGGATATGATGCTATATGCTTCCAAGTTCTATGTAGGTGTTGTCACAGGCATCGAAGATTTGCAAATGAACAAAGATGCATCAAGCATGATGGCCGATGGTATCTTCGACTTGCAAGGTCGCAAGGTTACTGCTCCAAAGGCAGGCCAGATATACATTATCAAGGGCAAGAAGTTCATGTATAAATAATAAGGTGTAAGTTCGGAAACGAACATAACATTTCTTACAATAAAAGAAGCCACCGAATTTCGGTGGCTTCTTTTGTTGTAAGGTGTATACTTAATGTCTTATATACTTACGACCATTCTTGATAGTTATACCGCGATAATTCTTATCAATAACTTGACCATTGAGATTGTAAAGATTACGATCAATTAAATTTGATTTGTCTTCTTTAATGGCTTGAATACCAGCTGCTGTATTTGTCCAACAGCGAAGACCAAGACAGATAACATTATTACCACTTATAACAAAAGTAAACTCTTTTTCATAAGGATGATTGCTGAAATCAAGAGAAGCAAATGTATAGCCTGCTTCATGGCAAGCCAAAGTCTGAGCTTCACAGCCAGCATCGTTACAACCACATGGGTCAACAGGATAAACGGCATTCTCCTTAATATATGGATTTGTAGTAAAAGGCTCAAGATCGTCATCATAATTTCTTACACCTTCACCTATTGGATCTGCCCACTCAGGATCGCCCCATTCATCTTCTCCGTAGCAATAAAGATAGTCCCACTTGCTACCATTCACAAAACCGAACATCTCAATCTTGGTAAGGAAAAGTCCTTCAGGAATAGATAGACGAACCTTGTCGTTCTTTGAAACTTTCCATCCGTCAAGCCATACCTTGTTATTATACCAAGATACACGCTTTTCGCCATCAACAACTTGGTCGCCACTACCTGTTTCAAGTTTTAGATCTGTGTCAGTAAATGTGAGCCAATAATCACCTCCTTCTTGCTGAAGTGCTTTGTAGTTTTTACGAGTAAGCTCAACACCATTGTCTGGAGTTTGAGCGTATGCACATGTGAATGTAGCTGAAATCAATAAAAAAATAAAAAGTTTTTTCATATTTTTATGCGTTAAAAGGATTAATACAGATATTTAGTTAAAAAAAAGGAAGGTTTCGAAAAACCTTCCTTTTTTTGTTAGGTCAAGGATTAATATCCTGGATTTTGATATTCACTACCATTTTCAAGAGATTCAATCTCTGAAGAGTTGATAGGTCTTAGGTAATATTCATCCTTAAATGTCTTGATCTGTGGATTGAATTTTGCAATGCGGTCTGCAAATGCACGGAAACGTTTCAAAGTCATCCAGCGATTCCACTCGCCACACATCTCAAGAGCATATTCATTAAGAAGTACATCTTGGTCGATAGCAGTTAGATCCATACTGTTATCATGACCTACACAAGCACGGTTGCGAATAGCGTTGAGCTTTTTCAATGCTTCTGGAGTATTTCCAAGACGCCATGCTGCTTCGGCTGCCAACAAGTAAGTCTCACCCAAACGATAGATGATACAATCTGCATATGAATAAGGCTTGGATGCATTAGAGCCAGCATAGTATTTCGGTGTGTTCATCTTCTTAAGAGAAGGGAAGAAACGCAAAGGCTGAGTCTTGTCTGCATAATTGTCGTCAATATTATATGTAGCATAACGACGAGAATTCCTATCAGCTTCTGTCAACTTCTTCTTTGAAATATGTACACAAGTATCGTTCAATGGAATATAGAATTGATCGTTGTCAACGCGAGCAAGGTCAAGGCCATAACGATTTGCATCGTTTGGTGTCCAAACATACACCTGCTGACCTGCATATGGTCCAGATGTCGCTTTCTTCTTTCTGCGGTTTGCATAGTAGGTATCACGGAAGAATGCTTTGTAACGTCCATCGTTGTCTTTGAACAAATCAAGGAAATCCTTTGAAGGACACAAACGACAGCTACCATTAGCAATAGGAGTAATAGGGAAACCATTCAAAGATGTGCTATAGTCTGGTGTCAAGCACTCCATATAGATACCCTCTGAATTATTGTTGTAAGCCTCAAACTGCTTCCATACACGATTGAAATAAGCCTGACGAGGATTATACTCCATAATAGATGAGTGAGTAACAACAAATAAAGCCTCTGCATTTGCCTTGTTGTTATTTTCATCAAACACACTTTCAATCTCAGGATATAGTTTTACGTTAAAACTATTTGCGTTTTCTATCAAATAGTTGGCAGCATCAAAAGCTTCTTGATAGAGATGTTTTGCCTCTTCCTGTGAAAGTGGAGTTGCACCACATTTGCCATCTGTATATGAAGCATAAGTCAAACAAGCCTTTGCATAAAGGTGATAAGCAGCAGCTTTGATGATACGTCCTGTTACATCTTGCTTTACAGGAAGGTTTTCCATTGCTATAGCAAGGTCAGCAAGAATAACATCATAGAAATCGTTGATGCTGCTACAAGGGAGAGTTGTTAAAGCTTCTTCTGTAGGAGCAGTCGGAAGATATTTGCCACCATAATATTCAACAATGTTAAACAAACTATGTGCGCGAAGGAAACGAGCTTCTGCAGTCAATTCTGCAATCTTTTCTTCGCTCAACCCCTGAACCTTATCGGCATAAGTAATAACAGCATTACAGCTATTCAAGGTTGCATAAAATCCTTGATATGCTTCGTAGAACATATACACTTCAGGACCCATATCTTGATAACGAATACACTTACTGAAATTACCATTTGAACCACCCTTTACAGGATCTTGCCAAATATCAGTTCCTGATTCTGATTCAAAAATATATGTATCTTCACCCTGTCCATAAACAAGACGTACAAGCGGAAGGTAGCAAGAGTTTACCAATTTTTCAAAACCTTCTGCTGTTTTCCATTCTTGATCCGTTGATATTGCAGAAAGATTCTCTTCATCAAGCGAACAACTGCCAAACATTATGATAGCGCAAAGGATGCAGATGATACCATTTATTTTATTCATAACAATATGTTTTTTCATATTAATATCCTCCCTATATTAGAATGTTAAGTTAACACCGAATACAAACTGCTTTGACAATGGTGCATCATCGTCATTACCACCCTTTTCAGGGTCATAGTTTTTAAGATATTCGTTCTTAGTCCAAATGAAAGGATTAGAAGCTGTAAAATAGAGACGCGCCTTTTCAATATTAAGAGTACGCAAAATATTCTTTGGCAAAGTGTAACCAAAGGTCAAATTCTTCAACTTAATGTAAGAACCATCAAAATAGTTTATAGAACTACTGCCCTGATATGTATCCTGTGATGCACCCGAGTCTGGACGTGGATAACGAGCATTCTGATTCTCTGGTGTATAGTAATCACAAACCTTAGGAGTAGGGTTGATACCATCATTTCTATACCAACCTGTTATACCATATTGCAAAGTATAATCCCAACGAGCAATAAGCTGGAAACTCAAATCAAACCACTTATACGTGAAGAAGTTTGACAATGAACCCATCCACTTAGGCGAGCCATTACCAATGATCTGATAATCATCACCATTATAAACACCATCATCGTTAACATCAAGAATATGAATTGTACCTGGCTTTTGGTTGTATTTAGCTGCTGCTTCAGCTTCAGATTCTTTCCAAATGCCTAAATATTTATACATATAGTAAGTATATACAGGCTCACCTTCAATCAGATAATAGTCATTGAATTGCAAAGGACTTGTAGATGTTGTTGCTACAACTTCTTCCTTATTAGTTGAGAATGACAAAGATGTAGTCCAAGTAAAATCCTTTGTAAGAATGTTACGACTATTGATTGCAACTTCAAGACCTGTGTTGCGTGTCTTGCCTATATTCTGCCAAATAGAGAATGTCGAAAAATCGACTCCGTTCATAGTTCCACCAGTTGCTGCAGGCAACGCTCTTTGATAAAGCAAATCTTTAGTGTCTGTACGATACCAGTCAATTGCAAAATCAACGCGGTTGTTGAGAATTGCGGCATCAAGACCAATATCCCAAGAATAAGATTTCTCCCATCCAAGACCAAGATTCGCAATACTTGTAGAATATGTACTATATGGCAAACCTGTCTCTTGGAAACCAAGCATACCTGCTTGAGAATAAGCCAAAGTACCATATGCACCTAGCCCATCATTACCTGTCACACCATAACTTACACGAAGTTTCAAGTTGTCAAGCCATTTTCTTGTTGATTCCATAAATGGCTCATCAGATATACGCCAAGCTGCAGCAACAGCAGGGAAGCTATCCCACTTATGACCTTCAGAAAGTTTAGAGCTTCCATCCCAACGATTTGAAAGAGTCAATAAATAACGGCTCTTGTAACTATACATGGCACGAATAATGTATGACATCATCTGTGTTTGTGTATATGAAGATTCTACTGATGGAGTGCCTGTGCCGGCAGCAAGATTATGATATGCGTAATCATCAGTATCAAATCCATGACCGATTGCATTTGAACCTTCAGTACGTCCTTTAGACCATTCTGTTACACCTGTAAAAGTGAGATGATGATCTTCTTTTATATCTAAATTATATGACAAGATATTCTGCCACTTGTAGTTATAAGTGAAAGTATTTGGAGTTTCTGCTGTTGATTGTCCATCTTGCAAACCATTCCAAGAGTGAATACCTTGATAAATGCCTTGTTTTCTATTGCGGAAATAGCCACCAAGAACTGTCTTATAAGAGAATCCTTTTAATGGAGTCAACTCAAGATATCCTTGAGGAGCAATACTGATAGTCTTAACATTATTGACATACTGACCTTGTCCCATATCAGTAAGAGGAGTAGGAATAGTACCATCACCCTCAATTGGATAATAGTTAATGCTTCCGTCTTCATTATATGGTATACCAACAGGAGGAGTGCACATCATACGATTCCATATACGCGAATTACGTTTGTCATTATTGCCATACATAGCATATAGATTCAAACCATATTTAACAATTTTATTAGGAGTGAAATCCAAACGTGTACGCAGAGAATAGCGTTTCAGTTCATCGCCCTTCAACGTTCCTTGAGTGTCAGTATAGTTCATGGAAGCAAAAGCATTGATTTTGTCGTTGGCGTAAGATGTAGAAAGATTGTACTCTTGCATAACACCTGTTTGTGAGCCCTCTTTAAACCAATCTACCCAATTGCCATTGTCAATGAGTGTTTGATAGTGAGCAGGGAAAAGAGTTGCATCATCCTCAGGACTTGTCCAATTGCCAGATGTTCTCATAGCTTCTCTACGGAAATTGATATAGTCTTCACCCATGCGAACTTCCGGGAAAGAAGTCACCTTGTTGAAACCTACATATGCATTAAGGTTTATTTCAAACTTATCTTTTTTGGCATTTTTAGTAGTAACAAGAATAACACCATTGGCACCGGCTGCGCCATAAATAGCTGTTGAAGAAGCATCTTTCAAGACTTCAATACTCTCAATATCATTAGGGTTGAGTTCGTCATAAGAACCTTCCATACCATCGATAATGAAAAGAGGAGCATTGTTGCCATAAATAGAGCGATTACCACGCAATACAAGATTCATCTTAGCACCAACTTCACCACTTGAACGAGTAATATCAAAACCTGCCACCTGGCCTTGAATAGCCTCCATGATGTTCGTAGTAGGAGTACGAACAATATCTTCTGCCTTCACAGAAGAAACAGCACCCGTGAGATCACGTTTCTTTATAGTGCCGTAACCAATTACTACAACATCATCAAGATCATAACCCTTATTCTTCAAAACAACATTCACGTTGCTTTTACCAATAGGATTGACTTCTTGACTTTCCATTCCCACATAAGAAACAACGATATTTTTCTTGTTGGAAATTTTTAGTGTAAAATTACCATCAAGGTCTGTAACTGTACCATTAGAAGTGCCTTTCTCCAAAATAGAAGCACCAATAATTGGCTCACCATTACTATCCTTAACAGTACCACTAATAGACTGTGCCGAAACACTATTTGCAACAAAAGCAAATAGTGCTATCAGCAAGATTCGAATCGTTTTTAACATAATTTTTAGTGTTTGTAGATTAATAAATAATTATTTAATAGAAAGTTTGTCAGTATTTGCAAATAAAGCATATTAAAAACACACAAAAGTGTTGCTTGTAGAAAATGCAAGCAACACTTTTAGTTCTGTTATTCTATTCATACTTCGAATAAATTGTACTCAAAATATGACATCCAACTCTACTTCACAATGTATTTTTTATCACCTTTCAATACAACTCCCTTGTAGTTACTCTTTACAATCTGCCCAGCAACATTGTAACATTTAGAATCATTTGCATTTACTTCTGCGTTAATCTCCTTAATCCCTGAAGGTGCTTGTAACCAACAACGAAGTTTAAATGCACAAGTATTATTACCGCTTATAACAAATGAAAACTTGTCTGCATAAGGAGTATCAAAAGTTTTAGCAAAGAAAGTGTACCCTGCCTTTTCTTTGGTCCATTCAGTTTTTGCTCCATCAGTAACATAGCCACAAGGGTCTATTGGGTATACTGCATTTTGAATTGTAGCATTATCTTTAATTTCGCCACCAATAGGATCAACCCACTCTGGATCGCCCCACTCATCTTCACCATAACTTAACACATAATCCCAATTGTCACCATTTGAGAAACCAAACATTTCAACCCTATAAAGCTGTGTCCCTGATGGCAAACCAATAGTAATTTTATCATTCTTTGAACACTTGTATCCCTCAAAAGTTACATCACCATTCCAATGACGTGCAGTTACATCAGTACTACCGGCTTTTTGATCACCGCTACCAGTATCAAGAGTTAAATCACAATTGGTAAATGAAAGGATACCATCAGATGTAACTTCTTTTTGTGTTTCTGGAGCTAAAAGCACAAAATCATCTTGAGCATACATGCTACCTGCAAATGCAATAGCAAACAAAAAAGTAAAAATTTTATTCATAATGTTATATTTAAATAGTTAATATAAATGTAATCAAATGAAAGTATGTCCCTTGCTTTTGAATGTGCGTGTCTGTGCGTTTGCGTGCACAAATATACATATTTTTTTTAATATCAAAAAAAAACATATTTTTCATTTCAAAACGAGTCGTCTCTTTGTTAAGAAATGTAAAAATCACATTTTATAAGGTGTGGTTTGCTTTTTTTATCATACTTTTGCACCCCGCAAGCAAATATGACACGAAATCAATAAGAATTTTGTCTTTGCGAAAAAAGATAAGAAATTATGCGAGATAATCTAGTAATAGTTGAGAGCCCTGCAAAGGCAAAAACAATAGAAAAGTTTCTTGGTGAGAAATTTAAGGTAATGTCAAGTTATGGACACATTAGAGACCTTAAATCAAAAGAAATCAGCATCGACGACAAGATGCATCCTGAATATGAAATTCCACAGGAAAAGGAACAATTGGTAAAAGAACTCAAAGCTGCTACTATAAAAGCAAAAAAAGTGTGGCTAGCTTCCGATGAAGACCGCGAAGGAGAAGACATTTCATGGCACCTATGCGAAGTTCTCGGACTTGATAAAGAACAAACAAGCCGTATTGTCTTCCACGAAATAACACCGAATGCTATTCATGAGGCTATTGAGAATCCACGCCAATTGAACATGGATCTTGTAAATGCACAACAAGCACGTCGCGTGCTTGACCGCATCGTGGGCTTCAAAATCTCACCTATCCTATGGAGAAAAATAAAGCCAGCACTCTCGGCCGGACGCGTTCAGAGCGTTGCCGTACGCCTATTGGTAGAGCGTGAAAGGGAAATTCAGCATTTTGAAGCTGAAGAGTATTTTCGAGTGAATGCCGTCTTTTTACTCGGCGACACAGAGATTAAAGCAGAACTAGCAAAACACCTTAATAAAAACGAGGCAAAAGCATTCCTTGAAGATTGCAAAATAGCGACATTCATGGTTTCTTCTGTAGAGAAAAAACCAATGAAGCGCCTACCGGCACCTCCATTTACCACAAGTACATTACAACAAGAGGCATCAAGAAAGCTCGGAATGACAGTTACACAGACCATGCGCGTGGCACAAAGCTTATACGAAAGCGGAAAGATAACATATATGCGTACCGACTCGGTAAGCTTGTCAAATCTTTGCCTTAGTGCAAGCAAAGAAGCCATAACAAAACTATATGGAGCAGAATATGCCAAAACACGCAACTTCCAAACATCATCAAAAGGAGCGCAAGAGGCACATGAGGCTATTCGTCCAACCTATATGAACAACGAGCAGATTACAGGCACACCACAAGAAAAACGCCTATATAACTTAATCTGGAAACGCACTATCGCCTCACAGATGGCAGAGGCACAAGTAGAAAAAACGGTTGTGACAATAGCACTTGACGGAAAGCATGAGGGAATGAACTTTATTGCCGAAGGAGAGATGGTAAAATTTGATGGATTCCTAAAAGTTTATCGCGAATCAACTGATGACGAGAAAGAAGACCTGTCAACAACATTACTCCCAAAAGTTAGAAAAGGACAAACACTTGAACGCAAGAGCATAGTGGCAACACAACGCTATACACAAGCTCCATTACGATATACTGAAGCATCACTAGTGAAAAAACTTGAAGAGCTTGGAATTGGACGCCCTTCAACTTATGCACCAACAATATCTACCATACAACAACGCGAATATGTAGTTCGTGAAGACTGTAAAGGCATCAAACGCCAAGTGGACATTTTCACTTTGAAAGGTGGCAAAATAGACGAAAGTCGAAAAACAGAAACTTTTGGAGCAGAAAAGAAAAAACTTATTCCTACAGATATAGGAATCGTAGTTAACGACTTCCTCATAAAATTTTTCCCAAACATCATGGACTACAACTTTACAGCAAAGGTGGAAACGCAGTTTGATGCAATTGCTGAGGGGAAACGAAAGTGGGACAAGATGTTGTTGGATTTTAATCGCGATTTTGAGCCAGAAGTACAGAAAACTCTTGCCTCAAAAGAAGAACATAAGGCGGGTGAACGACAAGTGGGTACAGACCCAAAGAGCGGTAAGCCTGTATATGTAAAGATTGGACGCTTTGGCCCTGTGGCACAAATAGGTAGCGCAGAAGATGATGAAAAACCACGCTTTGCGCAGTTGAAAAAAGGTATGAGCATTGAAACTGTAACCCTAGAAGAAGTGTTGGAGCTGTTTTCACTACCAAAGGTGCTTGGAGAATTTGAAGGAATAGAAGTTTCTGTAGGCGCAAGTCGCTATGGAGCATACATACTACACAATAAGCAATACTACACTATTCCTAAAAAGGAGGATCCAATAACGATCACTCTTCAACGAGCATGGGAACTGATACAAGAGAAAAGAGCATCTTCTGAAAAGCAAATCATAAAATCTTTTGAGGAAAATAAAGATATGCAGATACTCAACGGACGTTATGGCATTTATCTGTGTTATAATGGGAAAAACTACCGACTCACAAAGAAAATGCAAGAGCATGCTGAAAACTTGACTTTCGCCGAATGCATGACAGTCGTGGAGTCGGCAAAAAAATGAGACGAATTTTTATTGTTGGCTATATGGGTGCAGGCAAGACTTGTGTCGCTAAAGCCTTGGCAAAAAAAGAACATCTTACATTTGTTGATCTTGATAATTGTATTGAAAAATATACAAACAAGACCATTTCGGATATTTTTTCAGAACAAGGAGAAGACGGCTTCCGTCAAATAGAGCGTGATGTGTTGCATAATGTGGCACATAAGACGAATGCGGTGATAAGTTGTGGTGGTGGCACGCCGTGCTTCTTTGACAATATGGATTTTATGAATACTTGTGGCGAAACTGTATATTTGCATGCCGACATCGACTACATCCTACATAATCTGCAAAACAGCCCTACAAAACGGCCTTTGCTTGAAGGTTTAGAAGACAAAGAACTGCGACTCTTTATTGAAAAACAACTAAAAGAGCGAGAGCCATTTTATAAAAAAGCAAAAAAAATAATTGAAGCTGTAACTTTTCCATACCTCGAATCGTCATTATAATGAAGAGCCCATGAAAAAAATCAGTTTTCAAAACGATGTTCTCCCTCTAAAAAATAGGCTCTATAGACTCGCTTTACGCATTACTATGAGCCGAGAAGATGCAGAGGATATTGTGCAAGATACGCTGATAAGGGTTTGGAATCGTCGCCAAGAGTGGGACATCATAGATTCTCTTCAGGCTTATGCCTTGACAGTATGTAGAAATTTGGCTCTTGATTGTATAAAAAAGCATGGCAGAGACCATCTTTCGCTTGATGAAGCAGAAAGCAAAACTATTCACGAAAGTCCTTACGAATCAATCGTCAAACAAGATAAAATAAATATAGTGAAACGAATCGTTTACTCCTTGCCTGAGAAACAACGCACAATGATGCAATTACGAGATTTTGAAGGTATGAGCTACAAGGATATCGCAAAAATTATGAATGTCAGTCAGGAACAAGTAAAAGTAAACATCTATCGTGCTCGCCAATCGGTGAAAAATAAATATGACAAAATAGAAAACAATGAATTATAAATATATACAGCAACTTTTAGAGCGTTATTGGAATGCTCAAACCACTCTAGAAGAAGAAGAGATACTACGTGCATTTTTCTTGCAAGATGACATTCCTGCAAATATGCTTCACTATAAGGCTTTGTTTGAATATGAGGCCACTTCAAATCGTAATGAGAGATTGAGTGAAGATTTTGATAACAAGATGATGAGAATTATTGACTCACAAGATAAAGGGCAACGGGCTATAAATGTATCGTTTTTGCATCGTCTGCGTCCATTGTTTAGGGCAGTTGCTTGTGTTTGCGTTATCGTTACCATAGGAGCCGTTATCAACCACTCTTTGGAATATGGGCAACAACAGCATGAAGAGTCTGTAGCCCAAAATGTTGACACCATTACGATGGAGTCCCCATCGGTAGCCGACATGAGTTTGGATGTTGACACTTGTAGTATAACTTCAAAAATTGACAACTAAAACGTAAGACAACATACTAGTTTCTAAAACAATTCTGAAAGCCATGTTTCCATAAAACATGGCTTTTTTCAGGGATTGTATGTTTATTCTACCGAAAGCCTCTTCTTCAAAAGAATAATCATGCCTATTAGCAAGATTAGCGAAATAACTATAAATACAACTTCTAATCCAACATTTCCGAATATGTCTATTAGCTTGGTGTTCTCGTCAGGGAGAATGAAATATAGTCCGCTACCTATTGCATTATTAATCAAATGAATTATGATTCCAGGTAAAATGCTTCGTGTTCGCATATAGAGCCAACCCAACAACAACCCCATGAGAAAGGCATGAAAACCTTGTGCGAGATCGAAATGGGCAATGGCAAACATCAAAGCGGAGATCACAATTGCTATCCATGGGCGGTTTTCAATGCGCCTCCAAGAAAGTAAACTGCGTTCAATTGCACCACGAAAGACAATTTCTTCGCTTATTGGAGCAAGTATACTAATAATAATGAAGCCAATAGGCACACTTAGGATTTCGTGTAATATTATTTGCAATTCTTCTGATGCATCTGGACCAAGCTCGCCTATCCAAAGTGATGGCAAGATTGTTGCAATAGCAAGTAAAGCGAACAATATAGCATCTGTCCAATTCAAATGGTATTTTGAAGGGCGGGGGAGTACTTTAAGAAAATAGAAGAGTGTAATTACCACAACGTTTGATACTAGCATAGTCGTCAAACTGGCATTCTTCACAACAAACACTGGAATAACAGCATCGATAAGTAACTGAATGCCAATAAAGTATAAGACATATTCGATGGCCTTTATCATAAATAATTTATGTCTTTGTTAAGTTGTGAAATAAGATCTTCCCGAGATGAGAATTTGCGTTCATCTCTCAGCCGATGATTAAACTCTATGGTAAGTACCTCTCCGTAAATATCATCGTTGAAATCGCGTATATTTGTTTCTATTGTAACCTTAGAATTGTCATAAAATGTAGGGCGTTTGCCAATGTTCGTCATGCCTTTTCGCCCTCTCACATCAACAGAATAGACCCCATCGGCGGGAATAAGTTTCATGGTATCTATATGCTCCATATTTGCTGTAGGAAATCCAAGTGTTCGCCCCAAGTGATTCCCATGTACCACAACTCCTTGAAGTTCATATTTATAGCCTAGCAATCTGTTAGCTTCCTCTATGTTTCCACTTTGCAATAGCCTCCTTATCCGTGATGAACTTACTTCTCTTTCGCCAATTATAAGTGGTGTAGCTTTGATGACATCAATTCCGAGCTCGCGTCCATATTCTACATAATTGATAAAATTATCCTCCCTATTATGCCCGAAACGATTGTCATAGCCTATAAGAAGACTCTTTACATTTAATTTTTCTTTGAGTATGTTCTGCATAAAATCTCGTGCAGAAAGTCTTGCTAACTGCTCATCAAAATGAAGCATCTTGATATTGTCAGCACCCGACTCTACAAGTCGCCTTATCTTTTCTTCGCGAGTATTGAGCAATAGTGGCTGATACTCCTGTCTTAGAACTTGCCGAGGGTGTTCGTCAAATGTAATTATGCATGAGAGAAATCCTTTCTCTGTAGCCGTCTTCTTCACCTCATTTATAAGATGTAAATGTCCTTGATGTACTCCATCAAAGAATCCTATTGTTGCTACGCAAGGTAGAGAAGTGGTGTTAGTATTTGTATTCAATCTTCCAAGCCTTTTATAAGTTTTGTCCAATCTTCGTTGGTGGCTATATGCCAAGTGTGTATGCCCAATGTTTCTGCTGCATTACAATTGGTTTGTGAGTCATCAATAAAAAGTGTTTCTTCGGGTATTATTCCAGAATCTTTTATCATGTGGTAAAATATCTCCAAAGAAGGCTTTGCGAGCCCTAACTCAAACGAAAGATAGCACTTTTCAAAGTATAATGATAAATCCTTAAAAAATTCTTTTACAGAATAGTCCCAATGAAGACTATTTGTGTTGCTCAACAATAAAGTGTGATACTTTTGATGTAGCCGTTTGATACAATCAAGTTTTTCTTGAGATATATCTGTAAGTAACAACATCCATGCATGTTTTATTTCTTCATCACTTATGTCGGGACGGCTTTTCTTACGTACTTCTTGACAGAATTCTTCAACGGAAATTTTACCCAATTCAAGGTCATTAAAAAGGTCTTCCGAGCGATAATCGTTGATGTATTGTGCTACAGTATCCGCACCCAATTGATGAAATGCTGCCACACTGCGATCTTTATCTAATCCTATGAGTATGCCACCAAAATCAAAAACAATATTTTTTATCATACTCTCTTATACATTCTTTTTGTTAATTGGTGAATTTCTCCTATCACCATTACTATTGCTGTCCCTCCTACAATACATAACCATTCCACCAACGATAACGGCTCTGTGCGGAATACACTTCCCCCAAAGGTCACTATCAGCCATTGGCATAGAAATATGACTATTAAGACGAATATTAATCCTTTATTGTTTGACAAATTATGGAATGTTGATGATGTACTATGCAGGGTTTTGGCATTTAAGAGATTCCAGAATTGCATCATCACAAAGATAGTGAAGAATATTGTTAACTCATGTATGTTGATGTCCCCATTGCTCTCAAAGTGGTAGAGAAGAGCAAATAGTACTACGAACATAGATACTCCTGTTATCATTATCCCCGTTATCATATTTTTGGTAATAATGGAATCTGTCTGTTTGCGTGGCTTTTCTCTCATCACTTCGTGCGAAGGTGGTAAGGACGACAATGCCAATGATGCCATTGTGTCCATGATGAGATTTATCCATAGTATTTGTGTCACGGTCAAAGGTAGCTCATTTCCAGCTAATGTTCCGAAAAGACATAGTAAAAGGGCCACGACATTTACAATGAGTTGGAAATATAGGAAACGTTGTATGTTTCTATATAACGAGCGTCCCCACATCACGGCTTTTACGATGCTTGAGAAAGAGTCATCAAGCAATGTCATATCGCTAGCTTCCTTTGCCACCGCTGTGCCAGAGCCTAATGACAATCCCACATGTGCGTGGTTGAGTGCCGGTGCATCGTTGGTTCCATCGCCTGTCACGGCGACAATTTCTCCATGTCTTTGTAGCAATTCCACAAGTCGTTGTTTGTCAGTAGGTCTTGCCCGACTCAATACTCGCAACTCTTTTATTATCTCTAGAGCCTCTTCGTCGCTGAGAGACGCAAATTCTGCCCCATCTATACATGTTTTTTCGTTTTCAATATCATATATGCCAATTTGTCGGGCTATTTCTAAGGCTGTGGCAGAGGTATCTCCTGTTACGATTTTTATTTCTATTCCGGCCTTTCGACATTCTTCTACTGCACTTGGAACATCTTGTCTTATAGGGTCGCATATAGCTACAACAGCTTGAAGAATAAAGTCTTTGGATTTGTTTTCTGCTGTTGTAGTTTGATTTTTATCACAAGTGCAATATGCTATGGCGAGTGTACGCATTGCTTGCTTTTGCCACCGCAAAAGAAGTTCGCTGTAATGTTTTTGTTGCTCATCGTTATCCGTCATGGATAGTATTATCTCTGGCGCACCTTTAATGAAATTATAGCATTTCCCATTTATCTCCGCTATTGTCTGCATGTATTTGCGTTCCGAAGAGAAGGGTAGTTGATGCAATATAGTAGTTTTCTTGCGTAAGTCGCGATAATCGTGATCCATTTCGTCTTTCAGCCACGCAAGTAGGGCAACTTCTGTGGGGTTACCAATGCCATCTCCACGCTCATCTATTTCTGCTGTTGTATTGGTAGCTATTGCATATGCAAGTTTTTCTTCATCAGTATTTGCGGGTTGCTTCACGTCATGGACTATCATCCGGTTTTGTGTCAGCGTGCCAGTTTTATCGGTACATATCACAGTTACTGCACCCATTGTCTCGCAAGCATGCAGTTTTCTTACGAGATTATTACTTTTCAGCATTCGTCGCATGTTCAGCGCAAGGCTTAAGGTCACAGCCATTGGCAATCCTTCTGGTACAGCCATAACAATGAGCGTCACCGCCACCATAAAGTATTTCAAAAATGTCTGTACAAAATGTAACACACTATATCCTGCCCAAGCATTATGAATGTGATAATCTTGTATTATAAAAAACACAAAGACAAGTGCAGATATTATGCTCCCGATAATACTTATTTGACGAGCCAACCGGTTCAGTTGATGGTTGAGCGGCGTTTCCACGTCTGTTATCTCCATGGATTTGTGTGCCACGCGTCCTATCTCTGTGGCATCGCCAACTTCTGTTACTCTCATCACTCCACGACCATCCATTACCATCGTTGAGCGATATATGCGATCAACGGGATACGTGTTTTCTTCTGTGATAGCATTTATGTCAGTTGTCTTTTCTGCCAATAGTTCGCCTGTTAGACAACTCTCATTTATGCAAAGTCCAATAGCTTCCAAGAGCTTTCCATCTGCAGGAACTTCATCGCCTATTTCCAACATAACGATATCGCCCACTACAATATCTTGTCGTGGTATGAGCATTACCTTTCCATTACGACGGACCTTTACGGATGTATTTTCGTTGAATGAAGTGAGAACATTGAATTTTCGGGAAGCATCAATTTCAAAAGCAAATCCTATTGTTGTAGCAAAAAAGATGGCTATTATTATTCCTATTGTTTCAATAGCACTGCCACCAAAAAATGCCAATATTAACGATATTACAGCAGCTACAATGAGTATGCGGATTATTGGGTCTTCATATTTTTCGAGATATAGCTTCCACCAAGTTTTTCTTTTTGCTGGTGTCAGAATATTACGTCCATGCAATTGCCGGCTACGCTCCACCTCATTAGTTGTTAGCCCCGAATAATATGCGCTATTTGTGCTTTTGTCTATAAACATCCCTTTCTCTCTTGCGAATAGATATTACTTTGTTGGATATCCAACAGGATTATTCATTATTGGCAATTGGTTATCATTGAGATGGAGTAGTGTCTTTATTCCTTCTACATCCATCGTAGCACGAGGCACCGTAGCGAGCCCCACAGCTTGGCAATACAGATTTATGTTTTCTGACACGTTACCCGCATCTACACAGCCCATCATTATGGCTTGTTGATTTTTCGAACCGAACTTGTCAAAGTCTATCACCATCAATAATATTACAGGTGCAGTTTTTACAAAATCTTGTCCTCTTGCCATGAGTGCACGATAATCACCTTTGGCTTTACACAAAAGTGTATTATTCGTGGCATCATATTCGTAAACACCTTCTTTTTTGAATACAAACAAAGTGATTTCTTTTCTATTCATTGCGGTTGGTGCTGTACGATGTTCTGCGTCTCGGCTTACTCCACATGCAGCCCAACAGAGATTGCTTATGTCAAGCAGTGTCAACTCTTTGTTACTATATTCTCTTACTGAATGCCTTGTAGCAAGTGCATCTACCATGCTTGTGGACATTCCTTTACCAATACTTGGAGTTGGTAATTTTATGTGTTGCGCATAAATAACTCCTGCAATCATTAGAGAAGCGAAAGTAATTAAAATCTTTTTCATTGTGTGTTTGTTTTGTTTGTGGCGAAGTTACTTACTTTTCTTTGAAAATGAAAAAAAATATCTTTACAATATTGTTAATCTTAAAAAATGTGTATCTTTGCAGTCGCAAAATTATTTCTTGGGCTTTTAGCTCAGTTGGTTAGAGCAACAGACTCATAATCTGGAGGTCCCAGGTTCAAGCCCTGGATGGCCCACATTAAAAATCAAGCACTTACGAGCAATCGCAAGTGCTTTTTTCTTTCTCTGCGTAAACAATGCGTAAACAAACTGATTGAGTTTACGCGATTTATAGGTTGAGTCTTTATAAGACTCTATGACATGGCATGAATACTTCTTTTGTAAAAGACAAAACGATCTACTCATGTTCCATTGAGGAACATTGCGTTGTCATGGCTTTCAGAAAGAGACAATAACACTGTAAGTCGGAATACCATTGCAGGATTGTGTTCACTCTGCCAGACAAAACGTGCTGTTAAAAAAGAAGGCTGAGTCAGTCGGCATAATTTAGACTTTCAGATTATGTGTCTCTCTACACATTTGCAACGAGTGTCATAGTCACAAGCGGTAACTTGGGCACAGTCTGCAAGTTACTCGAGCATAAGTACAGAAGGTGGACAAGGAAAGTAGGGATAGAAGTAATAGTCGTTTCATCGTTCAGGGGTTGAGGGTTAATAACATGAGATAACAACACCATCAGAACAGGCGGTTCTGGTCGCCATGGGACTTTCGCCAGGTGTCGTAAGCTGAATAAGAGGAGCATCCCAGAAGGAAGTAGTGCGCTTCTTCGGACGTCTTCTCTTTTTGCGGTCATCATCAGTGAATGCCTTGGAAATGACATAGCCGAAAAACAGCAAGAGTAGAGCTTCCATATAGTATGCATTTTAATGGTTTCTATATGCAAATATACTCATTTTTAATGACATAACAAAAGGAATATCCCTATTTGTTTAGGAATATTCCCGATTATTTTCTGGTCACAGATAGGCTCAGGTGCAGTCTTTTATGTTACCTGTTTTCGCTCCACATCTTGTGTGTGCTCAACAATATTGTCAATAATCACATTCATCCAAACTACGTATAGTCCAGTGTCTTTTTATTGTGTAACATTTTGTTAATCATATTTTAACTCAATCATGTATTCTCTGTATGATTCAATTGTCATATAAAATATTTCTTCTGCCAAATAATCCCTATATCCCTGTATATCATCATGTTCAAAAGAATTCTTCCATTCATCTTTGTGCGCTTTAAGATATTGCCTCGCCTTAGGTAGCAATCCTATTTCTATAATCGAACGTATCATTGGATAGCCAAATACATTTTTCGTGTCGATGTTTTCATGAAAGTCTATACAATCACGGCCCAGATACCTAATCAGCATTTCTTTGACCTTACAACATACCTCATTGCAGAAAAACTTGAAATCACGCCCCAGATGCTCAATCAGCATTACTTTGACCGTACAACACACCTCATTGCAGAATAACTCGAAGGATGAAAAATCGAGACTCCTTACTATCACGTGAATTTGATTATATATACTGTCAAAACAGCCGTACATTGATTCAATCGAATTGGATGAAGCTCCATTACACTTCTCAGCTATATCCGCATTGCTGCATATGACTTCAGTTAAATGTTCGCAATATGCAAAATTCCATTGACATAAAGCGTGCGATGGACAATCAAGGTAAACCATACGCAAATTATTCCACCCTGAGAAATTCTTATCCCCTAACCTCCGATATGTTTTAGGAATTACAAGTTTTTCAACTACTGAGTCTAAACATCCTTCTTTTCCGAAAGGCATAAAGATAAAATCTTCTATTTCAACAACAGGTTGACCATTAATTACTGATGGCAAAATCAGTATTCCGTCATTGACCTCAAGTTTATGCAATCCGAAAGTCTCAGCGTTGGTTGGTTGATATACAACACCTGCTATTTTGCCATGTTCTCGGTCATATCGTATAAATGCATCCATCTTGAATCTGTGTAAGCAATATAATGATACATACAAAACGTCTAATTACATCCTTGTACTGCCAATTATTGGCGTTGAACCTTATAACTCATCCCATTTTTATTTACGATGTAAATACCTTTTGGCAGGTTTTTTAAGGTCGATTGATATGTGGAATTGACATCAGAACCGCTAATTGTTGCAATTTTCAGACCTGAAATTGTATATATTTGAACAGGTGAGGACTGATTTGATTGAATGTTGGCTACCGTCGATGGTTTATTAGTAGTCATTTCAAAGTATTCCGAATCATATTCGTAATAGGCTTTTATTGACGTTATATGTTTATTTGTAAGATCCTTATCAGCCGTAGGAATCAACACTCGATATTCTGGCGTTGTTTGTGAGTAAATCGCAATCGTTGTTTTGTATTCGTAATCTATATTGTCAGCAGTGACAACCAATTTTAGAGTTCCCTCATAATTATTGGTAGTTTCATTCTTTATACAGAGTCTAAACGTCCTGCCAGGAACAAGGTCAGCTCTCCATGTCTCCACTTCTTCTATAGGGGTTGAAACATATAACAATGGGTTGAG
>JAZLJQ010000073.1:0-2965 GCA_045617965.1 Prevotella sp.
AATTTTCTGAATCTCGTGAGAGGTGCGGAAGCCGTCGAAGAAGTGGAGGAAAGGCACGCGGCCTTCGATAGCGGCGAGGTGAGCCACAGGAGCGAGGTCCATAACCTCCTGGACGCTGGAAGTAGCGAGGAGGGCGAAACCGGTCTGACGGGCAGCCATCACGTCGGCATGGTCGCCGAAGATGGACAGAGCCTGAGCTGCGAGAGCACGAGCGGAGACGTGGAAGACAGCGGGGAGCAATTCACCAGCAATCTTGTACATGTTGGGGATCATCAAGAGCAGACCCTGGGAAGCGGTGTAGGTGGTGGTGAGAGCGCCAGCCTGGAGGGAGCCGTGAACGGCACCAGCAGCACCAGCCTCAGATTCCATCTCGACCACGCGGACGGTCTCGCCAAAGAGGTTCTTACGGCCACCGGCAGCCCACTCATCGATGTACTCAGCCATCGGCGAAGAAGGAGTGATGGGATAAATAGCAGCGACCTCACTGAACATATAAGCCACCGTAGCAGCTGCGCAGTTACCGTCGCAAGTCATGAATTTCTTTTCTTTTGCCATTTTTAAAAATATTTATGGATGAATATTAAATTTATTTCTATAAATTGCTATTTCTTGAATTATTAAGCTGTAGTATTCTAATTGAAAAATGAATCATTTATTGGATGCTTTTCCTTTTTCCCCATTTCCGATAGCTTTCTTCTCTTCACTGGCAAGGCGGCACTCCACTTTCTTCACATCTTCGGCAGGAGGAAGATTTTCCGGAACTATGCCACGCTGGATGAGCATCTGGCGGACAGCCCGATTATTGTCTTCATGCTCAATGGTGATGTCGTGTTCGCCTTGGAGGTCTTTGCTCTGAACATTCAAGCTGGTCATTTCAGCAGCAAAGTCTTTAGCCTTGATACTGATAGTTGGTAAGAAGTCGGCCAAAGGTCTGCCATTAGGAACACTCATCTTGCGTTTCAACATACCTGTACTCAAATGAAACAATGCTTGGTCTCCCTTGGAACGAATGATCGCAAAGCTTTTGTCATTCACTCCACGCTCATACAATATTCCCGACAACTTCTTTTCTGTCTCTTGCAGTTTGGTCCGGGCTTTCACTCGCTCTAATTCCAGCAATCGTTGTTCCACCAACTCCGCACGACGCGTCTGCACAGCAAAATAGGTCTGAGCAAAAGCAATCTGAGGTTTACGTGAGTCTCCATTTTGAGCCACAAGATAGCATGCATATCGCGTAAGAAGTATGTCATTTATCTCTCTTTGAGCACCTTTTGCCACTGTTATCATCTTATTGACATCAATAAAATGATCACCGACATCATGCCCAACATTTTCACAAGCAATTTTCGCTTTGTCAATCACTTTCGTAAAATTCTGCCAAAGACTATAACCGAGTAATTTGCATAATTCACGTGCATTCCAGCATTCCACCTCATCTACCACGCAAACGGCTTGCTCGTATTGAGTAAATAGCTCTTGTATTTCTTCCGTCTTCATTATAATTATTTATCGATTCGATTTATTGTTTTCTTATGTATAATGTAATTTATTGATCAACCACTTAGCCTGTCTACTACTCATTTACAATATTGTTGACATTTTTAACAAAATTATACGCAAACCAGCCATCAATATTTTTCAAGCACAATGGCTTTAATGTAGTACCGTCACGCAAAACTCCAAGACCATCTTCGTATGGAATATATGATACAATTTTCGCGTATGGGATTCTTATACCTCTTTCGACAGAATTGAAATAGATATTTTTATCAGTAATATATGCTAGCCCTGTTGTTATATATTCCATTTTTTGCGAAACAATAGACTCTCCTCGGAAAGATGATTTCTTGTAGTATAAACCATTTAAAACTCGACCGCTCCATCCGCTTGTATTCCCCACCCTTGTAATCTTTTTAGTTAGCTCATATAGCTTGACGTTATCAAATGCCCATAGAACATGTTCATCTTTTTGCAAATTAATCAATACCGACTCGGGTGGAATACTGACTCTTGTTGGTAATTTCCCCTTTAATAAATCATTTATTACCAATAATTTCACAAATTCTTGGTAAAATTGTTGATCATATAGTTCTGTGTGCAGAATATTGAAATGTTCAGTAAAATTACAAAAACGATATTCTTCATTATCAGAAACTTCACCATATTCTTGATAGTTGATAACAATCTTTTCTAAAGCACTATATATCAATCTTTTTTGCACTTCATCTGATAATAATTTTAATTTACTATCAATAGATTCATATCCTATATTACCCTCGTATGCAGAAACTATATCTTCTACCAATTCCTTATTCGTATCGCAATGACTTTCTGTTGTCAATTCTGTAGTTTTTGTTCTCGCTCTTTTCCTTATGGAATGATGAATTTTAGAAAACAATAATGCAATACCGAAAGCAACCGCCAAGATAAACAAAGAACCCAGTATTTTTGTTGAGACAGACCCTTCAACAAAAATACCTATTATGACAACAAAAATACCAAGGGCAATAATAATCCACCCTAATACAGTTATTTCTTTTATGATGTTTTTGTTCATTTTAATTAACTTCATAACTTCAATTTTTCAAATCTTTCAATATGGTTTTTATTTCTTAGTTTCTTTTTATTCGGTGACGAGACTGAGGCCTCTCGCAGTTGGTCAAGGGCATCGTTGATGGCTTCTATTTGTAGTGCAATCTCACTGTTCGTCTCATCCTGCATACGATTGATGTCGTTTTGGTCGTGGAGGATTTCTTCCACATAGTTGTTCAGCTGGTCAACCTTGTGCGACAGCTGTTCTACTTTGAAGTTGACACCTTGCCATGCACTCACAGCATGACGTATAGCCACAAACGCCCGCATGATGTTTATGTTGACCTGTATGGCTGTTTCTGAACGCAGCACAGAACTCAACATTGCAATACCCATTTCCGTAAAAGCATAAGGAATAGCTCTATCTCCACCT
>JAZLJQ010000074.1:0-7151 GCA_045617965.1 Prevotella sp.
GAATTGCTTCTCGGCACTTGATACCAGTCACCGCATTTCCAAATTGCTTACAAGCCGCAATATTAGCAGATATAATATCCTGAGAAAGCAAAGGTCGCACAGCATCATGAATCAGCACCACATCATCGTCACAACATCCCGCCTCGAGCAATCCGAATACTCCGTTTTTTATTGATTCTTGACCACACGCGCCACCCGGAAATATCCACTTTAATTTGGTAATATTATATTGGTTGGCATAAGACTGCACCACCGTCTCCCACCCTGCAAGGCATACTACAGCTATTCCATGCACATCGGCATGTTGCTGGAATGCCTGCATTGTATGAATAATAATCGGACAGTTATCTATATGCATAAACTGCTTCGGAATATCTTGTCCCATTCTGTTACCAGAACCGCCTGCAATGATAAGAGCGTAATTCATATTAGCAATATTTTGTTTTACAAAGATAGTATTTTTTAATGAAAACAAATTAAAAACAAATCATAAGTGCTTCTTTCTTCAAATTTCACTATCTTTGCAGAGCACATATTATAGTAAATGACCGATTTTGACAAAATATTTAGAGAAAAGCTATTCGAAACCTTTAAGTTTACAATAGACTTCCTAAATTCTCACAAATTAAAATGGTGCGTTTGTGGTGGGACAGCTATCGGAACTATTAGACATAAAGGCATCATTCCTTGGGATGATGATATTGACATTTGTATGCCAAGAGAAGATTACAATAAGTTACTATCATTACGAGCAGATATTCAATTATCGCGGCATTACGATATTGCATCTATTTCTAATAATAGTAATTACTATCTGCCTTTTGCAAAAATTTTTGATACTACAACCACATTATGGGAATTAAGAGAATTCCCATTTATCATAGGCATATATGTAGATATCTTCCCTATTGAACGAACAGACATTACGCGTGAAGAGTACAGGAAAATCCGTAAAAAACTTTGGAGGGAAGTAACCCGTTATAGGCTTAGCATCGCAGATTATAGCATCAAAGATTGTATTGACAGATTATTACATTTTCAACTCATCAAATTCCGCAAACGCTTATTTAGCATTACTATCAATAAACATTTCAAAGAGCGACTGCGGAAAGATTTCTTGCGATATGAAGATTCACTAAATGAGGCTGATGGAAAATTTTACATTCTGCCGACGGGCTCATACGGATTGAAAGAATATTATCCTTGCGAATGGTTTGATTCTTATATTGAAATGCCATTCGAAAATTTCTCCGTGCGTGTACCCAAAGGTTATCACGAATATCTCACAGAATGTTACGGAGATTATATGACTCCGCCATCAATGGATCAGCGCACTCTAAAACACAAAGATTTACGTTATTATATAAACTTGAAAGAGCGACTTTCAAAAGAAGAAATCAATCAAAGAATCAAAGATGGATATAATACAACTGAACACTAAAAAACGTATTGAATGGATTGATGCCATGCGTGGCTTTACGATGATAATGGTTGTAGCTATGCATGTATCCATAAATGGTTTCCAGGAGTCTTTTCGCTCACCAGCGTTATCTTTATTTGTCCTTTTTCGTATGCCTTTATTTTTCTTCATAAGTGGATTTTTAGCATATAAAGCAAATGCAGATTGGAGTTTCTATGGGTTCTCACGCATGATGGGAAAGAAGATTAGAATACAAATCATACCTACTATTGTATTTTTCTTCTGTTTCATGGCCATTATCCATCCAAGTACGTTCTCAACTAGTGTTGTAGAAAAATTCCACAGTTCGACAAAAGGTGGCTATTGGTTCACACTTGTGCTATTGTATATGTTCGTTGTATATTACATTTTTGAATATTTTGAGCAAAAGATTAAGAAACAAACCTGTATCCCAATAATACTATTATGGATTGTTGCTGTTGGGCTTTATGAAACATGTTATCTTCCGAAACATTTTTATTGGGCATATGGGACTAAAGTATCCTTGCATACAGGATGGCTTTACGACACAAGCTTTATTGAGTTTTTTCGATATTTTCATTTCTTCATTTTTGGAAATATTATTCACCGTTATTGGAATAGAATTGAAAAGATTTATGACCGCAATGGATTTATCTTTGCAATCATCATCATCACGTTCCTATCAACAGGCGATTATCTCAAATTCCATTTTCTGCGCGGGCCATGGGCAAACCTCTCACAAACGGTTGCAAGATATTCCCTTCTAACGCTCATATTTCTCTTTTTCAGATATTATCAGAATTGTTTTTCAAAAGAGAGAATACTTGGGCGCTTCTTACAGTACACAGGCACACGAACACTTGACATTTACCTATTGCATTTCTTTTTTGTGCCGACACTTCCTGCTATTGGCACATTCTTAAATGCAAATAAGAATATCTTTGTAGTCGATGTTACTCTCTCACTGCTTGGAGGATTATTGGTATTGATGTTCTGTTTTCTGGTGTCAAGCACCCTGCGCATGAGTCCATTCTTAAAGAAATATCTTTTTGGAAGATAGTCAATCTATAAAATGAAAGTTTCTATTATTGTCCCCATATACAACGTTGAAAAGTACATTGCAGAATGTGCACACTCATTATTTTCGCAAGACTATGATGATATAGAGTTTATCTTCGTTGATGATTGTTCGCCTGATAATAGCATTTCAATTCTACATAATGTTATAAAGCAGTATCCAAACTTAAATGACAATATAAGAATTTTGCGCCACGAGCAAAACCAAGGACTAGGGGCGGCACGTCTTACGGGAATACTTGCCTCTAATGGTGATGCAATAATGCATGTAGATAGCGATGACATCCTCCCTGCTCACTCTGTGTCACTCTTAGCACAAAAGATGATACAGACAAATGCCGACATCATACATGGTGGATTTGCAACATGGAATCTTGGCAATTTTTCCAAGAAACAGTCTCCTTCCAGACTTTGCAAGAGCCGTCACTTAAAAAGAATGCTCTGTCAAGACATTGCCATTTTCAACAATTGTGCAAAACTATATAAAAGAGAGCTTTTTATTAACAACGATGTTTTGCCGATAAAAGGTATTGACTATGCCGAAGATTTTTGCATCATTCCTCGTTTGTTTTATTGTGCTAAGAAAATCGCTCGCTTAGATGAAATCGTTTATT
Organism: Prevotella sp.; assembly: GCA_045617965.1. Classification (GTDB taxonomy): domain Bacteria; phylum Bacteroidota; class Bacteroidia; order Bacteroidales; family Bacteroidaceae; genus Prevotella. Next base: position 3,133 of record JAZLJQ010000074.1, read on the forward strand.
TATATCGTATTGACAATTCTCAGTCATACACACATACGATGAATGAGAAAAATATCATGTCTAACATCAAGGCAAACAACGTAATTTATAATTATTTCAAACAAAAAAGAAAGTATTCGTTTGCTTTAAAAATTGGGATGCTTAATAATTGGCGTAAATTTCGGCGAAATGGTTATAATTGGACTATATTGGAAAACGAGTTGGAATATGTCCCACAAAGTTTATTTGAAAGAGTTATGATAGGGATGTTCCGTAGCAGATGCCCATTTTTCATTTGCAACATAATATTCAAGTCTATACGCAATTTATATTGCATCTTCAGTACATAATATCCTTATATGAAAATTTTCACATTAAGTATAGTAACTGTATCCTACAATTGCTTGCCTTTCTTGAAACAGACAATAGATTCAATTGTATGCAGTGACATTAGTAATTGCCAATACATTATCGTCGATGGTGCAAGTACAGATGGTACGAGAAACTTCTTGAATGACTTAAAGCAAAGGTCTTTGCCTAAGACCTCAGAATTGACTATTCTGTCGGAGCCCGATGGTGGCATTTATGAGGGCATGAATAAGGGTATAAATCTCGCCAAAGGCAAATATATTCTTTTCATGAATGCAGGAGATTTCATGGCAAGTCCGAAAGCTCTTGATGCGCTAAAAGATGCCTGCAGTAGAGACGAATATGATATCATATATGGCGACACTCACATGCGTTATCGTTGGGGTACAGCTATTTATCGAGCTACAGCTCCAAATGACAAAGACCCAATGCCATTCATTCATCAGTCAGTTGCAGTAAAAACTGAGCTACTAAAGCGATATGGCTTTGATGTTCAATACCGCATATTAGCCGATCACGATTTATTCAATAAACTATATAAAGCAGGCTGCACATATCAATACTTGCCAATACCTATTAGTAGTTATTATGCTCAGAGTGGATTCTCTGCCGATCATCCTTATTGGATACACCTTGAACATTCACGTATTCATGGTCTTGACAAAAGCAAGTATTGGCCTCTAAGAAAATTGTATTTAAAAATGCGCTTTGATTATAAAATGCGCATTCACAAGATTATCCCGAAACAGATAGAGGACTATTTCGAACAAAGACGTATAAGAAAGCTATTTGGGAATTGCAATAAATAATCAGAAGGATTATTTCTTTTTCTTAAAAAAATTTATTGACTCTTCCAACACTTTTGCCTTGAAGAGTTTCAGCACTACAATATAAAGAAATGCTGACAACACTATTTTTGTAACAAGCAACAGCCACAAGGAAGCAATTGCCATAGTGGCAAAATATGCGGCAACAACTATAAGTAGGGTTAGACACATAAATGGTAATATGTCTGCTAGCACTTCGAGCATTGTGATTCTTATCTCTCGATTAGCAAAAATCTGCCAAGGTATGAGCCACAATATATATAATATGGTGTATGCACAAACCATTGTCATCATCCCCCATTTGTAACAAAGTAGTGTAACGATGATTATCGTCAATACTTGCGAAATATTCATCCACATATAAACGCCCGACTTGCCACTACTTACCGAGAGATTTTGAAATAATGTCATTATTGGCAAGAATGCTCCGCTAATGCATAACACTTGCAACATTTGTACACATTCTCTCCACTTGTCAGTTATCGTCAAAACGATGAACTCATCTGCAACCATGGCAAATCCAAACATTGTGGGAAAAGATATAAATGCTGCGAAACGAAGCATTTTGCGAAACACGCGTTTTCTCCGCTCATCATCTTCTGCAACTTCAACAAGTATAGGTTGCGTTATCTGCTGTAATGCGCCGTTGATGACACTACTCGCCTTTGCATTCCAGTTATTTGCTTGAGAGAACAATCCCACCGATTTTATCGGGAAGAGTTTGCCAAAGATGAAGTTTAATATGCTTTGCTGAACGGAAGTGATAATATTTGTAATAAGCATTTTCACGCTGAAGGCAAACATTTTGCGCACGGGGGTAAAGTCAATATTTAATGTTGCATGCCACGGCACACAGATCCATCTTCCGATATTTACAACTGTGATAAATGATATTTGTTGCCAAGCAAGCGACCAATACTTAAAACCATTTATTGCTAATGTTATTCCCAACAATCCTGAGATAAGCAAAGCAACGATTCCAATTATTGCCAATTCCTTGTTCATTAGATTCTTCAACATATAGGCATTTCGTGTAATACCAAGTGATGATATCCATATACAGAGGAATAACAGACGTGAAAGCGAAGTCAATCCAGGGATGCCAAAGAAGTCAGCAATCAGGGGAGCACACAGAAACAGAATGACATAAATAATCGAACTCACCAGCACATTAAACCAAAAGACACTATTATAATCATTCGCCGTCGGCTGTTTCAAGTTTATCAATGCCTGTGCAAACCCACATGCCTGCAGACATCCAGCGACGTTGATAAAAATCATCAGCACTCCAACCATTCCGTAGTCTTCAGGCGAGAGACAGCGAGCCAATATGATGCCGAACAAGAGGTTCAGCACTTGCATTGCTCCACTATTAATATAGCCCCACAATAATCCCTTTGCCGTTCTATTTTTCAACGTTTCTGACATAATGTCTTGTATAAACTTATATATTGTTGTGCTACGACATGCTCGGAATAGGTGTTGACCACCTTCTCGCGCGACGCTTTGGAGAATCGCTCGTGCGCCTCCGTTGCAAGTGCCTTGCAGATGCATTGTGCTAAATCATCCGCCGACTTGTACGATGCCACACAACCCGTCACTCCATGCTCAATCATCTCTGGCACTCCTCCTATGCCAAATCCCACACATGGCACTCCGCAAGCCATGGCTTCCATCACGGTATTAGGGAGATTATCTTCCAAAGTCGGAGTAACGAACACATCTGCAGCATTGTATATCTGTACCACATCATTCACTTCGGCGACATATTTCAGCGGATAAACATTTTTCCCTTTTATCATCTGTACACTATCCGCTCGTCCACCAAGCACCATTATACCTATTTCATCAGTCAATTTCTCACACGCCTCAATGAGATACTGCATTCCTTTCCTGCTGTTGGTAATCTTCTGTGCACAGAAGAGCAAGAGCCTTTGTTGCTGTGGCAGTCCCAACCGCTGGCGTGCCACATATTTATCCATGGGGCGGAACACATTGACGTCTATCGCATTTGGAATATTCGTAATACTATGACCAGCGGTCAATGCACTTTTCTCTGCTTCACTTGCTATCCACCTGCTACACCCTACAAACGCAATCTGTCCATGCGAATAAATATCACGTTTCCGGCAGAACACACCTCGTGACAGGTCGCCATATGACGGCGCCATCAGTTGTGGGCAGGATGAACATTCTGTCATAAATCCTTTGCAGTCGCGTGCATAGTGGCAAATTGCGGTACATGGCCACATGTCGTGCATGGTCCACACCACTGGCTTTCCACTGCGAAAGATTTTTTCCAAGCCTTTCAGCGACAAGAAACCTTGGTTTATCCAATGCAGATGAATGATGTCTGCTTCTTGAAATTGGCTGTTTTTTGTGATATCCTCGCCCATGTTTGCAATATCAACAGAAAACAGTCCATTTTTTGAAAAATGATTCCTGCGCCAAATAGTTGCACGTTCCCAATAAAAGCCAAACTTTTTAGAGCGCGTAAGAAACGACGTCTGTACCCCCTCTTTCTCTAAGGCTCTGCATAAACGCCTTGCAGCAATAGCTGCGCCTCCTATGCTTTCTGATGTATTGACAAACAATACTTTCATCATGTTGTTAATTGTAGTGCTTACAAAAATACTCATTTATGAGCATTCTCCCAAATTCACCTTATTATATATTTTAGACATTCTGGAAAAGATTATCAAAAAAAAGGTTCGGCACTTGAGTGTGTGTGCCGAACCTCTTTAAGTTATTGTTGTGTTTCTTGGTCTAAAGATTACTTAGCAATGAACTTCTTGTTGTTCATGATGTAAATCTGACCAGGAACCATAGTCTCTACCTTCTGGC